>CAYYVZ010000008.1:0-31396 GCA_964475235.1 uncultured Myxococcales bacterium | reverse complement strand
GAGGGTTCCGGTCAGGCGGGACAGGCGTGTTCCGCGGTAGCGACCCGGCGCGAGCGAAGTGAGCGAAGCTGGAGCGGACGCGGAGCACGCCTGTCCCGCCTGACCGCGCTTCACGACGACCCGGTGCGGGCGATGCAGACATGACCCGCGAGCCGTTTTCCGTCTACGTTCACCTTCCGTATTGCGCGAAGCGCTGTCCGTACTGCGACTTCAACACGTACGTCGTCCACGCGATGCCCGAGCAGCGCTACGTGGAAGCCCTGCTGCGCGAGGCGGCGTTTTCGGCGGCGCAGCCCGCGTGGGCCGGACGGCGCGTCTCGACGGTCTTCTTCGGCGGCGGGACGCCGTCGCTGTTCTCGCCGGCGAGCATCGGGACGCTTCTCGATACGTTCGACCGCCTCTGGGGAATCGAGCCCGAGCCCGAAATCACGCTCGAAGCCAACCCCGGATCTCTCGAAGGCGGCGGCGAGGAGAAGCTGCGCGGTTTCCGTGCGGCGGGCATCACGCGCGTCAGCTTCGGCTCGCAGTCATTCAACGCGAAGCACCTCGCGACGCTCGGGCGCATCCACAGCGCGGCCGAGACGCACGACGCGTTCGCCGCCGCACGCCGCGCGGGCTTCGACAACGTCTCGTGCGATCTGATCTACGGCGTGCCCGGGCAGACCGTCGCGGAGTGGCGCGAGGATCTCGAGACCGCCATCGCCCTCGGCACGCGCCACGTCTCCGCCTACTGCCTCACCTACGAAGACGGCACGCCGATGACGGGCATGAGAAAGGCCGGCCTCGTCACCGCCGCCGACGAGGACACCGAGCTCGCCATGTTCCGCCTCGCGCGCGAGCTGCTGCCGGCGGCTGGCCTTCCTCAGTACGAAGTTTCCAACTACGCGCACCCCGGGTCCGAGAGCCGCCACAACCTCGCCTACTGGACGTGGCGCGACTACCTCGGCCTCGGCGCCGGCGCGCACGGCTTCTCGCAACATGGGAAAATCGGGGATGGGAGCCGCGAGCTGGCGAGCGGCGAGACCGGGAAAATCGGGGACGGATCCCGATTTCCTCACGCGGCATCGCACCCACAGACCGATGGCCCGAAAGGAAATCGGGATCCGTCCCCGATTTTCGGCCGGCGCTACTCGAACATCCGCCTTCCGGAGATTTACATGTCGGCGGGCGACGGACGCTGGCATGCGAGCGAAGAGTCGCTCACGCGCGAGATGGCGATGGCCGAGTATCTTCTCGTCGGGCTGCGACTCGCGGCCGGCGTAGATGCGGCGGAGTTCGAGCGCACGTTCGGCTGCGCGCTCGCCGACGCCGCCCCGAAGCTCGACTCCTTCGTCGCGCGCGGCGTGCTGGCGCGTTCCGGCGACGTCGTCACGCTGACCGAGCGCGGCCTCGAGATCGCCGACGCCGTGATTTCCAACCTCGCGGCCGGATGATTTCCCCGTGCCCGAGCTGACGTCCGTCCTCGCTGCGCTCGTCGTCGCGTTCGCGGCACTGATCCAGGCCTCGGTCGGCTTCGGTTACGCGCTGCTTTCCGCACCGCTGCTGGCCCTCGTCGCGCCCGAGATGGTGCCCGGGCCCGTGATGGTCAGCTCGATGCTCGTCTCGCTGGCTTCGGGCGTGCGCGAGCGCCGCGACATCGACCGGCGCGGCGTCGCGCTCGCACTGGCCGGCCGCGTTCCCGGCGTCGCGCTCGGCGCCGCGGCTCTCGCATGGCTCTCGACCGAGACGATGAGCATCGTGTTCGGCGCCGTCGTCCTGCTCGGCGTCGCGCTCAGCGCCTCGGGCCTGCGCGTGGCGCTCACGACCGGCACATTGCTCGTCAGCGGTTTTCTTTCCGGGGTGATGGGAACGATGACGTCGATCGGCGGGCCGCCGATCGCGCTCGTGTACCAGCACGCCGAAGGTCCCCGGCTGCGTTCGACGCTCAATACCTACTTCGCGCTCGGCAGCGCGATGTCGATCCCTGCACTCGCGCTGGCCGGGCACTTCGGCCGCGAGCATCTCATCGACGGGCTGCTGCTGCTTCCGCCGACCTTCGTCGGCTTCGCGCTCTCCGGATTCACGCGGTCGTGGCTCGACGCAGGCCGCACCCGCGCCGCGGTGCTCGGCGTGGCCACCGCGTCGGCGCTCGCGGTCGTCGTCAAGGAACTGCTCGGCTGAGACCCTTTGCGCGGAGCGGACGAGAGCGCTCCGAGACTCCGCGGCCGTGCTTCGCCGAAAGTCCTTGACTGACTGACTCAGTCAGTTATACAACCGGTCCATGCCAAGACGCCGGCCCGACGACAAGTTCCAGCAGATCCTCGAAACCGCCGCCTCGGTCTTCATCGACCAGGGCTATCGCCGCACCCAGATGGCCGACGTTGCTGCGGCAATGGGCGTCGCCAAGGGCACGCTCTACCTCTACGTCGAGAGCAAGGAGGCGCTCTTCGATGCGGCCCTCCGGTATCTCGACTCGGACGTCCCGCCTCCACAGCCCTCGGCGCTGCCCATCTCGACCCCTCGGCCCGAAGAGACCCTCGACTTCGTCCGCACCGAGTTGGCCCGGAACTCCGATCTTCCCTCGCTCGCGACCGCGTTGGCGCGACGGCAGGTGCGCGACGTCGGCGAGGAGCTCTCGACCATCCTCTTCGACCTCTACGACGTGCTGGCGCGCAATCGCCGCCGCCTGAAGCTCCTCGACCGCTCCGCGCGCGAGTACCCGGAGATCGCCGCGCTGTGGCTCGAAGGCGGCCGCGGCGGAATCCTCGCGCTGCTCGAAACGTACCTGAAGGATCGCATCCGGCGCGGTCACGTCGTCGCGTCAGGAGACCTTGGCACCACGGCACGCCTCGTCCTCGAAACCATCGTCTTCTGGGCCGTGCACCGGCACTGGGACCTCCCGCCCGCGACCGCCGCCTCCGGCGACGTCGACGACGCAATCGCACGCGAAACCGTCGTCCATCTACTCGTTCGATCACTGGTGAAGCCAAAGGCTGAACATGAACTGGAAAAGCCGAAGGCTGAACGTGAACTGGGAAAGCCGAAGGCTGAACGTGAACTGGGCAAGCCGAAGGCTGAACGGTGAGCTGGGAAAGCCGAAGGCCGAACGTCCTGATGCGCAAGGAGAGAACGCAATGACCTCACTCGCTGACCGCCGACCCGATATCGACTGGCTCCGTGTGCTCGCCACGCTCCTCGTCGTCGTGTTTCACACGGCGATGATCTTCAACCCCGCGCCCTTCTACCACGTCAGGAACAGCGACCTTTCGTTTCTCATGGTGGTGTTCTGCGGCTTCGTGAGCCTCTGGCACATGCCGCTGTTCTTCGTTCTCGCCGGCTGGTCGCTCGCGCGGGTGAGCGCGCTTCGGAGTGCCAGCGAGGTCCTCGGCGAGCGACTGCGCCGCATCGGCGTCCCGCTCGTCGCCGGAGTCGTCCTGTTCATGCCGGCGATCAAGTACCTCGAGCTCCGCAGCGGACAGGATCTGAACCACCGCGGACTGTGGGTTACCGAGGCACGGCAGTCGGGCTTCCAGAGCGTGATTCCCGGGGGACTCCCGACCATGTCGGAGTTTCACGAAAGCTTCGGGGAATTTTTCCCCACGTTCTTCACGAGCCTCGATCGCTTCACCTGGGCGCACCTCTGGTTCATCGCGTACCTCCTGACGTTCACGGTTCTGCTGCTTCCGGTCTTCGCACGCTGGGCGCGAGCCGGGCGGACGAGTTTCGAGCTGCGGCCGTGGATGGTCTGGGTTC
The DNA here is from genome assembly GCA_964475235.1 of uncultured Myxococcales bacterium. GTDB lineage: Bacteria > Desulfobacterota > Binatia > UBA1149 > CAITLU01 > DATNBU01. The sequence goes on along the minus strand of CAYYVZ010000008.1, from coordinate 27,664 downwards.
CGGTGCCCCTGCTCGCGCTGGTTCAGGTGACGCTCCGCCCGCACTGGCCGGGCATCCAGAACCTCTACAACGACTGGGCGAACGTCGCCTGGTACCTGACTTACCTCTGCGCCGGCTTCGCGCTCGGTTGGGATCCAAGGCTCGAAGCGTTCGTTCATTCGCAGTGGAAGCGGGCACTCGCCGTCGGTCTCGCGACATGCGGCGTCCTTCTCGGAGGCATCACCGGACTCTACCAGTCGGAGACGGTCCTGCTCGCCGGTAGCGCGGTTGCCGGCTGGGCGTTCATCGTCGCGATCCTCGGCGCCGGGCGTCGCTGGCTGTCCTTCTCCAACCCCACGCTCGGCTATCTCGCCGAGGCTGCGCTTCCGGTCTACGTCCTGCATCAGGCGGCGATCGTCATTCCCGGTTTCTGGCTGGTCCAGCTCCCGCTCGGGATCGCCGCGAAGTTCTTCCTCGTGCTCGGCGTGGCCTACCTGTTGATCTTCGGCGTGTATCACTTCGCCGTCCGGCCGTTGCAGCCGCTTCGAATCCTGTTCGGCATGCGACCGCTCGCATGTCCGCTGCGCAAACCGCGCGTCGCCGTCGCGAGCACAGCCGCCGCCGTACTGATTCTTGCTGCCGCACAACTGTCCGACGCCGCCTCGTCGCCCATCGGCGTCTGGTACGCAGAGGGTGGAGCAGCCCAGGTTGAGGTCCGCGACTGCGGAGACGCGCTCTGCGGTCGAGTCGTCTGGCTGCGCTCGCCCTTCGACGAGAACGGTTGCCTCTTGAGCGACCGCTACAACCCGGACGCATCGCTTCGCGATCGTTCCGTGATCGGAATCGATCTTCTGAGCGGGCTCGCGCCGGTTCCGGGAGGAGCGTGGGACGGCGGCACCATCTATGACCCGACGAGCGGGCGCACCTATCGCTGTACCGTGTCGATGGCGGGCGACGACCGCCTGATGGTCCGCGGCTACCTGGGCTTTCACATTCTCGGCCGCACGACGACCTGGGTCCGTGTCGGGACCGAGGACCTCCGTTGTCAGGCGGCGCGTACCGACGAGGAACAATCGTGAGTGCTCGCCTCTGGCTGCCGCTTGCCGGGTACGTTCTGCCTACCGCCCTGATCGGCTACGGCTTCGTCATCCCGAAGAGCTGCATCGCAGGCGTGAACGATCTGACGATCGGCTTCGCGTTCTCGATCATCGGGGCGTGTCTCACCTACGTGGCCGGCGTGAAGATGGCGCTGCGCGAACGCTCGGGGGAGTTTCGTGCGGCGTCCTGAGTTCATCGCGCGTCAGTCAGGAAACCCGCAGGGGTTCCTGGGTTGGGTGATTGCTCGCATCATGGAGCGCGAGACCGCCGAACAGAATCGCCGCGCGCTCGATGCGCTGGCGGTCTCCGACGGCGACGACGTCCTGGAACTGGGCTACGGGCACGGTCGCACGCTGGAAGCGATCGCGCGGCTGACGCCTTCCGGCCGAATCGCCGGCGTCGACGTCTCGGAGGACATGCGCGATATGGCGAGCCGGCGCTGCGCGGGCCTCGCTCGAACCGTCGATCTGTTCGCGGGCGACACCCGGCACTTGCCGTTCGAGAATGCCGGCTTTTCCCGCGCTCTGGCGGTGCACGTTCTGTATTTCTGGGAGCAGCCGGTCGAGCACCTCTGCGAGATCCACCGAGTGCTCCGGCAAGGCGGCCGGCTCGTCCTCGGCTTCCGCGACAAAGCCGATCCCGCATCGGCCGACTTCCCGGAACCGCCGTACCGCTTCCATTCGCGGGACGAAGTGGTCGGCCTTCTCAAGAAGGCGGGATTCAGCGAGGTTGAGACCGTCGATCCGAACCCTTCGTGCACGATCGTGCGGGCGACTCGCTGAGTTCCGGCGACTCAGCGACGAACCGTTATTCGCATGTAGGTTGCCGGAATCGAGGTGCCGCCGTCGCTGGCTTTGTTCTGCGAGTTTGCGAGTTCCACGAGCTGTCGGTGGAGGTCCTCCGTTGCGCCGTTCGCCTCGGCCGCATCGAAAGCGTTCATGGTCGGGCCGTAAAAGCGTCGGAAAAGCTCGATGACTTCCGTGGGGTTTTTGTCGGGCGACGTGAAGGAGAACGTGTCCTTCACCATGGAAATGCTCTCTTTGGGTATGCCGGCCTGACCGAAACGCTCCACGATGTGAGGCTCCACGCCCCACAGCATCGGACTCACAAAGCCTTCCGGCGGTGGCGGTACGAAGGAAGCGACGATCTTGAGTAGCTGAGAGATGAAAGAAGTCGGATCGTTCGGAATCCAGTTCCCCATCACGATGCGACCGCCCGGCCGTGTGACTCGAACCATCTCCTTCGCTACGTCGAACGGCCTGGGAGCAAACATCGCTCCGAATACGGAGACGGCCAGATCGAACGATTGATCGCCGACCCCGGCCAGGTCGCAGGCGTCGCCCTCTTGAAATCTCAGTCGGTCGAAGCCCGCAGTAGCAGCCCGTTTGTTTCCGGCATCGACAAGGTTTCTCGCGATGTCGATTCCCACCACGTCGGCTCCCAGAGCGGCGAGAGGAAGCGCCGTCGTGCCGTCTCCGCAGCCAAGGTCGAGCACCTTCAGCGGAGGAGCGATCCCGAGCGAGCGGACGAGTGCTTCTCCGGACTGGCGCATCAACGCGGCGATCTGCGTAAAGTCGCCTTTCTCCCACAGAGCCTTGTTCGGATTCACGACTGATTCCTCCTGTCCGCTCGCACGGTTAGCTCGCCGACGAGGCCGGGCTACGAAGCGGCAGCAGAAGTGCGCTGCCGAGGGTGGCTGCGGAAACGTTCGGCAAACCCGTACGGACCACCGTCTTCGAATCGCTGGGCGCCAGAGTGCCGAGCCAGCGGTCCCACACCGAAAAGATCGTTCCGTAGTTGGTGTCCCGATCACGGGGACTCACGGTGTGGTGCCAACGATGAAGCGCGGGAGTTACAAAAACGCTTCCCATGGCTGACTCGAAGCGTCGGGGCAGGTCGATGTCGCCATGTTCGATCGAATTCGCGAGGGTGAACAGGACCTCGAAGACCACCACCGTCGGCACGGGAACTCCTAGAAGAACGACGGCAAGAAGCCGAAGCGGCAGAGAGAGAACCAGCTCGCCGGGATGAAAACGCAGCGACGTCGAGACGGTGAACGATGGGTCCGAGTGGTGCACCTGATGCCAGCGCCACAGAAACGGAACGACGTGATTCGCTCGGTGCCACGTGTAGGAAACGAGGTCGAGAAACAGGACAGATGCCGGAAGGGCAATCCAGGTGGGAGCCGAAACCCGGTTGAAAAGTCCGACGTCGTTCGTGCCGGCCCAGTGAGCGGCAGCGCAGACGCAGGCGCCGCAGATGGCCCCTGTAACCGCGGCGTTGACCAGCCAGATTCCGCCGTTCACGCGCAGGCTGCTGCCGACGTTCGAGTGCGGAGACAGACGCTGCAGGAGCAGGGCGGCGGCAATCGCCACGGCAAAGCCGACCAGTCTCACCAGACGGACGTCGCTCTCGGGCATGACGAGAGTCTACCTCCTTCCTCGGGAGGCGGAACCGACGCCGAGGACGCGCACCGCTCGTGCGACGAACCGGTCCTGCGGAGCGGATTCGGCCGCATCCGCTTCCGCAGGACCGGCGCTGCCGTCAGGGAAGCCGGCAGCAGACCGCTGGCAATGGTGGGAATCCCTGAGGACGGCTCGGCGCCGTTGCCTGCAAGGCGTTCCGAGTGGGCGTCACATTGTTCCGGGAACAGCGAACACGGGTTCTGGCGTTGGCTTGCGATCCGGTATCAGAACACCGCGCGGCCGCTCCACCACGGTCGCACCCCGGAGCTCCCCATGAACGCACGAACTCTCTTCGCTCTTGCCGCTCTCGTCCTCTCCGGTTGCTCCACCATGGGCCCAGGTTCCCAGTCGACCGAGCGGTTCAACCAGAAGGCGCCCCAGCCGGGCGCGGAGTGGAAAGGCGAGCAAGGCACCTGGCAGGGCAAGCACCCCGCCGCGCAGTTCAACCACGTGAGCAACGGCGACGTCGTGATTTCGGCGATGCTGGATTCGATGGACGATTTCCCCGCATCCGACTTCCGCCACGCAACCGACGGCGAGCTCTCGAAGGGGTGCTCTACCTGGACGAGTCAGTCACTCGACGAGACTCCGAGCGGCGGCTACCCGAGGCAGATCTGGTTCACGCAGTGCGACAGGGACGGGACGTCGTACCCGACGCTCCACCTTTACATCACGGGAAAGAACGCGGGTTACTACGTCTTCTACCAGTGGAAGGAGCGCCCGGACGCAGCCACGGTCGAGAAGTGGGCCGGCTACATGCGCGAGCTCTACGTCTGCGACGACAAGCCGGGAAGAGGCACGCCGTGCCCCGCGCCGGCCCCGGGCACGATCACCGCTACCGGCGCCTGAAGCGCCCTGTTCGCCATTCCCGCGAGGGGCGGCTCGGGCTGCACCGCTACCAGTGCACGCCCGGCAGCAGCCGCGCGAACACCTTCGCGATGCTGCTCGGCTGCTCGTCCAGCACCGGAACTTCCCCGCGCGCCGCCGCCGAATCCGGAAACAGACGGTACGCCATGTGGAGCGCAACGTCGGTGACGCCCGGCGCGATGCTCGAGGCCACCTGACCGATGAGGCCGAGCGTCGTCCCGACGTGCTTCGGCCGGTGCACGATCGCAGTGCAGATGAGGTCGGCGGCCTGGGCCGGCGTGATCATCGAGAACGAGTCGTAGAGACGAGTGGGTGCGGTCATCTCCGTCTTCACGAGCGGCATGTAGACGGTCGTGATGTCGATGCCGTCGCCGACGAGCTCGGGCGCCGCGCACTTCGAGAAGCCGTCGAGCGCCGCCTTCGAGGCAATGTAGGCCGAGAAGCGCGGCGGCCCCACCTGCACTCCGATCGACGAAACGTTGACGATGTGACCGCGCCGCCGCCGCCGCATCGACGGCAGGAAGCCCATGATCAGGCGCAGCGCCGCGAAGTAGTTGATCTCCATCGTGCGCTCGAAGTCGTGGAAGCGATTGGCCGAGATTCGCAGCGAGCGGCGGATCGAACGGCCGGCGTTGTTCACGAGCACGTCGATGCCGCCGAAACGCTCGACCACGTCCTCGACCATCGCGTCCACGGCGTTCTGGTCGGTGACGTCGAGAGGCAGGATGTTCGCCTTGCCGCCGACGCGCTCGACCTGCAGGCGCACTTCCTCGAGCCGCTCGGCGTCGCGCGCGACGAGCAGCACGTGGGCTCCGGCGGCGCCGAGCTTGAGCGCCGTCGCCTTGCCGATGCCCGCCGATGCGCCCGTGATCAGCACGGTGCGGCCGCGTACCGCACGGCCGAGCCCGCGCTGGTACTCGGTGTTCGTGTTGAGGTGACGCTGCCAGAACAGCCAGAGGTTGCGCGCGTATGTTTCGAGCCTCGGCACCTCGATGCCGGAGCCGGCGAGCGCCGCCGCCGTGCCTCGCGAATCGAACGTCGTCGGATTGCTGATGTAGTCGAGCGCACGAAGAGGAATGCCCAGCACGTTCTCGATCGCGTTGCCGGGCCGGGAGCCCGAGGTGCGCGACAGCGCGCGCGTGAGGGGTGCCAGCGCCGTCTCGCTGCCGGGCACGCGGATCGAGAAGCGGGGCGCACCCGCGGCTTCCGCGAAGATGTTGAGCGTCTCGCCGACCGTGTACGGGTCGGGATCGACGAGATGGAACGTCTGGCCGTCGAGTCCCTCGCGATGCGCGATGTGGTCGATGGCCGCCGCGACGTAATCGACGGGTACGAGGTTGATGTAGCCGCCGTCGATTCCAGGAAGCGGAAGCAGCGACGGAAGTGCGGCGGCGAGGCGTTCGAGAGTCGGGAACAGGTAGTAAGGCCCGTCCACCTTGTCCATGGCGCCCGTCTCGGAGTGGCCGACGACGAGCGCCGGGCGGTAGATGCGCCACGGGATCGTGCACTCGTCGCGCACGACGCGCTCGGAATCGTGCTTGGTGCGGAAGTAAGGGTCGTCGAGACCGACCGCTTCGTCGAACATGCCCTCTTCGAACCGGCCCACGAAGCGGCCCGCCGCGGCAATCGAGCTGACGTGGTGGAAACGCAGCGCCTGGATGCCCGCGGCGATGCGAACGGCTTCCTCCGTTCCGGCAACGTTGGTGCGCTGCAGATCCGCGTCGCTCGCGGTCATGTCGTAGAGGCCCGCGACGTGGAAGAAATGCCCGATCCGGCCGCGCAGCTTCTCGAGCGCGTGCGCCGCGATGCCGAGCCCCGGCTCCGAGATGTCGCCGACGATCGCGTGAACGCGCCCCTCGACGTCCTTCCACTCGCGGCGCCTCGCTTCGAGACGACCGAGAGACGCCGAGCGCACGAGCACGTAGATGGGACCGCCGGGACGCTGGAGGAGAAGCGAGACGAGATGGCGTCCGATGAAGCCCGTGGCCCCCGTCACGAACACGCCACGCTGCGTGAGCGGCGAGGCCACGACGGCAGGGGCTTTGGAAGCACGCTTGCGGGCAGTGGGTTTGCGCCGGGTTTCGCTCATGCCCAGCCTATGCCCCCGCCGACTTCTCTTATGCAAGTCCGGCGATCCGCGGCGTCGCCACGGTCGCGAACCGTCGTCCGTTTCCTTGCCCACAACCTTCCACGCAGGTAGCGTACCGCGACCGTATCCGGGGAGGCCTTTCCATGAATTTGTGCCGTTTCCTTCTGGCGCCGCTAGTAGTCGCGGCGTCGCTGCTCGCTCCGCTTCCGTCGTGGGGAGCGACCGAAGCGCAGACTCCGGATGACATCTGCCCGCCGGACGCCGATCCCTGCATCGTGGACAAGCCGTACAAGCTGACCGGCTTCGAACTCGACTTCGGCGTGCGCGAGCTTCGTATCGTGAAGGGCGGCAATCTGATCCCGGACACTTTCTATTTCGACATCTATTGCGGAGCGTTCGTCCTGGAGGAGCGCGGCAAACTCGCTCCGCGCATCCGTACCGGCTTCTTTCACGGGACTGGTGTCGAGCTGACCATTTACGTGCGGGGCACGTGCAGCGACGAGCCATTGACGGCATGCCAGGCCGACTACGACTGCACTTCGGGCGAATGCATCGGCGGCGACGCCACGCTTGCCGGCACAGTACGAGGCGCGAGCCTGTTTCCCGGCGGCCTCGCGGTGCTCGCCAGCGGCAACATCGTTTCCACCGCGAGGATGAATCTTTCCCGTGCAGGCGGGGAAGTCGCATCCGGCGGCGGCTTCGTCCAGCTCTACGCGCGCGGGACGCTCGACGTCACGGGCTCGCTGCGATCCCGAGGCGGCGGCGCGGTTCATCTCTTCGGCAAAGAGGCTGCGCGAGCGATCGACATGGAGGTGAACGTCGGCGGTGGGCCGTACTCCCACGGTTCCGTCCTCGTCCAGTCCGATTTCGACGCGACCGCTTCGGGAGAGTTCCTCACGATGCCCGAAGGCTCCTTCGCTCTCATCGCGGGGCGCGACGCCCTTCTCACTACGCAGTCGGACGGATCGGAGACCACGCTCAACCTGGACGCCGGCACGCTGTCCGAAGGAGACGCAGGATCGATCGGCATCGTGGCAGGCAGGGACGCCACGGTTGACCAGGGCGTGCTGATGTCGCTCACCGGCTGGGACTACGGCGGCTCGATCTCCATGACCGCCCAGCGCGACGCGACGTTCTCCACGATCGCCCACGGAACTGGAGGCTTCTACATGCGCGCCTACGACGGCGCCGTCTCCTTTCCAGGCAACGCCCACGTCGAGTTGGCAGGAACCGACAACGAGTGGCCCGACGTCGACTTGAAGGCGGGCACGACGCTCGACTTCGCCGGCACGATCGAGGCAATCGGCGAGACGTACACGGGATTCATCCGGCTCGAGGCCGACTCGATGACGGTCTCCGGCAGAATTTCCCAGTACGGGGCCCCCACTTTCGTACCAGAGTCTCCGACGATCCGGTTCCTCGGCTGCGATCTCGATTTCACGCCGACGTCGGTGATTACGAGCGCGGCCGAGAGCATGAGGATCGGCATCGAGACCGGCACCGTCTCGATCGCCGCCGGTGCCGCGATGACGGCGACGCCGAGCGGAGCCGTGGAGATCGTCTACTCCGACTCCCTGCAGCCGCCGAGTGTGCTCGGAGACGTCTCGCCTTCCCCGGAGATCTCGTACCTGGAATACGCAGGTACTTGCGCGTTCTAGCGCACGAGCGGCGGGCCCACGGTCTACGACCGTGTCGGAGAGCAGGCAAAGGCCAGAACCGCGAGCCGCTCACTCTCCCTCCGGTCGCCGAGACAGAAGCGCGCGCGGCGGCCGGGGCGAACGCAGCCGAAAGCAATCCCGCGCAACGGGTCGATACGGTCGATCGCTCGCAAGCCGTTGTTCGCGTTACGAATTCTCTCCCTGTCGTAGCCCAGGCGTGCGCACGACGCGGTTCTGCGCGGCGGCGACTTTGACTTGCCGCCAAGGGCGTCTGTATACGGAGTTCCGGCGCGGCCCCGGCCGCAACAATCCGGAATGCAAACAACTTTGAACGACGTTGCGGTCGTCGTCATCCCCGCCAGGTACGGGTCGACGAGACTGCCGGGCAAGCCTTTGGCCGATCTCGGCGGGCGACCCCTCATCGAGCACGTCTGGCGCCGCTCGTGCATGGCGGCTCTGCCGTCGCGGGTGCTCGTGGCGACCGACGACGAGAGGATCCGGGCCGCCCTTCCCGCCGACTGCGAGGTCGTGATGACGCGCGCCGATCACCCGAGCGGCAGCGACCGCATCGCGGAGGTCGCCGAGAAGCTCGACTGCGGCATCATCGTGAACGTGCAGGGCGACCTGCCGCTGCTCGACCCTTCGCTGGTGGACGAGCTCGTCGAGATGCTTCGCGCCGACCCGAAGATCGGCTTGGCTACGGTCGCCGTGCCGATCGAGAGCGCCGAGGAATACGCCAATCCCTCGGTGGTCAAGGTCGTCTGCACCACTGCGGGACACGCGCTCTATTTCTCGCGCTCGCCGATTCCGCACGATCGCAGCAATCCGGGATCGTTCGATCTCGCGATGCGGCACGTCGGAATCTACGCCTACCGCCGCGAGACCCTTCTTGCCTATGCGAAGATGGCGCCTACACCGCTCGAGCGCACCGAGACCCTCGAACAGTTGCGTGCACTCGAGAACGGCATTGTAATCGGCGTCGTCCGGCGCCCTCACGGAGTTCCGATCGAAGTGGACACTCCGGAAGACCTCGCCGCAGTCCGCAAGGTACTCGCCGCGAACTCGAACACGGCCACGAGGCCCCCCACCCAGCCGCGCAGCGGCGTTTCCGAAGGCGACACCGGCGCTGCCAGAAGCGCTGAGGAGGTTCGATCGTCATGAGCGAGGGCAGGCCGACCAAATTCATCTTCGTCACCGGCGGCGTCGTCTCGGCGCTCGGCAAGGGACTGGCCTCGGCTTCGATGGGCGCCCTGCTCGAGAGCTCGGGCCTCAAGATCTCGATGCTGAAGATGGACCCGTACATCAACGTGGATCCGGGCACGATGAGCCCCTTCCAGCACGGCGAGGTCTACGTCACCGACGACGGCTACGAAGCCGATCTCGATCTCGGCCACTACGAGCGCTTCATCTCGACGCCGATGGGCCGGCGCAACAACATCACGACGGGCGCGGTCTACTTCGAAGTGATCACCAAGGAGCGCCGCGGCGACTACCTCGGCGCCACCGTCCAGGTGATCCCGCACATCACCGACGAAATTAAGCGCCGCATCCGCGAAGCGGCCGAGGGCGTCGACCTGCTGATCGGCGAGGTCGGTGGAACGGTCGGCGACATCGAGAGCCTTCCCTTCCTCGAGGCGATCCGCCAGATGCGCGTGGACGCCGGCTCCGAGAACGTGCTCTTCATCCACCTGACGCTGGTGCCGTACATCGGCGCCGCCGGCGAGATCAAGACCAAGCCCACGCAGCACAGCGTGAAAGAGCTGACCGGCCTCGGCATCCAGCCCGACATCCTGCTGCTGCGCTGCGACCGCCCGCTCTCGCAGTCGGTCAAGGAGAAGGTCGCCCTCTTCTGCAACGTCGACAAGAAGTCGGTGATGGAAGCGCGCGACATCGACAGCATCTACAAGCTGCCGCTCGCGCTGTCCGAGCAGGGCCTCCACGACCGCGTGACGTCGAAGCTCCACATCTGGACAGGTGCTCCCAAGCTGATGCCGTGGGAGAAGATCGTTCACACGATCGACAACCCGAAAGACAAGGTGCGCATCGCGATGGTCGGCAAGTACGTGGACCTGAAAGACTCGTACAAGTCGATGAACGAGGCGCTCACGCACGGCGGCATCGCCAACGAAGTCGCCGTCGAGATCGTGCACGTGGACTCCGAAGAGGTCGAGGCCAAGGGGCTCACGCCCGAGATCCTGTCGGCCGACGGCGTGCTCGTGCCGATGGGCTTCGGCCCGCGCGGCACCGAGGGCAAGATCAAGACCGTGCAGTACGTGCGCGAGAACGGCGTGCCGTTCTTCGGCATCTGCTACGGCATGCAGATGGCGGTGATCGAATTCGCGCGAAACGTCTGCGGCCTCGCCGGCGCGCACACGGTCGAAGCCGACCCGAACACGCCTCACCCCGTCATCGACCTCATGCTCGCGCAGCAGGCCCTCAACCAGAAGGGCGGAACGATGCGCCTCGGCGCTTACCCCTGCGTGATCAAGGAAGGCTCGCTCGCGCACCGCACCTACGGCAAGCGCAAGATCAGCGAGCGCCACCGGCATCGCTACGAGTTCAACATCGCGTACCGCGAGCGCATCGAGAAGGGCGGCATGGTCCTTTCGGGAACCTCGCCCGACGGCTCGCTCGTCGAGATGGTCGAGATCCCGAACCACCCCTGGTTCCTCGCGTGCCAGTTCCACCCCGAGTTCAAGTCGAAACCGCTCGACGCGCACCCGATGTTCCGCGGTTTCATCAAGGCCGCACTCGCGCACAAGCAGACGCGCCACGAGACGCCGCCGCTGCGCGGGCTGCGCGTGGTCGGCGCGCGTGAAGAAACGGAGCCACAGAGCTGATGTCTTCCGAGTCGAGCGGCGCGACGGGCGCGTCAAAATTCAGTGGCTCGCCGGGCTCGCCGGTGCCCTTTCGAATCGGCAGCGGTGCGCGCGCGGTGCACGTTGGCGCGGGCGGCCTTTTCCTCATCGCCGGCCCCTGCGTGATCGAGTCGCGAGACTCGGTGATGCGTCACTCGTCGGCGCTCGCGAAGATCAGCGACGAGACCGGCGTGCCGATCGTCTTCAAGGCCTCCTTCGACAAGGCCAACCGCACGTCGCACTCTTCGTTCCGCGGCATCGGCATGGAGGACGGGCTGCGCATTCTCTCGGATGCGCGCGAAGCGACCGGGCTTCCGGTCATCACCGACGTGCACGAGCCCGAGCAGTGCGCACCGTCGGCCCAGGCCTGCGACATCCTGCAGATTCCCGCGCTGCTGTGCCGCCAGACCGACCTCGTGCAGACGGCTTCGCGCACCGGCAAGCCCGTCAACATCAAGAAGGGCCAGTTCCTCGCGCCGTGGGACATGAAGAACGTGCTCGCGAAAGCGCGCGAGGTCGGCGGCAAGGACATCCTGCTGACCGAACGCGGCGCGACCTTCGGCTACGGCAACCTCGTGAGCGACTTCCGCTCGCTCGAGATCATGCGCAGCTTCGACGCTCCGGTGGTCTTCGACGCCACGCACTCGGTGCAGCTTCCGGGCGGCGCGGGAGACAAGTCGGCCGGCGAGCGCCGCTTCATCCCGACCCTCGCGCGTGCGGCCGTCGCCGTCGGCGTGGACGGCCTCTTCATGGAAGTGCACGAGAATCCCGACAAGGCCCTCAGCGACGGCCCGAACTCGCTTCACCTCTCCGACCTTTCCGACCTGCTGAAGCGCCTGCTCGCGATCCACGCGGCGCGCACCCAGTCGGTCTCCTGACCGCCATGGCCAGAACCGTCGACCCCAAGGCCGCGCTCGAGACCGCGAGGCGCGTCATGCAGATCGAGTGCGAGGCGCTGCAGGGAAGCGCCGAGCGTCTCGACGAAGGCTTCGCGAAAGCCGTCGAGCTCGTGCTCCGCTGCAAGGGCCGCGTCGTCGTCACCGGCATGGGGAAATCGGGGCAGATCTGCCGCAAGATCGCCGCCACGATGTCGTCCACGGGAACCTCGGCGTTCTTCCTGCACGCGGGCGAAGCGGTCCACGGCGACCTCGGCATGTTCGCGCGCGGCGACGTCTGCATCGCTATCTCGAACAGCGGAACGACACAGGAGCTGCTCGCGTTGCTGCCGGGCGTCAAGCGTCTCGAGCTGCCGCTGATCGCGATCACGGGCGGGCTCGAATCCCCGCTCGCCAAAGCCGCCGACGTCGTTCTCGACGCCAGCGTGCGCATGGAAGCCTGTCCGATGAACCTCGCACCGACGGCGAGCACGACGGTCACTCTCGCGCTCGGCGATGCGCTCGCCGTGGCGGTGCTCGAAGCCAAGGGTTTCACCGACCGCGATTTCGCGGTCCTGCATCCGGGCGGCGCGCTCGGCCGCCGTCTTCTCCGCGTGGAAGAGGTCATGCACCCCGACTCGCAGGTACCTCTCGTGCTCACGACGGCCTCGATGTCGGACACGCTGCGCGCGGTCACCCAGGGCGGCCTCGGCACGGTCGGCGTCGTAGACGCTTCCGACCGGAACCGTCTCGTCGGCGTCGTCACCGACGGCGACATCCGTCGCGCCGTGCTGAAGCACGGCGACATCACGACGCGCACGGCGGGCGACGTGATGTCGAACAATCCGAAGACCGTCGCAGCCGAAGCGCTCGCCGCCGAAGCGCTCGCAACGATGGAGAAGCACTCGATCACATCGCTGTTCATCCTCGAGACCGGCACGCGCCATCCCATCGGCATCGTCCACCTCCACGACCTGCTCAAGGCCAGCGTGGCCTGAAGTGTCCTGCCGCAAGGCTCCCCAGCCATGCTGCGTGAGGCCTGACCCGCGATGACCCGGCGTGGCTGGCGCTACCTGATCGCGACCGTCCTCGCGCTGGCGCTCGGCGCGCTGGCGTTCGGGGTGAGTCGCCGCACGAGCATTCCGGAGATCCTTCAGCCGTCGTTCCTGGCCACGCAGGCCCTGCCCGAGCTGCTGCAGCGCATTCGCAACTTTCACCGCGTGATCACGCGCGAGGGCCGCAAGGTGCTCGAGGTTTCGGCCCGCGAGGCGAGCTATTTCAAGAACGACAAGGCCATCGAGATCCTCGAGCCGAAGGTGATTTTCTACGAAGCCGGCGAGCGCGCCGGCGAAGTCTCGGCGGAAAAGGGGCGGCTCTACCTGGACGGCACGGACGTGCTGTCGGTGGAAGTGAGCGGAAACGTCCTGTTCGAGATCGGCCGGCTTCGCGTGACGACCGACAATCTCACCTACGACCGCGAGACCGACCACATCGTCGCGAAGGGCGAAGCGCACGTCGAGGCTGCCGAGCTGACGCTGACGGGTACAGGCCTCGCCGTGAACATGCTAGAACGCTCCGTCGTGATCGGATCCGGCGTGAAGATGACCCTGCACCCGAAGGCGGCCGGCGCCGCTGCGCAGGACGCGGCTGCGCCGGAGGTCTCCGTTGCGGCTCCCCCTGCTGCCGCCGTTCCGGCAACTTCTCCGGCCGCCGGCTCACCCGCCGCCGCTTCCGCGACCGAGGGGAAGCCGTGAAGGCGCCGCTCGCGATCCTTGCCGCGGCCGTGCTCGGCGCCGGGGCCGTCGCGCACGCGGAGGACACGGCCCGCAAGACCAACGAAGTCCTCTCGTCGGTTGCCGGCATCGCGAAGAACCTCGAGCTGGCCGACGTCCCCTCGCCCATCGACATCAGCGCCGACAAGCTCGAGTTCGACTACGGCAAGGGCCTGCTCAAGTACGAAGGCAACGTGCGCGTCGACCATGCCGGCGCGAAGATCAAGGCGCAGAAGCTCGAGATTTCGTTCGAGCCCGAAGGAAAGCGCAGCCTGCGCAAGATCACCGCGCGCGGCGGCGTCGAAGTGACGCACGGGGACGAGTCGGCGCGCGGCGAGCTCGCCGAGTACGATCCGGGCGCGGCGACCATCGTGCTCTCCCAGAACGCCAGGCTCGGCTCCGGACCCAACTCGCTGGCCGGAGAAAAGGTGCTGGTGTACCTGAACGACAAGCGGGCCGTCGTGCTCGGCGGAGGCGGCGCAGCGCCGGCCGCCGGCGGCGAGCAGGCCGAAGCGCCCGCGGGCGGAGGCGGCGGCCGCGTGAAGGCCGTGCTCATGCCCGGTGCGATCGACCTCAAGCCGGAGCAGAAGAAGTGACGACACCCGCCACGCGACTGGCCGCCCGCGACCTCGTCAAACGCTACGGCGGCCGTACCGTCGTCGATCACCTCTCCGTGGACGTGAAGCAGGGCGAGGTGGTGGGCCTTCTCGGCCCGAACGGCGCCGGCAAGACGACGACGTTCCACATGGTCGTCGGTTTCGAGAAGCCCGACGCGGGGTCCATCCTGCTGGGCGAGCAGCCGATCTCGAACCTCGCCATGTACGAACGGGCGCGCGCGGGAATCGGCTACCTGCCGCAGGAACCGTCCGTATTCCGGCGCCTCAGCGTCGAGGACAACCTGCTGGCCATCCTCGAGACGCTCGACATCGACCAGGCCGAGCGCCGCGAGCGGCTCGAAACCCTGCTCGAGGAGCTCGGCGTCACCCACGTCCGCAAGACCATGGGCGCGGCGCTCTCGGGCGGCGAGCGGCGGCGCGTCGAGATCGCGCGCGCGCTCGTGATCTCGCCCAAGTTCATGCTGCTCGACGAGCCGTTCGCGGGCGTCGACCCGATTGCGGTGATAGACATCCAAAGTATCATCGCGCAGCTGAAGGAACGCGGCATCGGCGTCCTCATCACCGACCACAACGTCCGGGAGACGCTCGGGATCTGCGACCGCGCCTACATCCTCAACGAAGGCCGCATTCTCGAAGAGGGAAGCCCCGAGGCCATCGCGTCCAGCCGCCAGGCGCGCGAGATCTACCTCGGCGAGCGCTTCAGGCTCTGACCCGGAAACTTTCGCCTCGGACACGCTCGCGCGCGTCCCTCTTCTTGACTTCGCGCGAATTCGCACGAGTCCCGGCCGCTGCCGCAAATATTTTTTGCGGTGCAGGAGCCACGAAAACCCACTTTCCGTTTGCAGGAGCAGCCGGATGCGGAAATCTGCTGACGGGCGGAACGTGGAACCACGGTCCGCGCCCGCGGAACCTGTAGACGGCTGACGATGGCGCTCGAGCAACGACTCATTCTCAAGCAGAGCCTCCAGTTGCGGATGACCCCGCAGCTCCGGCTCGCCATCAAGATTCTCCAGCTCTCGCGCCCCGAGCTCGAGGTGATGATCGCCGACGAGCTGTGCCAGAATCCCGTGCTCGAGGAGGCGGTGGACACCGTTCCCGAGCGCGAAGTCGAGACGCGCACCGGCGACCTCGAAACCTCCGAGAGCGAGGCGCCCGAAGCCGCTGCCGTCGATCACGAGCCCGAAGCCGCCCAGGAAGTCGGGCAGCTCGACATCGACGAGTACCTGGACCGTCACTCCGCCGACCTGCACGGCAGCGTCGGCGCGGGTTCGGACCGCGACGACAACCGCGACCGCCTCTTCGAGAACGCGCGCGCTGCCGAAGACACGCTCGCCGACGCCCTCATCGACCAGCTCGCGCTGCTCGCGATGAGCGACGAGGAGCGCCGCGTCGCGACCATGATCGCGAACAACCTCGACGAGGACGGCTATCTCGCGTGCACGGTCGAGGAGCTCGCGTTCCTGGCCGGCGTATCCGTCGAACAGCTCGAGGAAGCGCGCGAAATCGTGCAGGAGCTCGAGCCGCCGGGTTGCGGCAGCGTCGACCTGCGCGAGTGCCTGCTCATCCAGCTGCGGCTGATCGGCTACGAGAACGACGACTACGTGGTGGCCGTGGCCGACCGCTTCCTCAAGGAGCTCGAGTCCCAGAAGTACGACAAGGTCGCCAGGGAGCTCGGCACGACGACGGCCGAGATCGTCGAAGCCCACCGCATCATCCGCTCGCTCGACCCGCGTCCCGGCCGCGGCTTCAGCGCCAACGACACGCGCTACATCACACCCGACGCGTACATCGTGCGCATCGGCGACGACTTCCAGGTGGCGCTCAACGACGAGGGGATCCCGGCGCTGCAGGTCAATTCCTACTATCGCAGCATGATGAAGGGGCGCAGCGCCGGCGGCGAGGCGACCGGCTACCTGCAGGAGAAGGTCCGCGCCGCGAGCTGGCTGATCAAGTCGATCGAGCAGCGCCAGCGCACGCTCCGGAAAGTGGTCGAGAGCATCGTGCGTTTCCAGCGCGACTTCCTGATCGAAGGGGTGAGCGCACTCCGCCCCATGGTGCTCAAGGACGTCGCGGGCGACATCGGCATGCACGAGTCCACCATCAGCCGCGCGACCTCGGGCAAGTACGTCCACACCCCGCAGGGGATCTTCGAGCTCAAGTGGTTCTTCACGAGCAGCCTCCACTCGAGTAACGGCGACGACGTGTCCTCCGAGAGCGTGCGGCGGATGATCCTCGACATCGTCGCCAAGGAAGACCCGAAACAGCCCTGGAGCGACCAGTACATCTGCGAGCAGCTGGCCCGCGAAAACATTGACATCGCCCGTCGAACGGTGGCGAAATACCGCGAAGGGCTGGGCATTCTTCCTTCGTCCAAACGCAAGCGAATGATCGCACTGAACGAAAACGAGTCCCGCCGCAGATAAAGGAGAATCCCTTGCAAGTTCACGTCACGTTTCGCCACATGGATGCCAGCGACGCGCTGCGCGATTACGCCGTGGAGAAGGTCGGGCGCATCGTGGGCAAGTACCTCATCAACACGGTCGAGGCCCACGTGATCCTCGACTCGAACAACCGGAGCCGGCAGCACAACATCGCCGAGATCAACATTCACGCGTACCGGTTCGACATCTCCGCCCACGCGGAGAATCCCGACCTCTACGCGGCCATCGATCTCGCGATCGACAAGGTCGAGGCCCAGCTCCGCAAGCACAAGGACCGCATCAACGACCGCAAGGGCCGCGCGAGCCTGAGCGAGATCGCGGCCACGATGATCCCGGTGGACGTGGTCTCGGGCCACGACGACAAGGGCAACACGCGCGTCGTCGAAACCGAGACCATGAAAGCGAAGCCGCTCACGGTGGACGACGCCGTCATGCAGCTCGAGCTCACGCACTCGGAGTTCCTCGTCTTCCGCAACGCCGAGAACAGCTCGATCAGCGTCGTCTACAAACGGCGCGACGGGCACTACGGGCTGATCGTTCCGACGGCCTGAACCGACCGAGCCGAGCCGCCACGTTGCGCCTTTCGTCGATCCTGGACCCCGCCTGTATCGTCCTCGACGTCGGCGCGGGCTCCAAGCACGACGTGCTCGCACGCCTGGCCGCGCCGATCGCAATCGCCCGCCCCGACCTCGACGGCGCGGCGATCCTCACCGAGCTCATCCACCGCGAGAACGAGAGCAGCACCGCGATTGCCGACGGCATCGCGATTCCCCACGCCAAGCCCGACGGCCAGCACGCCGTCAACGCCACGTTCGGCCGCGCGCCGAAAGGCGTGGATTTCGACTCGATCGACGGACGGCCGACCACCGTCTTCGTCGTGCTCGTCTCGCCGCGTTCGAATCCCGAGCTCCACGTCCGGTGGCTCTCGCACGTGGCGCGTGTGCTCTCCGACGCGGAGACGCGGCGGCGGCTGCTCGAGGCTCCCGGCGCCCGCGAGATCCTCGCCGTCCTCGACGAGCGCGAGCAAGCGATAGAAGATGCGGAAGCGGCCTCCCACGCGCCGGCCCAGGCGGCTACCAAGGCGGCAAGGTAGGCGGCAGAACAGGCCGCGAGACGACCTCGCGGTGACGCCGAAGCTATGAGCTCGAACGGGAAAAGGCCGGCCTGATGGACACCGACAACGGCAGCTCCGCCATCGTCGACGTGGTCGTCGTCACGGGCATGTCGGGCTCGGGACGCTCGACGGCCATCAACGTCCTGGAAGACATCGGCTACTACTGCATCGACAACCTGCCGAGCGCGCTCGTCGAGCAGTTCGTCGCGCTGTTCGCGGGCACGCAGGTGGGACGCTCCCGCGTCGGGCTCGGCATGGACGTGCGCGACGGCGGCTACGTCACGGCCTGGACCTCGGTGCGAAAGGCGCTCGAGAAGGCCGGCCACCACGTGACGGTCGTCTTCCTCGATGCCAGCGACGACGTCCTCATCCGCCGCTATTCGGAAACCAGGCGCGTGCATCCGCTCGGCGCCGGCCGCGATCTGCCGGACGCGATCCGCGCAGAACGCCGGCTGCTCACGCCTCTCGAGCGCGAGGCCGACGTCGTCATCGACACGAGCGACCTCAACGTCCACGACCTCAAGCGCCGACTGCGCTCCTTCGCCGAAGACAGCGAGACGTACCGGGGCCCGGAGATCACGCTCAAGAGCTTCGGCTTCAAGTTCGGCACGCCGACCGATGCGCACCTCGTTTTCGACGCCCGCTTCCTTCCGAATCCCCACTTCGTTTCCGAGCTGAAACCGCTCACGGGCCTCGACGACCCCGTGGTCGCGTACGTGCTCGGCGCCGACCTGGCCGGGGATTTCCTCGACCGGACCATGGCCTACCTCGATTTCCTGCTTCCCCACTACGCCGACGAGGGCCGCGCCTACCTGACGGTCGGGATGGGCTGCACCGGCGGGAAGCACCGCTCCGTGGCGCTCGTGGAAGAGCTCGCCAGGCGCCTCCGGCAGCGAGGCGCCGCGGTCGTAGTCCGACACCGCGACATCGCGAGGGATTCGCGCTAGAGACGGCGCGGTCGGGAACGGGGGGGGGGTGGCGGGGGCCCCGGGGGGGCCGGGGGATGGCCCCCCCCCCCCGGCCCGGGGCACGCCCCCCCGGCCCCCCCCCGGGGGCCGGGGGTGGGGGGCGGGGGGGCCCGCGCGGGCGCCGGGGGGTGGGCGTGCCCCCCCCCCCCCCCGGGGCCCCCCGACCCCCGACCCCGTTCCCCGCGCAGAGGCACGGAGTATGAGCAGCAAAGCCAGCGCAGAGTTCGTGGTGGGCAATCAGCTCGGCCTGCACGTGAGGGCCGCGGCCATGGTCGTCCGCACGATGACGCCGTTCGCGAGCAAGGTGACCATCCGCGCCGGCGACAGCGAAGCCGACGCGAGAAGCGTGCTCGATCTGCTCACGTTGTCGGCCAGCAAGGGCACCAGGATCGTCGTCGAGGCCGAAGGCGAAGACGCCGAGGCCGCGGTTGCAACGCTCGGCGACCTCATCGCCCGCAATTTCTCGGAGTAGGCCGCGAGAACGGGGACGCGGACCTGACACCCGTGGACGGGGCCTTTCCCCTGCCATCGACGTGTGCCAGGTCAGCGTCCCCGTTCCCGGAGCTGTGGGAAACGGCTGTTTTTGCGCGTTTTCGCGTGACTTCCCGCGACCCTGCCCGTTTGACCCCCCATGCCGTGCCTTGTACCTAGGCCGGCCATGGCCGACGAGTTTATCTTCACTTCGGAGTCCGTCTCCGAAGGTCACCCCGACAAAGTTTGCGACCAGATCTCCGATGCGGTGCTCGATGCGCACCTCGCCGGAGACCCTTCCAGTCGCGTAGCCTGCGAGACCCTCTGCGCCACCAACCTCATCGTGATGGCCGGCGAGATCACGAGCGCCCAGGCCGTGGACTACGAGAAGATCGCGCGCCAGGTCGCGACCGACATCGGATACGTCGGCACCGAAGGCTTCGACGCTCCCAAGGTCGAGGTGATCACGCGCCTCGTGCGCCAGTCGCCCGACATCTCCCAGGGTGTGTCGGTCGGCCAGGGGCTCCACGAGGAGCAGGGCGCCGGCGACCAGGGCCTCATGTTCGGTTATGCGTGCGACCAGACCGAAGAGCTGATGCCGCTGCCGATCTCGCTCTCGCATCGCCTCGTCGAGAAGCTCGCCGAGCTCCGCCACAGCGGAAAGATTTCCTACCTGCGCCCCGACTCGAAGAGCCAGGTCAGCATCGAGTACCGCGACAACAAGCCGGTGCGCGTCGCCACGGTCGTCATCTCGACCCAGCACGCCGAATCGGCTTCGCTCGAGCAGATCACCACCGACGTCCGCGAGCAGGTGATCAAGCCCATCATTCCCGCGCACCTTCTCGACGCCGATACCGTCTACCACGTGAATCCGACCGGCCGCTTCGTGGTCGGCGGTCCGTCGGGAGACTCAGGGCTCACCGGCCGCAAGATCATCGTCGATACGTACGGCGGCTGGGGCCGTCACGGCGGCGGCGCGTTCTCGGGCAAGGACCCGTCCAAGGTGGACCGCTCGGCCGCGTACATGGCGCGCTACCTCGCCAAGAACGTCGTGGCCTCGGGGCAGGCGAAGGCCTGCGAAGTCCAGATCGCGTACGCGATCGGAGTCGCACAGCCGGTGTCGGTGCACGTGGACACGTTCGGCACCGGCAAGTCCGCCGCCGCGCAGATCGCGCAGAAGCTGCGCAGCGAGGTCGACCTGAGGCCGGCCTCGATCATCGAGCACTTCCAGCTCAAGAGGCCGATCTATCGCAAGACGGCCGCCTACGGACACTTCGGCCGCAGCAGCGAGAACGGATTCTTCCCCTGGGAGAAGACCGACCTGGCCGCCAAGCTCGGGTAGCAGCCGCGCGCCAGCCCGGCCGACGTTGAGGCAGATCGCGCCCGAAAGACGACCCTCCACCCTGGAGTAGACACGACATGCTCAAGAACGAACGCGAAACCCGCGAGCCCGCTGCTCGCGCCAACACCACGACTGCGGCTCCTGCCGCCCGCAAAGCGGCGACCGCCGCGCGGAATGACAAAAAAGCGGCGTCTGCCGCGCGGAACAAAACCATGGCGAAGAAGAACGAAGCGTACGACATCAAGGATGCGAAGCTCGCACCGGCCGGCAAGAAGCGCGTGGACTGGGCGTCGCGCGACATGCCCGTGCTCAACCTGATCGCCGAGCGCTTCCGCAAGGAGAAGCCGCTCAAGGGCGCGAAGATGGTGGCCTGCCTCCACGTGACGGCCGAGACCGCCAACCTGATGCGCACGCTCAAGGCCGGCGGCGCCGACGTTTCGCTGTGCGCGTCGAACCCGCTGTCCACGCAGGACGACGTCGCCGCGACGCTCGCGATCGACGACAAGATCCCCACGTGGGCGATCCGCGGCGAGGATTCCAAGACCTACCACCGCCACCTCCAGATCGCGGTCGAGAGCGGTCCGAACCTCACCATGGACGACGGCGCCGACCTCGTCTCGCTGCTCCACACGAGCCACAAGCAGTACGCCTCGCGCGTCGTCGCCTCGATGGAAGAGACGACCACCGGCGTGATCCGCCTGAAGGCCCTCGAGGCCGACGGCCGCCTGACCATCCCCGTCGTCGCCGTCAACGACGCCGACACCAAGCACCTCTTCGACAACCGCTACGGCACCGGCCAGTCCACGATGGACGCGATCATCCGTGCGACCGACGGCCTCATCGCCGGCAAGGTCGTCGTCGTGATCGGCTACGGCTGGTGCGGACGCGGCGTCGCGTCGCGCGCGGCCGGCATGGGCGCGCAGGTGATCGTCACCGAAGTCGACCCGATGAAGGCCCTCGAAGCCGCGATGGACGGCTTCCGCGTGATGCCGATGGCGAAGGCCGCCAAAGAGGGTGACATCTTCGTGAGCGTGACGGGCAACATGCACACGATCGCCGAGAAGCACTTCCCGCTGCTCAAGGACGGCGCTGTCGTCTCGAACGCCGGCCACTTCGACATCGAGATCGACGTGAAGGGCCTGACCAAGCTCGCGAAGAAGATCAACAAGAACCTGCGCCACTGCGTGGACGAGTACGTGCTCGCCGGCGGCAAGCGCGTCTACCTGCTCGCCGAAGGCCGCCTCGTGAACCTGGCGGCCGCCGAAGGCCACCCGGCCTCGGTGATGGACATGAGCTTCGCGACCCAGGCGCTGGCCGCCGAGTGGGCGTGGAAGGCGGCGCAGAAGTCGAAGCTCGACGTGCGTGTGCACGCCGTGCCGCGCAAGATCGAAGAGGACGTCGCGTCGCTCAAGCTCGCCGGCATGGGCATCATGATCGACAAGCTCACCCCCGAGCAGAAGAAGTACCTCTCCAGCTGGGAGTTCGGCACCTCCTGAGAAAACCCGGGACGGGTACAGGTTTTCGAAATCGGGGACGGGAGCCGCGAGCCGGCGAGCGGGGAGACCGACCTCGCAATCCTGAAATCGGGGACGGATCCCGATTTTCCCGGAAAGAGAAGCGGCCCGCGGGCGAGAGCCCCGGGCCGCTTTTTCGTTCCACGTTCTGCGGTCTCGCTCGAAGGGAGAACGCGAGCCGCTCTGTCGCTTCCTTCGGCGTCCCGAATCAGCCGGCTTTCGGATTGTCGACCGCGAGCTTCTCGCCGACGCTCTCGCGAAGGTGGGCTAGCAGCTCGGCGCGCCACGGCCCCTCGTCCGCCTCGCCGGCATCGATGCGGCGGCAAAGCTCGAACGACCACGCGCGCACCTGCTCCGCCGTTCTCTCCGGCGCCACGGCAGCGACTTCTTCCCCGAGCAGCGACGCGAGGCGGGCGAGCTGCGCGCGGTCCTGGCCCGGCCCGAGGGCGATCTCCCGTGCCACGACCCCTGCGACGTTCGCGCCGACGATCGCCTTGAAGCGAAGCCCGCCCTCGAGCTTCGGCGCGACTTCCTCGCGCAGGAAAACGGCCAGGGCTTCGAGAAGCTCGATGGATGTCGGCTTGTCCTGCATCGTCGCGTTCTCCCGTTGAATTGTTCTTCTACCGGATCGAGCCAACCCGATATCGGGATCCGTCCCCGAGTCCCGGCTCGCCTCGAACCCGATATCGGGATCCGTCCCCGTTTTCGTAATTTCGGAAACCTGTACCCGTCCCGGGTTTCACTCCAGCAGGGCGAGGATTTCCTGCTCGGTTTCGGCGACGCGGCGGCCGATGGCGGCGAGCTCGACGTCGAGGCGCTTGCCGGCCTTGTGGCGCTCGGCCTGCATGCGGCAGATGACGGCCCACTTCCAGTTGCCGAACAGCTCCCACCACCGGAGCGACTCGGCCGACACCGGCGCTCCGCCGGCCGCCTCGTAGTGGCGCACGAGCTCCTCGCGCGAGCAGAGCCCTCCGGCCGCGAGCGCGTCGTTGCCGAAGCGCCACGTCTTCACGCAGAGCCAGCCGAGGTCCTCGACGGGGTCGCCGGCGTGGCAGAGCTCCCAGTCGAGCACGGCGGTCAGGCCCTGCTCGTCGAACATCACGTTGCCGACGCGGAAGTCGCCGTGCACGAGCACCGGTCTGGAGACGGCAGGTGCGTGCGCGGCCAGCCATCGCGCCGCGAGTCGCAGCAGCGGATACGGCTGGTCGGCCGCGAACGCATCGAGGATCTGGCGGTAACGCTCGACCTCGGCGAGCGCGAAGCGGCGCGGGTCGTCGCCGCCCGGCGCGCGCGCAGCGAGAAACGCGAGCGACTCGCCGGCAAGGTCGATCTCGTGCGTGCGCGCGAGCTCGCGGCCTAGCTGGCCGGGCAGTGCCGCACGCGTGGCGGCGTAGCGCTCGTCGCGAAGCAGCCGGCGCGCGATCGCCTCGCCGCGCACCAGGTCCATCACGAAGAACGCGCCGCCGAGGCCGTCGGCCTCGCTTCCGTCGAGGTGCACGGCCGGCACCGTCACTCCCGCGCGGCGGGCGGCACCGAGCAGCGCGAACTCCTCGCGGCGAGTCCCCTGCGTCGCCCCGCTCGAATCGAGGCGCAGCACGAGCCGGCGCGTCGATCCGTTCTCCGTGAGGTCGAAGGCGTAGACGCGGCACGATGCTCCGCCGGCCAGGGGTTCGAGAGGCCCGACGACGGCGCCCGCATGTCCGCGGCGATGCAGGAGGTCGGTGAAAGCTGCGTGAAGACGATCGTCGCTCAAGGTCGATTCGCTCTGACGGGCAGCTCCCGGAGAAGGTCCGCATGCCGCTTCCGGCGGGCGGCGGCCGCGCCGAACATTGGCCCACGCCGTCGCCGCTTGCGGGCACGAACCGCCGCCTCGCGACGCATTGCAGCTCCTTGTCTTTGCGCTGGGTAAAGAGTTACATCGCGGCAGTCAATCGGGCTGCGCCCGCGCGCGAAGGGGTCTCGCGAGCGACGCCGCCTGCGACTTCCGAATCGATGAAGCTGCCTTTCTTCAAGTCGCGAAAGCGCAAGGCGAAGGAAGCCGAGGCCGAGAAGGCCGCGGCCGCCGCGACTGCCGCCGAAGCCGAAGCGAAGGAAGAAGCACCCGCGAAAGCGGCGGCCAGGACCGCAACGGCCGCATCGACGCGGTCGCGCCGCGTTCCGGCCGAGCAAGTCGTCGATGCAATCGGCTTCGCGCTCGCCGCCGTACCGTCGCTCGGCCCCACGGTGAAGGCATGGCGCAAGCTCGGCTTCGCCGTCAGCGAACCCTACACGTGGGAAGGCTGCCAGGCCGCCCACATCGAGCTCGAAGCCGGCGGCATCCGCTTCGTCGCCGCGGATGCGCAAACGACGGGCGCCGCTCCCGACCTCGTTCGCTCGCGGCTCATCCTCGGCGCAGGCCTCTTCGGATGGACGTGGCACTGCGCGGAGCCGCACCGCTCGGCGCTCGCGATCGGCCAACTCGCCGGCAGCGAGTTCCACGCCGAGTGCGAAGACTGGAACGACGAGATCGTGCAGCTTCCGATGGAGCTGACGCCGGCCGCGGCCACCTGGCTGGAGAAGCCGAGGGCCGAGTTCGGGCCCGCGCCCTCGCACGCCAACCTCATCACGAAGCTCGACCACCTCGTCCTGCAGGTCAGCGCGTCGAAAGCAGCGGCGCAGACCTACGAGAAACACTTCGGCCTCAAGGGCCGCACCTCGGCGATGAACGACCGCTACTACGCCTTCCTCAAGGCCGGCACTTCCCTGCTCGAAATCGTCGGGCCGGCCAAGCCCGCCGCGCCGGCTCCGGGCGACAAGTCGCCGGGCCGCATCACCGGCGGTCCGTGGGGCGTCGCGTTCGAGAGCACGAACCTCGACGCGACGGTCGCGTTCCTCAGCGGCGCGGGCGTCGAGGTGGGCGAGCCGCATCGCGCGGTGCAGGGCGGCCGCATTACGGGCATGCCTACTCCACTCGGCGGCATCCAGCTCGCCTTCATGGGCGAGTAACTTGGCCCGGCGTTCCAAGCCGGCTCACGATCTCGAGCACTTCGCCGCGCTCGCCTACGACCTCGCCGAAATCACACGCAGCGTGTCGATGCGGTTCTTCCGCAACGACTACGTGACCGACACCAAGGCCGATACGAGTCCAGTCACGATCGCCGACCGCGAGTGCGAACGGCTCATGCGCGAGCGCATCCGCGACGTGTTTCCCGAACACGGCATCATCGGCGAGGAGCACGGCAGCGACCGGCCGGGCGCGAGCCACGTGTGGGTGCTCGACCCGATCGACGGCACCAAGGCTTTCATCAGCGGACGGCCGCTGTTCGGCGCGCTGATTGCGCTGTGCCGCGACGGCGTGCCGGTGCTCGGCGTCATCGACTGTCCGGCGGTGGACGACCGCTGGGTGGGAATCGACGGCCGGCCGACCACGCACAACGACATGCCGTGCTACACGCGCCGCTGCGGGCGGCTCGAGGACGCGCTTCTCTACGCAACGTCGCCGTACATGTTCACGGGCGCGGACGCGGCGGCGTTCGACCGGCTGCGCACGAAGGTGCGGTATCCGCTGTTCGGCGGCGACTGCCACAACTACGGACTGGCGGCGAGCGGCTGGATCGACCTCGTCGTGGAGTCCACCCTCAAGGTCCACGACTGGGCGGCGCTGGTGCCGATCGCCGAAGGCGCCGGCGGCCGCATCACGGACTGGCACGGCAAGGCCCTCACGTTCGAAAGCGACGGCCGCGTCGTCATGGCCGGCGACGAACGCACCCACTCCGCAGCCGTCGAAATCCTGAGCCAGTAGAGGAAATCGGGGACGGATCCCGATTTCGCGCTCCTGCGAATCCCGCGCCGACGGTCGGCCGTTCGCGAAATCGGGATCCGTCCCCGATTTCCGCCAACAAACGATCGTTCGGATTTTGGCCGGGACGGGTTCCGCGCTACACGGCGTGAGGCCCGGCGCCGACCGGGCCCAGACCATCAGGGAGACGACCGAGACCATGCAGATCCAGGACAAGCTCTTCATCGGCGGCCAGTGGACCGCACCCTCTTCCAGCGCGACGATCGAGGTCGTCTCGCCGCACACCGAGGAGGTCATCGCGAAGGTGCCCGACAGCCGCGAGGCCGACGTGGACCGCGCCGTGGCCGCCGCGCGCCAGGCCTTCGACAACGGCCCGTGGCCGCGCATGCCCGCGGCCGAGCGCGCCGCCCACATGGCCCAGCTCTCGTCCATCCTCCAGTCGCGCAGCGAAGAGATCGCCGAGACGATCACGCGCGAGATGGGCTCGCCGATCAGCTTCTCGAACCTCGGCCAGGCGATGGCCGCCAACATGGTGCTCGACTACTTCACCGGCCTCGCGCGCGACTACGCGTTCGAAGAGCTGAGGCAGGGCATGATGGGTCCCTGCCTCGTGCGCCACGAGCCGGTCGGAGTCGTCGCCGCCATCGTCCCGTGGAACGTCCCGCTCTTCACGATCATGCTGAAGCTCGCGCCGGCGCTCGCTGCCGGCTGCACCATCGTCATCAAGCCCGCGCCCGAGACGCCGCTCGATGCGTACATCCTGGCCGAAGCCTGCATCGCCGCGGGAATTCCCGAAGGCGTCGTTAGCGTCGTGCAGGCCGGCCGCGAGGTCGGCGAGTACCTCGTGCGCCATCCGGGCGTCGACAAGGTCTCGTTCACCGGATCGACGGCGGCGGGCCGGCGCATCGCCTCGGTCTGCGGCGAAAGCCTGAAGCGCGTCACGCTCGAGCTCGGCGGCAAGTCCGCCTGCATCGTGATGGAAGACGCCGACCTCGACATGGCGATTCCGGGCCTCATGGGCGGCGCCATCATGAACAACGGCCAGGCCTGCGTCGGCCAGACGCGAATCCTGGCACCGCGATCGCGCTACGCCGAAGTGGCCGAGAAGCTCTCCGCGGCCGTCGGCGCGATGCGCGTCGGCGATCCGATGGATCCGACGACCGAGTGCGGCCCCGTCGTTTCCTCGCGCCAGCGCGACCGCATCGAGGGTTACATCAAGATCGGCCGCGACGAAGGCGCGAAGGTTTCCGTCGGCGGCGGCCGCCCATCGGCGCAGCCCAAAGGCTGGTACGTCGAGCCGACGCTGTTCACCGGCGTGACCAACTCGATGCGCGTGGCGCGCGAGGAGATTTTCGGGCCGGTGCTCGTGCTGATCCCGTTCGAAGACGAGGCCGACGCCGTCGCGATCGCGAACGACTCGGAATACGGGCTGGCGGGCTCGGTGTGGACGGCGAACGTGGACCGCGGCCTCGACGTCGCGCGCCGCGTGCGCACCGGCGTCTACACCGTCAACGGGTTCATGATGGAGTTCGGCTCGCCGTTCGGCGGCTTCAAGAACTCCGGCGTCGGCCGCGAGCTCGGACCCGAAGGACTGCGCGCCTACCTCGAGTCCAAGCAGGTGAACCTGCCGTGGGGCTACGAGCCGGCGTTGCGGCAGTAAGGCGAGCGGCGATCGCGCCGGTGAAGCGGGTAATCGCACGCCTGCGGGCTCCCGGCGCCTGAACCGCCGCGCGACTAGGCAGTACGGCCGGATCACCG
>CAYYVZ010000007.1:25837-31971 GCA_964475235.1 uncultured Myxococcales bacterium | reverse complement strand
GCGACGAGGCCGCGCTTTTCGGCGGCGACCTCCTTCGCATGTACCTGCGCTACGCGCAGGAGCACAACCTCAAGACCGAGATGATGAGCACCAGCGAGGGCGCCAAGGGCGGCGTCAAGGAAGCCATCCTCATGATCTCGGGCAAGGATGCCTACGGGCTCCTCAAGTTCGAGGGCGGCGTGCACCGCGTGCAGCGCGTTCCGGAAACGGAAGCGCAGGGCCGCATTCACACGTCCGCCGTCACGGTCGCCGTGCTTCCCGAAGCGGAAGAGGTGGACGTGAAGATCGAGGACAAGGACGTCCGCGTAGACGTGTATCGCTCGTCGGGACCCGGGGGCCAGTCGGTGAACACGACCGACTCGGCCGTGCGCGTCACCCACATCCCGTCGGGGCTGGTCGTCACGTGCCAGGACGAGAAGAGCCAGCACAAGAACAAGGCCAAGGCCCTCAAGGTGCTGCGTTCGCGTCTCTTCGAGATGGAGGAGGCCAAGCGGCACGCGGAGATTTCCGCGGATCGCAAGGCGATGGTCGGCTCGGGCGACCGGTCGGAGCGCATCCGTACGTACAACTTCCCGCAGAACCGCGTCACCGATCACCGCATCAACCTGACGCTGTACTCGCTCGATGCGTTCATGCTCGGCGACATGGACGCGATGCTGTCGGCGCTGCGTGCGCACTACCAGGCCGAGGCCCTCAAGGCGGAGGCTCTCTTGTGAGCGGCGCCGCGGACAAGGGCCCGCGCACGCTGCTCGGCTACGTGCAGGTGACGGCGTCCTTCCTCGCTTCGAAGGGCGTGGACAACGCGCGCCTCGACGCCGAGCTTCTGCTCGCCGACGTGCTCGGCCTGACACGCACGCAGATCTACACGAACTTCGAGCAGCCGATGGCGGCCCCCGAGGTCGACAAGTACCGCGAGCTCGTCCGGCGCCGTGCCGCCCGCGAGCCGGTCGCCTACATTACCGGGCGGCGCGAGTTCTGGTCCCTCGACTTCGCCGTCGATCGCCGCGTGCTCGTGCCGCGGCCGGAGACGGAGCTGGTCGTCGAGCTGGCGGTCGATGCGCTGCGCACGCGCGTCGGCAACGGCCGTCCGCCGCTCGTCGCCGACGTCGGTACCGGTTCGGGCGCGATCGCCGTTGCGATCGCGAAGGAAATGCCGGAGGCGCGCGTGATCGCCACCGATCGTTCGGAGGCCGCGCTCGAGATCGCGCCGGCGAACGCCGCGCGTCACGGAGTCGACGGCCGCATCGAGTTCCGCAACGGGGACGGTTGTGCTCCGCTCGCCGGCACCGGCGCATTCGACGTGATCGCGTCGAACCCGCCCTACGTGCGCAGCGGCGAGATGAAGACGCTGGCGCCCGAAGTACGCGAGTGGGAGCCCAGGTGGGCGCTCGAATCCGGTGCCGAGGGCATGGACGTGACGGCGCCCCTCGTCGAGGATGCGTTCGAGCTTCTCGCGCCCGGCGGATCTCTCATCGTGGAAGTGGGTACGCAGTCGGCGCTCGTGCGCGACTGTTTCGTGCGCCGCGGTTACGACGCGGTGGTGGTGAAGCGCGACCTCGCAGGGCTGGACCGGGTCGTGACCGGCCGGCGGCCGGCCTGACCGGCACAGAAAAGGGACGATGGACAAGCTCGTACTCGAAGGACCGAGCCGCCTCGAAGGCGAAGTGGAAGCGGGAGGCGCCAAGAACTCCGCGCTGCCGCTGCTGTTCGCGTGCCTTCTGACCGACGAGCCGTGCCACCTCACGAACGTTCCCGACGTCGCCGACATCCGCACCACGACCAAGCTCCTCGAGAGCCTCGGCGCGCGCGTCGAGCGCCCGGCCCCCGGCGAAATCGTCGTCCAGTGCGGCGACATCGAGGGCTTCGAGGCGCCGTACGAGCTGGTGCGCCGCATGCGCGCGTCGTTTCTCACGATGGGGCCGCTGCTCGCGCGCTTCGGCAGCGCGCACGTCTCGCGGCCCGGCGGCTGTGCGATCGGCTCGCGCCCGGTGGACATCCACCTCGAAGGCATGAAGCGCCTCGGCGCGAAGGTCGAGCTTTGGGGCGGTTACGCCGACGCCAAGGCGAAGAAGCTGAAGGGCGGGCACGTGATCTTTCACATGCCTTCGGTCGGCGCGACGGAGAACGTGCTGATGGCGGCCTCGCTCGCCGAAGGAAAGACGCGCATCGAGAACGCCGCGCGCGAGCCCGAGATCGTCGACCTCGCCGAAGCGCTCGGAAAGATGGGCGCGAAAATCACGGGTGCCGGCTCGTCCGTCCTCGAAGTGGAAGGCGTCCCGAAACTCGGCGGCATGAAGCACGCGGTGATTCCGGACCGCATCGTCGCGGGCACGTTCCTGATCGGCGCTGCGATGACGAGCGGCGACGTGTACGTGCGCGGCGCGCGAGCCGATCACCTCGAGAGCCTGCTCGAGGCTCTCATGCAGGCCGGCTGCCGCATCGACATCGATCCGCAGGGAATTCGCGCGCGCATGACGCAGAGGGCGAAGCCCGTGAGCATCGTGACGGCACCGTTCCCGGGCTTTCCGACCGACCTCCAGGCCCAGTGGACGGCCCTGCTCTGCCTCGCCGACGGCGCGGCCGAGGTGCACGAGCGCATCTTCGAGAACCGCTTCATGCACGTGAGCGAGCTTTCGCGCATGGGCGGCGATCTTCACGTGCTGCCGGGCGGACACGCCGCGGTGCGCGGCGTCGAGAAGCTCTCGGGCGCGCCCGTGATGGCGACCGATCTTCGTGCGAGCGTGTGCCTGGTGCTCGCCGGCGTCGCCGCCGAGGGACGCACCGAGGTGCTGCGCATCTATCACCTCGACCGCGGCTACGAGCACATCGACGAGAAGCTGGCCGCGCTCGGTGCCAACGTGAAACGCGAATCGATGGGAACGGACGTATGACGAGGAAGAAAGCATCCAGCGGGCCGACCGCGAACCTGACGCCCCTCCTCGACGGCTCGCGCGCCGCCGCCCGGCAGCTCGCGCGTCTCGCCGCGCGCGGACGAGGTCCGGCCGGCGTCGAGGCGGCCGTGCGCCGCATCCTCGAGGCGGTCCGCAGGGAAGGCGACGCCGCCGTCGCGCGCTTCACGAAGGAGTTCGACGGCGTGCGCCTCGCGCCCGCGCAGTTCGAAGTCCCGGCGAGAGAGATCGCCGCCGCGAGGAAGCGCGTACCGAAGAACGTCCTCTCTGCGCTCGAGACCGCGCACGCCCGTATTCGCGCCTTCCACGAACGTGAGCGCGAGAAGAGCTTCGAGAAGAAGGAGCCGGGCATTCGCACGGGCATGCGCCTGTCGCCGCTCGCCCGCGCCGGAGTCTACGTGCCGGGCGGGAAGGCGGCGTACCCGTCGAGCGTGCTGATGAACATCGCGCCGGCCAGGGTCGCGGGCGTCGGCGAGATCACCGTCGTCACGCCTCCGTCGAAGGATGGAATCCGCGATGCGGTGCTCGCGGCCGCGCAGATCGCCGGCGCCACGCGCGTGCTGCGCATCGGCGGTGCCCAGGCGGTCGGTGCGCTCGCCTACGGAACGAAGACCGTCGCTCGCGTCGACAAGATCGTGGGGCCCGGAAACATCTACGTGGCCACGGCCAAGCGTCTCGTGTTCGGCGAAGTGGACATCGACATGGTCGCCGGGCCGAGCGAGGTCCTCATCATTGCCGACGGGGCCGCCGAACCGGAGTGGGTGGCGGCCGACATGCTCGCGCAGGCCGAGCACGACGAGCTCGCCGCGTCGATCTGCATCACGACGAGTCTCGAGCACGCGCGGGCCGTCGCCGTCGAGGTCGCGCGCCAGTGCGCCGGGCTTTCGCGCGCGACCATCGCGGCGCGTTCCCTCGAGCGCTTTGGCACCATCCTCGTGGTTTCGAGCCTCGAGCGGGCGTGCGAGCTCGCCGACGAGATCGCCCCCGAGCACCTCGAGGTCTTTACCAGGTCGCCGAGAAAGCTGCTGCCGCTGCTCCACAACGCCGGGGCCGTGTTCCTCGGCGCGATGACCACGGAGCCGGTCGGCGACTACGCGGCCGGCCCGAACCACGTCCTGCCGACAGGAGGCGCCGCGCGCTTCTCGTCGCCGCTCGGCGTCTATGACTTCGTGAAGCGAACCAGTATCATCGAGGTGGATCGCAGCGGCTTCGACCGTCTCGCGCCCACCGTCACCGCGCTGGCGACGGCCGAGGGCCTCGAAGCGCACGGGCTCGCGGTCCTTCGCAGAATGAAGAAGCCCAGGTCGCGCTGACGGCGGCAAAGCCGGCAAGGAACTCAATGGCCACGACGAAAAAGAAAGGCAGCAAAGGCTCGAGGAAAGCCGCGGACAAGGTTGCAGTGGAAGCCGCCGGTGCGGCTCCGCGCAAGGCGCGCAAGACCAGGAGCAGGAACGCGGGCAAGGGCTCGGCCAAGTCCGCGGCTCCCGCGCGCCGGAGCGCGTCGTCGAAGCGCGCCGCCGCCGCGCCGGCGGTTCGCCGCGCCGAGGTGCTGCGCGAAACGAGCGAGACGCGCATCTCGGTACGCCTCGCGATCGGTGAGCCCGGTTATCGGATCGAGACGGGCGTGCCCTTCCTCGACCACATGCTCGAGGCACTCTCGCGTCACTCCGGCATCGGGCTTGCGATCGAGGCCAGCGGCGACACGCACATCGACGACCACCACACGGTCGAGGACGTCGGCCTCGCGATCGGCGAGGCGCTGCGCCGTGCGCTCGGCGACAAGGCGGGCATTTATCGGTTCGGTCACTTCGAGTCGCCGCTCGACGAAGCCCTCGTCGCGGTGACGGTGGACCTGAGCGGACGGCCCTACCTCGTCTACAACGTGGGGCTCAAGCCCCAGCGCGTCGGCACGTTCGACGTCGGCCTCGTCGAGGACTTCTTCCAGGCCCTCATGACGACGGCGGGCATGAACCTGCACGTGAACGTGCGCTACGGCCGCAACCCGCACCACATCATCGAGGCGACGTTCAAGGCCTTCGCGAAGGCGCTTCGCATGGCCTGCGCCACGGACATCGGCACCGACGGGGTTCCGTCCACCAAGGGCTCGCTCGACGGATGAGGAGACCGGGACCGGGTCCCATCGTGGAAGCATGATCGCAGTCGTCGACTACGGCGTGGGCAACCTGCGCAGCGTGTCCAAGGCGCTCGAACGCGTCGGTGCGGACGTGCGCGTGACGTCGTCGGCCGCCGAGATCGACCGCGCGGACGCCGTGCTGCTGCCGGGAGTCGGTGCGTTCGCGCACTGCATGGACAACCTGCGCGCTGCCGGCCTCGAATCGTGCGTGCGTGCGGCCGCCGCATCCGAGAAGCCTTTTCTCGGCGTCTGCGTCGGCATGCAGATCCTCTTCGAGGAGAGCGACGAGTTCGGGCGCGTCGAGGGCCTCGGCATCCTGAAGGGCCGCGTGCGACGCTTCGAGCCCGACGACCGCTCGCTCAAGGTGCCGCACATGGGATGGAACGGGCTCGACATCCGCCGGCGCGCTCCTCACCTCGAAGGCATCGCGGACGGCGCGCGCGTGTACTTCGTGCACTCGTACTACGTGGAGACCACCGACGCGTCGATCGTGGCGACCACCACGAAGTACGGCGTCGACTTCGTGTCGAGCGCCTGGCGCGGCAACATCTTCGCGACGCAGTTCCACCCCGAGAAGAGCCAGGCAACCGGGCTCCACATCCTGCGCAACTTCGTCCGTCTGGTGGCGGAGCGGCGCGCGGCCTGAATTCTTCACGTCCGCGAAACCGGGCGCAGAACGATCGAGATGACGACATGTTGATTTTGCCAGCCATCGACATCCGCGGCGGCCGCTGCGTACGCCTCGTCCAGGGCGACTACGCGCGCGAGACCGTCTTCGCCGACGATCCCGCGGCCATGGCGGAGCGCTGGCTCACCGCCGGCGCGCGCGCTAACACCACCGTGCCCCCCGCCGGCGCGCGCGCCGCCACCTACCCCCCCCGCGGGCCCGTCGACGGCATCCGCGCGGCCGCGCGCGGCCGTGCGATCACCGAGCTGGGCGGCGGAATTCGCGATCTCGCCGGTATCGAAGGCTGGCTGCAGGCGGGGCTCACGCGCGTGATCATCGGGACGGCCGCGGTGCGCGAGCCTCAGCTCGTGAGCGACGCCGCTTCGCGCTGGCCGGGCCGGGTGTGGGTCGGCATCGACGCGCG
>CAYYVZ010000007.1:21792-25827 GCA_964475235.1 uncultured Myxococcales bacterium | reverse complement strand
CCGCCGGGTTCGTTCGCTGCATCGAATCCGGCAGGGTCGGCAGCGACGCGCGCGGAGGAAAGGTCGCGGTGCAGGGCTGGCTCGAGACGACGGATGTCGATGCGATCGAGCTCGCGCGCGACATGGAGCAGCGCGGGGCTGCGGGCATCGTGTTTACCGACATCGACCGGGACGGAACCGGCAAGGGCGTCTCCGTCGAGTCCACCGCCCGGCTGGCCGAAGCGCTGTCGATTCCGGTCGTGGCCTCGGGCGGCGTGCATTCGCTGGACGACGTCGCGCGGCTTCGCAAGGTCGCGTCGAGCGGCATCGAAGGCGTCATCGTCGGCCGCGCGCTCTATGACGGCGCCGTCACGCTGCCTGCGCTGCTCGAAGCTGCCGGAGCCTGAGCATGCTGGCCAAGCGCATCATTCCCTGCCTCGACGTCAAGGACGGCCGCGTCGTCAAGGGCGTCAACTTCCTCGGGCTCCGCGATGCGGGCGATCCCGTCGAGTGCGCGGCGCGCTACGATGCGGAGGGCGCCGACGAGCTCACGTTCCTCGACATCACCGCGAGCGTCGAGAAGCGTGGCATCATCCTCGAAGTCGTGCGCCAGACTGCGGAACAGGCCTTCATGCCGCTCACGGTGGGCGGCGGAGTACGCACCGTCGACGACGTTCGTACGTTGCTCAAGGCCGGTGCGGACAAGGTTTCGATCAACACCGCGGCGGTCGCCGATCCGGACTTCGTCGGCACGGCCGCGCGCGCGTTCGGAGCGCAGTGCATCGTGGTGGCGGTGGATGCTCGACTGCGCGCCGGACAGACGCGCATCGCCTCGGCTGCAGAAGGAGGAGGCGTCAGCGGCAAGCCCGCGTGGGCCGGCCGCTATCCCGAGCTGCTCGTGGACGACGCGACGAACGAGGGCTGGGAGATCTACACGCACGGCGGACGTCGCCCGACCGGCATCGACGCCGTGAAGTGGGCCGCGCGCATGGAAGAGCTTGGCTCGGGCGAGATCCTGCTCACGAGCATGGACCGCGACGGCACGAAGGGCGGCTACGATTGCGAGCTCACGCGCGCGGTGGCCGAGACCGTCGGGGTCCCGGTCATCGCGTCAGGCGGAGTCGGAAATCCGGAGCACATGCTCGAGGGCCTCACGATCGGAAAGGCCGACGCGGTGCTCGCTGCGTCGATCTTCCACTACGGCGAGTACTCGATCGGCGAGGTGAAGCAGTACCTCGACGAGCGCGGGGTCTGCGTGCGGCGCTGACGACTCGGCAGGATCGAAGGCCATGCCCAGCGGCCGGCGCTCGGAGCCGCGATCCACCTGGCCACCTATCGCAACCCCATCCACTCTTCCTTCGTACGCGCCGTCCCATCGGCGATCACGGTGTGGAGCGAGGGTATCGCCTTGGCCAGCCCCTCCATCGGATCGCGGTCGAGCAGCAGGACGTCCGCGCGCTTTCCCACCTCGATGCTGCCCAGCTCGTCATCCACGCCCAGCATGCGCGCTGCCTGGATCGTCGCCGCGTCGAGCGTCTCGCGCGGCGTGAGGCCGGTGGCCTCCAGCAGAGCGATCTCGCGCCACGTGGTCGGCCCGTGGAAGAAGAACGGGAACACCGGCCAGTTGCCCGCGTCGCTTCCGAGCACGAGCGGAACACCGGCGTGGTGAAGCTCCAGCAACGTGCTCTTCGTCCGCGCAATGCGCGCGTCCATCTCCGATGCGAGCGCTGCCTGTCCCAGCGACGAAAGACCGATCCACCCGAAAAAGTCGCGGTATCGACCGGGAACGAACGGGAGATTCTCGCCGACCATCTCGACCATGTAGCGAAGCTGCATCTCGCGGCTGCGCAGCGTCTCGAGCTCGAGCGGCGGAATCACGAGCGTTCCCTGCGCGTCGGCGAACACTTCCGGACGCATGAGGTCGCGTTGGACGTCGTAGGCCGACAGAGTCGTCACGACGTACGTTTTCGAATTCGCGAGACGCTGGAGCGTCGAGGCCTCGATCGTTTCGGGAGGATGGACGAATGCGTGCGGGGACAGGTCGAGCCCGAGCTCGTACATCGCTTCCGAGAGCGCGTGCACGTAGATCGGCAGGCGGCGCTCGGCCGCACCCGTGCGGATCGCGTCGAGCACGCCGCCGCCGAGCACGTTCCAGATCGGCGCGAGCATGCCGGGTTCGAGGGGGACCTTCACGCCGTCGGCCTTCATCGCGACGAGGCGATCGAGGTGGCCCGCGACCAGGCCGGCATCCGCATCCGAGAACCCGGGAGGAAAGAGATCGGCGACGTAGCCGTCGCGTGCGGCCACCGGCGGGCCGAGCGCGAAGTAGCGCGGCCCCGCATGGCCGGCCGCGAGCTTTGCGCGGACTTCCAAGGCGATGCGGTCGTCACCGGCGGTGTCGAAGATGCTCGTGACGCCGCATGCGAGATACGCACGCATGTGCTGCGCGCGCAGTTCCGCGGTCGTCGCGGCGTCGTCACCGCGAAGCGCTGCGCCCGGCGCCAGCGTCAGGTGCACGTGCGCGTCGAAGAGGCCGGGTATCGCGTAACGGCCGCCGCCGTCGAGGACCGGCAGATCGCTTCCGGCGGCGCTGCCGATGGCCGTGATGCGTCCGTTCTCGATGCGCAGCGAGGTTACGGCTGGAGAGCCCGTGAGGCGTACGTTGGTGACGAGGACCGATCCCGGACCACGCAGCGGTCCGGGAGTGACCGGCATGACGGACGCAGAGAGACTCGCGAGGAGAGGCGCCGGATCGTACGTCGAGCCCGGCGGCACAAGGGCGGGCAGCAAGAGTGCCATGCCGAGAAGCCAGGCGAGAGTGCGTCGTTTCATGGCGCCCCTCCTTCGCCCGAGGCCGGGGCAGTCGCAATCCGCTTCGTGCGGCTAGCGCGGGCCAAGAGGCGAAGGGAATCGCACGGGACGAATGGCGCTTCCCAACCGGCCCATATGATTATACATACGGTGGTATGGACGGGTCTCCCTGGACGCTAGTAGCTTGCCCGCGTGGAGCGAGCGACGTTCGAGTGGGATCCCGTCAAGGACGCGATCAATCGTCTGAAGCACGGCGTGTCGTTCGAGGAGGCGCAGTACGCCTTCTCCGACCCTCATCGAGTCATCTCGGAGGATGTTGCGCACGCGCGCGACGAGGAGCGACTGTTTTGTCTCGGCTTGGTGGCCGGCGAGGTTCTCACGGTGCGCTTTACCTGGCGGAACGGTGTGATTCGAATTTTCGGCGCAGGCTACTGGCGCAAGGGCAGGGAGATTTATGAGCGGGAAAAGAAAATACACTGACGAGGACATCGGGAACCCTCGCGTGATTCCCGACTTCCTGCCTCCTCCCGACAAGCTCGTGTTCCGCGAAGAGGGCGTGAAAGTCACCATCACGCTCAGCCAGCGCAGCATCGATTTCTTCAAGGCCCATGCCGCCGATTCCGGAACCCCATACCAGCGCATGATCCGGAACCTGCTCGATGCGTACGTGGCTGCCCACGACCGCAAGAAGGGCGCGTCGAGATCCCCCAGGAAGCGACCGGCTCGTTAGCGCGGTCGGGGACGGCTCGGCGGGCAAACTGGTCGCATCCAGCCGACGGCGAGCGGCGCAGGCTGACATTGGCCCGCCCCGCCTCTATCTGTTGTCCGTGCCTCGCGCTGCCTCGTGGACCATCGCCGACCTCCTCGACTTCGAGGTCCTGCTGGCGGCCGATGCGGCGGCCGACGAAGCCGTCGTTCGCGAGAGGGATCGCGCGATCTACAGCGAACGGATCGCCCCCGTCGTAGAGGCGAACGACCGCCGTAGCGTCTTCCGGCTCTGGCTCGAAGCCCGGCGCGAAGCACGAAGCGAAGCGCTTCCCGGAAGACGATTCGAGGCTGGACGCCAGGCACTGCTCTTCGCGGCGACACTTGCCGGTCTGGCGGTCGGCGCGAGCGTCGCCGCCGCGCTGCTCTACTACCGCGGCGCGGAACCCGTCAACGTCGCGTGGTTCTTCGCCGCCACCGTCGGCATCCAGTGGCTCGTCCTCGCAGCGAGCCTCGTGTTCTGGATCGCGCGGCGCCTTG
>CAYYVZ010000007.1:0-21782 GCA_964475235.1 uncultured Myxococcales bacterium | reverse complement strand
CCAACCTCGCCGCGGCGCTCGTCTGGAGTTTCGGCGCCGGCCTTCGCCGCCTTCCGGGCGAGCAGCGCGAACACGTGCGCGAGCTTCTCGCGTCGATCGGGCACCGCCGCGAGATCTACGGTGCGGCAGCCGCGTGGCCCGCGGCGGTCGTGACCCAGACGTTCGGTGTCTGCTTCAACGCAGGCGTGCTCGCGACGCTGCTTGCTCACGTCGCGCTGAGCGACGTGGGTTTCGGCTGGCAATCGACTCTTCGCGCGGGACCCGAGCAGGCTTACCAGCTCGTTCACCTCGTCGCGTCGCCGTGGAGCTTCCTGCCGAACGCGCATCCGAGCCTCGAGCAGGTCGTCGCGAGCCGCTTCTCCTACAGCGAGGGCATCGCGCCGCTGTCGCAGGAAGCGATGGCTTCCTGGTGGCCTTTTCTCTTCTACTCGGTGCTCGTCTACGGACTTCTCGTCAGGATGCTGCTGCTCGTCTCGGCGGTGGCCGCATCGCGCTCGGCCCTTGCTGCGCTCGCTTTCGACCATCCGGGATGCAACGCCTTGTACCGGCGTCTCACCGGGCCCGTCGTGCACGCAGCGCCGGACGGCAGCTCGCTCGTCGTGCCGCCCGTCGGTGCGGCGGCTTCGGTGCACGCGGCGGGTCGTTGCGTGGTGTTCGTGGCCGACGGGCTCGCCGTCTCCGAAGCGGTCCTCGCCGAAGGGCTGCGTTCGCAGTTCGGTTGGGAAGCGGCGCACGTGCTTCCGTTCGAGATCGACCGTCCGAGCGGCAACGAGCAGGCGCTGGCGACTCTCGCGACTGAATCTCCCGGTCTCGCCGGTGTGGTGGTGGCCGTGCCGGCGCAGCGCTCGCCGATCAAGGCGATTGCGCTGTCTCTCCAGAAAGTGGCCGCGGCGGCCGGACGAACCGAGACGGTTGTGCTGCTGTTCGGCCGGGCCGTTGGATCCGGCGTGACGCCTGCCGGCACGACGCCGGCGGGCGGGAAGGATCTCGCGCCGGTCGGCGACGAAGAATTCGCACACTGGCGCAGCTTCCACGCCGTCCACGGCCTGCGTCTCGGCCTCGAGCGGTGGAGGGCGGCATGAGCGAACCCACTCCCACCTTTGCGATCGTGGGCGCGGTGAATCACGGCAAGTCGTCGGTCGTCTCGACGCTCGCCGAAGACGACCAGGTGCGCATCAGTGCCATGCCGGGCGAAACCGTCGAGTGCCGGCGTTTCCATCTTCTCGATCTCTTCGTGTTCTACGACACGCCCGGTTTCCAGAACGCGCGCGAAGCCCTTCCCCTGTTGCAGGCTGCCGCCCAGGCGCGCGAGCCGCTTGCGGTCTATCGCGACTTCGTCGCGGCTCACCGTGGGCGCGGCGAGTTCGACGCCGAGTGCCTGCTGCTCGCGCCCATTCTCGACGGCGCGGGCATCATCTACGTGGTGGACGGCTCCGAGCCGGTTCTCGACATTCACGCAGCCGAGATGGAGATCCTGCGCCTGACGGGCCGCCCGCGCCTCGCCATCATCAACCGCACCCGCGAGGACGATCACGTTGCGGAGTGGAGGAACCGGCTCGGGCTCCACTTCAATGCCGTGCGCGAGTTCGACGCCCACCGCGCCACCTTCGCCGACAGGCTCGAGCTTCTCGAGACGCTGGCCGGTATCGAGCAGGCGTGGAAGCCGAAGCTCATGCGCGCCGTCGCCGTCTTCCGCGAAGACTGGAACAGGCGAATCGGCGAGTGCGCGGGGATCGTCGTGGACATGCTCGCGGACTCGCTCGCACTGTCGCTCGGCGCGCCGATGCCGGAAGGGAAGGCGGAGCGCGACGCCCTCGGAGAAAGGCTGAAGCGGGACTTCGTGGAAGCCCAGGCCGCCAGGGAGAGAAAAGCTCACCAGGCGATCATTCGCCTGTTCGGTCACTCGCGCGTGAAGGTCGGCGACGAAGCGTCGCTGCCCTTCGATGCCGGCCTCTTCAGCGACGAGACCTGGCAGGCTTTCGGACTCGACGAGAACCAGCTCGTCACGGCCGGCGCCATCGGAGGCGCCGTCGCGGGTGCCGGCCTCGACGTGCTGACCGCCGGACACACGCTTCTCGCCGGGACGGTCATCGGCGGCTTCGTCGGTGCGGCTGGGGCTTTCCTGTTCGGCAAGCAGCGGCCGGAGCTCAAGGTCCAGGCTCCGGGCGGAATCGCCCAGCTCTCGCTCGGCGGCAGCATGCTGAAGGTGGGACCTTACGCGGCGGTCAATTTCCCGTGGATCCTGCTCGACCGCGCGATCGGAACGTTCGCTTACGTGAGCGGCAGGGCCCACGCGCGTCGCGACGAAGCGACGATCGATTCCGCGAGCCTCAAGGAAGCGCTCGACGCCGCGAAGCTGTCCACGGCGAGCTGGGACGATGCGAAGCGAAGGGAGTGCGAGCGCACGTTCGCCGCCATCCGCGCGGGCAGCGCCGAGCCCGCGGAGCGGAGCGCACTGGTGGCTATCGTGGCCGAAAACCTGGCACGGGTGGACCCGCGGACTCTCTGAACGCCGTCATCTCGCGAGCGTCGACGTGCACCCGCAACCGGCGTCGCACGTTCCGGTCCCGCACGGAGAGCCCGGGGGGTCGCAGCTTTCTCCCGCGTCGATGATGAAGTCGCCGCACTGCGCCGGGGGGCAGGTGCAGGCGTCCGAACAGATGAGATCCACGCAGAGGTTCGTGAACGGATTGCAGCCGTCGCGGCAGAAACTGTGGGGAGGCTCGCAGTCTTCGCCGGGATCCACGCGGTCGTTCCCGCACTGAGGCGGAAGCGTCGTCGTCGTGGTCGAGCAGGAACCGCTTCCCTCTCCGACAGCGACCTTGAGGATTCCGATCGCGTCGGTGACGGTCACGCTGCCGCTGCCGTTGCAGTCGCAGCGCGCGGGCCGGCAGCGCTTGCCAGAGCCGACTGCGCGCCCAAGCGCGCGCAGCGCGTCGGACGTGTCGGACGTTGCGACCGTGCTCGAGGCGCAGCAGTACGTGGGCGCTCCCAGCGCAGATCCGGACCACATTCCGCCGACGCTCGCCGCGCACACGAGAATCGCGGTCACTCTTTGAAGTCGCATAGGAAGCCCTCCCGGCACCAGTCGCGGCTTCACGCTGGAGCGTGAGCCGGCGACGAGCAACGGCTTCGCAACTGCGCGCGGAATATTCGGCAGGTGCGGCCGGGAGAAGAGCAGGAGAGTGGGCGGGCGCGACGGCGGCGTCGAGCGCGCCGCGGCGAGACGACGAGAATCTGCGCTGGCCGCGCGTCAGCGCTTGCCGAGATCGAACACCATCGGCAGCACCAGCATCGTTACCACCCACACGATGAGATTCAGGATCCCGCCGAACCTCAGGAAGTCGGAGAATCGATAGCCGCCGGGTCCGTACACCATGAGGTTGGTCTGGTAGCCGATCGGCGTCGCGAAGCCGCACGATGCCGCGATCGTGATCGCGACGAGGAATGGCATGTAGTCCACCCCGAGGGTCTGGGTAGCGGAGATCATGATCGGGAACATGAGCGTGACGGCCGTGTTGTTGGACAGCAGCTCGGTCAGCAGCATCGTCATTCCGTAGAGAACCACGAGAGCGATGAATACGTCGCCTTGGGCGAGGCCCAGCATCGAGTTCGCCATCGCCGTTGCGACCCCCGTTTTTTCCATCGCCTTGCCGATGCCGAAGGCCGAGGCGATGAGCAGAAGCAACTCGAGGTCCACCGACTTGCGCGCGGTTTCGACCGAGCAGCACCGCGTCGCGAGCATCAGGCCACCGGCGATCAGCGCCGCGTGCAGCATCGAGAAGTTGCGCTCCATGAACCACGGTACCTGCTCGAAGACGGTCGCAGAGACGATCATCAGGGCGAGGATGGCGAGCGCCGTCCAGGCCTTGTGGTGGCGCGTCGGCGCCGAGTCCTCGAGCGCGCTCACGAGGTAGAAGTCGCGCGAGTTCTTCTGCTGCTCGACGAACGACGCGCGCGCCTCGAGCAGCAGCACGTCGCCCGCGCGTAGCTCGATGTCGCCGATCTTCTGCTGGAGGCGCTCCTGGCCGCGGCCCACCGCGAGGATCACCGCGTTGTAGAGCTTTCGGAAGTTTCCGGCGCGCACGGTGTTGCCGACGACCGGGCACTTGTCCGAGACCACGGCCTCGATGAGGATCCTCTGCCAGCGCGGACCTTCCAGCTTGAAGACCTGGTTGGTGGCGGGGCTGAGGCCGCGGATGCGCTGCAGCTCGAGCACCGAGTCGACGACGCCGACGAAGACGAGCCGGTCGTCGGCTTCGAGGCGCAGCGTCGGGCTCACGGCCGCAATCACCTCGTTCCGGCGGTCCACCTCCGCGAGATACATGGACGCGAGGTGGCGGAGCCCTGCTTCCTCGATGGTTTGTCCGACGATGGGACCGGTCGCATCCACGATCATCTCGACGGTGTACTGCTTCGGGTCGTCGCTGGTCGCGATCGCGGGCTTGCGATCCGGGAGCAGCCAGCGGCTCGCGACCAGCATGTAGGCGATGCCGGCAATGGCGACCGGAAGACCGACCCACGTGATCGTGAACATGCCCTTCGCGTCGCCCTGAATCTCGCCGGTCGCTAGCTTGTCGCGAAGACGTCCCGCTGCGATCACGTTCGTGCTGGTGCCGATCATAGTGCAAAGGCCGCCGAGGATCGTCGCGAACGACAGCGGCATCATGAGCTTGCCGACCGGGATGCGGAATTTCTTCGCCCAGTCGCTGACGACCGGCAGCATCATCGCAACGAGCGGAGTGTTGTTCATGAACCCGCTGATCGTGGCGACGGGAATCATCATGCGGACCTGCGCGTCGTTGACACCCGTGGGGCGTCCGAACAGCCGCGAAGCGACGAGCGCCATGCAGCCGGTCTGCTGAAGACCGGCCACGACGACGTAGAGGATGCCGACCGTGATCATGCCTTCGTTGGACATGCCCGACAGGGCTTCCTTGGGATTGAGGACGCCGCCGAGCAGGAGAGTGATGAGGC
Organism: uncultured Myxococcales bacterium; assembly: GCA_964475235.1. Lineage (GTDB taxonomy): Bacteria > Desulfobacterota > Binatia > UBA1149 > CAITLU01 > DATNBU01. The sequence continues at coordinate 16,805 of CAYYVZ010000007.1, read as the reverse complement.
CGGCCATCATGACGACGTCGGGCGCGATCGCGGTGGCGGCAAGCGTGGTGAAGACCACCACGAGCACGGCGATGGTGAGCCATGCCTCGTATCCGAACTGAGCCATTGACGGGTTCCCTCGTGTAACGGCCGGATGCCGTCGGCCGATCATGTGGGAAAACCGCGCGCGGGTACAGACGGACGGGGGAGGGCAGGGCGATCCGGTCTAGCCGGACTCGAGCGAGCTCACGATCCGGTGCGGGTCTGCGTCGCGAGCTTGAGGAGCTGCACCCAGCCCGACGGGCGCCTCGCAAAGCCCGCAAGCAGCGGCAGAGGGTCGAAGAACGCCCGTCGCTCGACGGCAAGCCCGCCCTCGAACGTGAACCGGTCGACGTTGTGCCAGACCGTGCGCCGGCCCGCGATCGTCGCGATGAAGTCCATCTCGATGAAGAGCACGCCGCCGCTCGCCGACCAGCCGTGCACGACACCGTGCATGTCGGGCAGCACGTCGAACGCGTCTCGGAACGCGCGGTAGCCGGCTTCGCGACCGACCGTCCTTCCGACGATGGGTGCGACGAGGCGGATGTCGGGGCTCAGGAAGTCGAGGAAATGATCGAGGTGGGCCTGGGGGTTCTCCCAGATCGTACGGAAGCGCTCGACGAAGTCGGCCATTGTTCCGTGCCGGCCGGTATCGGGAAAGAAGACGTCGTCCGTGTCGCCCATCTCCCAGATCTACGAGAAAGGCAGCCCTCCCGGCAAGGTCCGCTTGGAGGGCAGCAGGAGGGGCCGGTTGGACTTCTCGAGTGCACGGCCGGCGACCGTGACGGGTGCGGAATCTCGCGCGCGAGGCGGGAACCCGTTATTCACTGGCCCGCGCCCGGAAGTTCTTCGCGGCGCGTGTCTCGCGGAGGGACCGATGGCAGCACTCGACGGAATCCGCATCGTGGATCTCACCCAGTGGGAGGCAGGGACCTCCTGCACCCAGCTTCTCGCCTGGCTCGGTGCCGACGTGATCAAGGTGGAGCCTCCCGGCGGCGAGCCCGGCCGCCGGATGATCTCCGAACGGCCCGACGCCGACTCGATCTACTTCCTCATGTTCAACGGCAACAAGCGCTCGGTCACGCTCGATCTCAAGCAGGAGCGCGGGCGCGAGCTGCTGAGAAAGCTCATCGCGGGTGCAGACGTCGTTGCGGAGAACTACGCGAACGGGGTGCTCGAGGAACTCGGCTTCGGCTACGAAGCGCTGAAGGCGATCAAGCCGGACATCATCCATGCCTCCGTGAAGGGATTCGGTTCGTGGGGGCCGTGGGCGGATTACAAGAGCTTCGACATGATCGGGCAGGCGACGGGCGGGGTGCTGGCCGTGACGGGAACGCCCGAGACGCCGCCGCTCAAGCCCGGCGTCACGTTCGGCGACAGTGGTGCGGGCGTGCATCTCGGCATGGCGGTGCTCGCAGCCTACATCGAGAGGCTGCGCACGGGCCGCGGCCAGTCGGTCGAAGTGTCGATGCAGGATGCGATGTTCAACTTCATGCGTTCGGCGCTGATGGGCCACTACCTGACCGGCGGCATGCCGGCGACGCGCTACGGCAATCGCATGGGCCTGCTGTGCCCGACGGACCTCTACCCGACGAAAGGCGGCGGCCCCAACGACTACGTCTACATGATGATCTCGACGACGCGCATGTGGCACGCTCTGCTCGAGACGATCGGTCGCGGCGACCTCAAGGGCCACGCCGACTACGAGATGCAGATGATGCGCGGCAACTACTGGGACGAAATCACCGCGATGATCTCCGACTGGACGATGCGGCACGACAAGTTCGAAGCGATGCGCCTTCTCGCCGAAGCCGGCGTCCCGTGCGGCGCCGTGATGGACACCGCCGACCTCTTTGCGAGCGAGCACCTGCGCGCGCGCGGGATGCTCGTGGAAATCGAGCATCCCGTGCGAGGCCGCATGGAGGTTCCGGGAATGCCGATCAAGATGGGCGGCGCCGACGCCGTCGCGGTCGAAGCTGCACCGGTGCTCGGCGCGCACACGGACGAGGTACTTGCGGAGATCGGACTCGGCCAAGTTGAGATCGCGGAGCTCAGGCGCAGCGGAGTCGTCTGACCTCCCCAGCCAGTCCAGGATTCTGGATTCCCGGGTACCGGCGACGGAAGCCGCGGGCGAAGCGCGGGCCGGCCGCGGCGGCGATTACTGGATCATGACGGGGCTCGCGACCAGCGTGCCGAAATCGTTGCCGCCTCCGCCGTTTCCGAGATCGCCGATGTCGAAGATGCCGCATTCCACTCTGGCGCTGATCGCCTGGCTCGGGGCCGTCGTCACCTCGTAGACCGTCGCGCGAGCGAAGCCGGCGATCACGATGGAGCCGTTCGGGTTCGAGCAGTCCGGGGACTCGTAGACCGGGATGTTGACGGTCCAGTTGCCTGCCCCGTCCTTCTTCGAGTCGTAAAGCGAGCGCAGGTCGTCGAAACGGGCGGCGACCGCACCGCCGATGAAATTGTAGGCGGTCTCGCTCGCGGTCGTCTCGGGGCTCGAGAACGAACCGTCCTCCAGTCCGCCGATGATGCGGCCGAGCAAGGCCGCGTTCGACGGTCCGTCGGTGTAGGTGTGCCAGCCGGCGCAACCTTCGAGGGATCCGGTGGGATAGAACTTGATCGAGTTGTCTCCGGATTCGCACGAGCCCGAGTCGAACCAGTACTGGGAGATGCCGATCGGAATGCCGGACTTGCCCGCATCGAGGGTTCCCAGCGGGGTGAGCGCTGCCGCCGAGCCGGCGCGGATCGGGATCGACCGGATACCCCAGACGCGCGCCAGCGCCACCGGCAACTCGCCATTGGCGATCCCGTCCCGGCGGGTCGTGAGCTCGACGGCTCGCACGCCCTTCGTCGCTTCCGTGACTTCGCCCGTGGCGGGGTCGTAGGTGCCCATCGACACATCCTCGTCAACGATGGAGACCGAGGTCTGTCCCGCCTGGTTCGCCATGCTGAACTGGGCGGCCTTCGCGCGGATGCGCGACTGGTCGCCCGATGTCAGATCGTAGTCTTTGTAGCTGACGTTGGAGCCGAGGCCGCGGTAGATCTCGCCAAGCTCGTGAGCCGCGGCCAGCGTTCCCGCATCCGACGCGTTTTGAAGCTCGGCCTTCGCGACCAGCGCGGCGCCGATGTCGATGGCGAAACTGGCGGCGCCGATCACGGCGACGATCGTCGCAGCCATCAAGATGGCGACGGTGCCACGCTGGCCCCGTTCGTCTTCTGGGACAGCGGAGCGGAATGAGGCACGAATGATTCGCTCGAACGTACGCATGACTTCAAGAACCACGCCGGCCGCCGGCCTACAATGCGATCTGCCACGAAAGTCCCGGGCGCGCCGAATTCGTCACGGATGCGCAGAGGAAGAAGGAGTAAAGCGTCACGTTCGGCGGCCATTTCGGCTTTCGATTCGCGATCGCGGCCGTGTGCGCAGCGCGCAGTCGCGAGGACGCGGTGTCCCACGCGACTGCGCGCTTCGAGTGAGCGTCGTTGGCGCCGGCGGGGGAAGTCCTCGATCGGGGAGCTCACGGTTACTCTGCCCGCGACTCGCAAAGCACGCGCTCCGGGCGCAGCAGAGTCGTAAGAAGTCGGTCGTTTGTTGGTCCTCAAGCGGGTAAATTCCCACGCGGCCTGGCGTTCAGGTTCATGCGACGGAGGCCCGGTGGCATTGTCCGGTTGCCGACATGAAGCGCCTCAAGCTCGTCACGTGGAACATCCACAGCGGAGTCGGCATCGACCGCCGCTACGATCTCGCGCGTATCGCGTCGGCGCTCGCCGCCGAAGACGCCGACGTCATCGCATTGCAGGAGCTCGACCGGCTCACCGAGCGCAGTGCGTTCCACGATCAGGCCATCGAGCTGGCCGCCCGCCTCGCGATGACGAGCAGCTTCTGCGCCACGCGCACGCAGGGCGACGGCAGCTTCGGGCTCGCCACGCTCAGCCGCTTTCGGCGACTGTCCGAGCAGCAGTACGACCTCAGCTATCGTCCGGACCGCGAGCCGCGCTCGTGCCTGCGCGTCGACCTCGAGATCGAGAAGGAGCTGTGTCTTCACGTATTCAACTGTCACCTCGGGCTCGCCACGGGCGAAAGGCGTTTTCAGCGGCAGAAGCTCCTGAGCGATGCGATGCTGCTCAGCGAGGATCTTGCGCATCCGGTCGTAGTGATGGGCGATTTCAACGACCGGCCCGTGTCCGTCGTGCACCGGGAGCTGAGGCGTCATTTTGCCGACGCATTTCGTACGGTGGGGCGCGGAGACGGAACGACGTTCCAGTACGGGCCGATGCGGCTGCGGCTGGATCACATCTACGTGGGGCGCGGCGTGCGCGTCGTCGAGTGCGCGGTGCGTCGTCGCGGCGCCGCGGGCGTGGCCTCGGACCACCGGCCTCTCGTCGCGGAGATCGAGATCAGCCCTGCCGCGTCGCAAGTCGCTGGATGACCGGCTGCTCCGCCTGGCGGCGCCGTGCGCGCAGCCGGCTTCGCAGCCACGCGAGCGACCCCGCGATCGAAACCGCGACTCCCGCAAGAATCGCGATGTTGCGCGCATCAGGCCTCCGGAAGGCTTCGACCAGCTGAGCCTGGAACACGCAGAGGCTTACGGTACCGGGGGCCATGCCGATCAAGGTGCCGAGCGCGAACTCGTGCGCACGAATGCCCGTCGCACCGACGACGAGGTTCACGACGGAGAACGGCGCGACCGGAAGCATGCGCAGAACGACCATCGTCGGCACGCCGCGGTGTCTCAGGCCCTCGGCGATGCGCCGGTACTGCCGTCCGGTCAGCTCTTCTACGCTACCGCGGCCCAGCAGGCGGCCGACCGCGAACATCGTCATCGCGCTCGCAAGGCTTCCTGCCAGCGAATAGACGATGCCGAGCCACGGACCGAACACGGATGCCGTCGCCAGGATCAGCACGGTAACCGGCAGCACGACGAAGGCCGACGCGAGATAGATGCCGAGCACGATGACCGGCGCCGCCGGATGGCCGCGCAACTCGGCGCCCATCGACTCCACGACTTCCGGATCGAGCCATTCGGCAAGGGGCGTCCAGCGCCACACGCCCGCCAGCAGGATGAGAACGCCGAGCAGGACGGCGAGTCGCGCGAGGCGCGGCTTCGCGAGTCGTCGCGCATCGGCCGTCGAGAACGCCTCGATCACGACTTCGGTCGAGAGCGGCTCTTTGGGATCGACGATGTAGCCGCTGCCGAAGTCGGCGTCTTCCTGCCCAGGCTTCGGATCGACGCGGCCGAGACATCGCGACTCTTTCTCGCGCATGTCCACGAGCGAGGCGATCGAGCCGGTTCTTTCGAGCGCGGAGGCCACTTCGGCTTCGGACATGCAAAGGTGCTCGGCGAGAAGCCCGTTCCGGAACGACGCGATGGCCGTCTGGATGCGCGCGTCGCCGCCGGCCTCGATGGAGAAGTCGCACTCGGTGTCGAGGCGCATCGAGCGGTTGGCCATGTTCGACGATCCGATTCGCAGGAAGTCGTCGTCGCCGACCATGATCTTCGAGTGCAGGTTGACCTGCTTGTCGCCGAGCTCCGGAATTCTGGGGTAACAGACGCGCAGCCGGCCGTGCACGTCGGCGCGACGCAGCGCGCCGATGCAGCGGAAGTGTAGCACCTGGATCGTCCTGGCCTCGAACCATCCGAAGTTGTTCTGAGGCAACGCGATCACGATCTCGGGGCCGTCCGCCTCGCGGAGGCGCGCGAGCAGCGCGGTCACCACGACATCGGAGGTGAGATACTGGTTCTCGACGTAGATCCATCGCTTCGCGGCGGCGATCGATTCCACGTAGAGGCGCTCGATCTCGAAGAAACCTTCTTCCTGCTCCGACGGCGGCATGGTTCGCGAGACGCCGATTGCGACGTCGGTGACGTTCGGAGGCACGGTGTCGGGCCAGCAGTCGGAGCACGTGTCGCCGCCCTCGACTGAAGCCCGCTCCCGGATCGGCACTGGCGCTTCTCGTCCGGTGGCGCGGCGCCAGCGTTCGCGCACGAGGTCGCTCATCGCGCGCGCGATCGGACCATCGGCCATCATCATGATGTCGTGGGCTGGCACGTAGTCCGGAAAGCCCTCGTCGCTGCGCCGTTTGTCCACGGCATGGTGCGCCGAGCTGTCCCAGCGGCCCACTCCGATGTCCATGCCTCCGCAGAACACGAGGCTGTCGTCGATGAGCACGATCTTCTGGTGGTGGCTTCCACCGGCCGGATGCGCCGCATCGTAGTGAAGGTGGAAGCGCCGGCTGCGCGGCCAGAGGTTGCGAAAGCGCCAGCGCGACTCGCGCTCCTGCGAGAGCACGAGGGGAAAGTCCCAGTCGAGCAGGCAGGCCTGGAGCCGCCGGTTGCGCGCGAGGAGAGCCCCGAGGCGAGGTCCGATCGCCGACGGGAGATCGTCGCGGCCGTCGCCGCGCAGCAACTCGACCTTGCTGTTCATGTCCCATCCGAGGATGAAGACCGAGTGCTGCGCCTTCGCGAGCGCGTGCGCGACGGCGCCGTAGTAGGACTCGCCGTCCACGAGGAACGCGACTCGATCGGCGTGCGCGATGCGCCAGGCCGTTTCACCCTCTCGGAGTAGTTTTTCCATATCCATGGCCGCCGCTTGGCGGGGTCCTGTGCAACCGACGCCGCTTGCGCGGGTGCTATGCGACGGACGCCGCTTCGCCGGTCCTGTGGGCCTTGACGAGTGAAGCGGCGGAAGTCGTCACCGACAACGGGGTTGGGCCCTATCGGGGTGGAGATCGGACGCGCAGGCGAGGGATTATTCGGTTCCGGTCGGCGAGCGCGGGGCAGCAAGGGGTTTCGACACCGCGGACTGTCCATAAGTGTTCCCGCCTGAGACATTCGAGCGATGGAGACGACCAAAGCCACCCCCATTCCCGCCCATCCGCCGACGGCCGAGTACCGCCACTTCATCTGGGATACGCGGCGCTGGAACGCCTTCACGCACCGGCCGGGCGACATTTTCGTCTGCACGCCCCCGAAGTGCGGCACCACGTGGACGCAGACCATCGTCTCGATGCTGATCTTCCCCGACGGAAACCTGCCGGCACCGGTGATGGAGATCTCGCCGTGGCTCGACGCGCGCTTCTACCCCATCGCGGAGCAGGTGGCGCGCCTCGAAGCGCAGACGCACCGCCGAGCCATCAAGACCCATACGTCCGCCGACGGCATTCCGTGGTGGCCGGATGCGTACTACATCGTCGTCGGGCGCGACGGCCGCGACGCATTCATGTCATTTGTGAACCACATGGCGAGCCTGCGCGAGGACCGCATGGGCGAGCTCATCGAAAGCGCGGTTGCCGAAGGAATTTCGTTCGAGGCGCTTCCGCCCCAGAACGACATCCACGAGTTTTTCGCCGGCTGGCTCGAGCAGGGCGACCTGTTCCGCTTCTTGTCGACGTACTGGGAGCTGAAAGACCAGCCCAACGTGCTGTTCGTGCACTACAACGACCTCAAGGCCGACCTCGAGAAGCAGGTGCGGCGCATCGCGGCCTTCCTCGGCATCGCGATCGACGAGAAGCATCTGCCCGGGATCCTGGAGCGCTGCTCCTTCGAGTGGATGAAGACGAACTCGGACCGCATCGGCGATCTCGAGGACCTCTTCAAGGGCGGAGGGCAGTCGTTCTTCTTCAAGGGAACGAACGGTCGCTGGAAGGACGTGCTGACGCCCGAAGAGCTCGAGCGCTACGAGAGGCGCTCGCGCGAGGCGATGCCGCCGGAACTCAAGGCCTGGCTCGATCGTCCGGTTTAGTACGCTTACCCGCGTTGCGCGTGCTCGGTGGCTCGAGTCTGCACGCTCGAGTGTTCGTGCCGGCGACGGGCCGCATCGACCTCGAAATCCCTCGCGAGCGCCGCAGTGGACAGGCCGGTCTCCGGCGAACCCCGGCCGGATCCCTCAGCCGGCCCGCTCGGCGGCGAACAACACGTGACGAGCGGCATCCGAGATCGCCACCACGGCCGGATGACGGAGCCGGCGTTCCACCGAGATCGCGTAGAACCTTTCCCTCACCTCCGGCGCGTGTCCGATGACCTCGACGCCGTACTGGGCAGCGATCTCGGCCTCGATCACGGTCGGAGCCGGAAAGATTCCTATCCCGTCGGCGCCGAACTGCTTGAGAAGCGCACTGTCCTCGAACTCGGCGACGACGAGGGGACGAAGGCCGTGACGGTCCAGCCAGGGGTTGAGCGCGCGACGTAGCGTGAGGCCCTCGAGAGGCAGCAGCATCGGAGCCCCGTCGAGCGACGAAGGGAAGCCCTTGCGGTAGGTGGCCGCGAGAGACTTCGTGCCGAAGAAGCTCACTCCGGTCTCACCGAGAAGGTGATGAAACGCCCGGACGCTCGTGCCGGGCGGCACGGGAGAATCCGAGATCACGATGTCGAGCGAGTGCAGCGCGAGATCCGCGAGCAGTCTCTCGTAGGAGTCCTCGCGACACACCAGCCGTACCGGCTCCGGCAGGGTGAGTGCCGGTTCGAGCAGACGGCGAACGACGAGCTTCGGCACGACGTCGGCGACGCCCACCGTGAAGCGCAACCCCCTGCCCCCCGTCCTGTTGCGGACCGTATCGAGAAGCTCACGACCGAGCGTGAAGATCTCGTCCGCGTAGCGGAAGACGACGCGTCCGGTGTCGGTGAGCACCAGACGCCGCCCCGATTTCGCGAACAGCTTCTCGCCGAGACTCTCCTCCAGGACCCGGATCTGCGCGCTCAGAGTCGGATGCGAAAGCCTCAGCACGCGGCCGGCGGGGGCGAGCCCGCCTTCGCGCGCGACGACCCAGAAGTAGAGAAGGTGGTGGTAGTTGAGCCATTCCATGCCCGACCAATATGTCGGTTTTCTCGACAAATCACTTCGTTATTTCGTAATTGCCGACAGGACCCCAAATCCTTACAACACTCTCGCGTCGCCGCCGTGGCGACGCCGGCCAAGGGGCGCCCCGTCAGGCGCCCCGAGCCCCCGCCCGCAGGGCGGGGAAAGGAGAAGGAGCTATGAAGGTCGATATCCGCTTCCGGGGCCTGGAGGCGTCGCCCTCGCTTCGCGAGCACGCGATGCGGCAGGCCCATCACCACCTGAGCCGTTTCGGCCACGCCCTGGCCGAAGTGGCCGTCCGGGTCGCCGACGTCAACGGCCCGAGGGGCGGCGCCGACAAGCGCTGCCACGTCACCGTGCGCGGCCCCCGCCTCGCCCCCTGCGCGCACGAAGAGCTGAGCGCCGACGTCTACTCGGCGGTGGATCTGGCCCTGGAGCAGGTCGCGGTTCGCGTCGGTCGTGGCCTTGCCCGCGCCCGCGACTCTCGCGGCCGCGCGGCTTCTCTCGCGAGGAGGTCGTCGTGAAGAACCATCTGAAAACCGTCCTGCTGCTGGGCGCGCTGTCGGGCCTGGTGCTCGCCATCGGCGCCCTCGTGGCCCCCGGCCAGCTCGGATTCTTTGCGATCCTCGCGCTGGCGATGAACCTCGGCGCCTACTGGTTCTCGGATCGCATCGTGCTGCGCATGCACGGCGCCCGCGAAGTGTCGTTCGAGGAAGATCCCGAGCTGCACACGATGGTCGCCGAGCTGTCGTCGGCGGCCGGCATCCCCAAGCCGCGCGTGTTCGTGATGGCCGAAGCCCAGCCGAACGCATTCGCGACCGGTCGCGACCCCGCCCACGGCGTCGTCGCCGTCACCGAGGGACTGCGCGAGCTGCTGGACCGGCGGGAGCTTCGGGGCGTGCTCGCCCACGAGATCGCCCACATCCGCAACCGCGACATCCTGGTCTCCAGCATCGCGGCGGCCGCGGCGACGATGATCACCTACCTCGCGCAGATGCTGAGCTTCCAGGGACTCTTCGGCGGCTCCCAGCGCGATGGGGAATCGTCTTCGCCGGCCGGCGCCCTGCTGGCGGTGATCGTAGCGCCTCTGGCCGCGACGCTGATCCAGATGGGAATCTCGCGCTCGCGTGAGTTCCTCGCCGACGAGGCCGGCGCACGGATCGCCGGCGACGCGGAAGGCCTCGCCCGCGCTCTGCGCAAGCTCGAGCGCTACGCGGCCGGCACCCCGGCGGACGTGCAGCCGGCGGCGGCGAGCCTCTTCATCGTGAATCCGTTCGGCGCGGTTCGCACCGTGTCGCGCTGGTTCTCCACGCATCCGGCGACCGAGGAACGCATCGAACGCCTCCTCGAACTGGCGCGCGACGGCGCCGTTCGCCGATCACCTCACGTCGCGACCCTCGGCGCCTGAAGGCCGCCGGGGGTCGCCCCAACCTTTGCAGAAGGAGTCAGGAACGTGCCCATCGAAACCATCGGATCGCCGCTGCTCTGGGGAGGATTCCTCGCGTTCGTGCTGGCGATGCTCGCCATCGATCTCGGCGTCTTCCACCGCAAGGCCCACGCGGTGGACCTGCGCGAGGCCGCCGCCTGGAGCGCCGTCTGGGTGGCCCTCGCGCTCGTGTTCAACGTCGCCGTCTACGCGTGGTTCGGCCCGGAGCGCGCCCTCGAGTTCACCACCGGATACCTGATCGAGAAGGCCCTCGCGGTCGACAACATCTTCGTATTCGTCGTGATCTTCGCGGCGTTCGGAGTGCCGGCGGCCCTGCAGCACCGCGTGCTGTTCTGGGGCGTGCTGGGCGCGCTGGTCATGCGCGCCGCGTTCATCTTCGCCGGCGGGGCCTTCCTGGCACGCTTCCACTGGGGCATCTACGTGTTCGGCGCGATCCTCGCGATCACCGGCATCAAGCTGCTCTTCCAGAAGCACGAGGAGATGGACCCCGAGAAGAACCTCGTGGTGCGGCTCTTCCGACGCTGGATGCCGGTGACCGATCGCTTCGAAGGCGAAGCGTTCACCGTCATGCGCGACGGCAGGCGCCACGCCACGCCGCTGCTGCTGGCCCTGGTCGCGGTGGAAGTCACCGATCTGGTGTTCGCGGTCGATTCGATCCCGGCGATCTTCGCCGTCACGACCGACCCGTTCCTGGTGTTCACGTCGAACGTGTTCGCGATCCTCGGGCTTCGGTCGATGTACTTCCTGCTGGCCGGAGTGATCACGAAGTTCGTGTACCTGAAAACCGGGCTTTCGTTCGTGCTCGTCTTCGTCGGCATGAAGATGCTCGCGATGGACGTCTACAAGGTGCCCATCGGCGTGTCCCTCGGCGTCATCGCGACCATCCTCACGCTGTCGGTAGTCGCATCGCTGTGGCGGCCGCCGGGGATCTCCGGCGTACCGGCGAGCGCGGAGCGGGACTGAGCCGCGCGCGCGCGGGACCCTTCGCTCAGGCGGGCACAGCAGGACCTGGCAGAGCGCCGATCCGCTTCACGTGGTCGGTCGCGCCCGTCGCCTTGAAGCCCCGGAGCGACTCGCGGATCGGCGTCCGGACGGTAGCCGGCCCGGGCCTTCTTCTTGAGGTCGGTCGGCAGGCGAGTCGGATGTCCACTGTGTGCGTCTAGTGGACCGCCGCCAGCCGCACCGGCACGCCGTTCAGAATCGACTGACCGACGATCCCCTCGACCTCGGCATCGTCCGTCCAGTCGTTGACGGAAACTCCGGCGTGCGCGCCCGCCACTTTCTGCCAGCGAGCGGAGGCGGCGTGGCCCCAGCCGTGCGGAAGGCTGACGACGCCCTCGCGCATGTCTTCGGTGACCTGCACGCGCACGGTGCCGGAGTGCACGCGGCTCGTCATCACCGCGTCGCTGCCGTCGGCGAGGCCGGCGCGCAAGGCGTCGGCCGGGCTCACGAAAAGGGTGCAGCGGTTCTTGCCGGCGACCATCGCCGGGACGTTGTGCATCCACGAGTTGTTGGTGCGCAGGTCGCGGCGGCCGACGAGCAGCAGCTCGTCCGGATCCGGTTCCTTCGAGACGGCGGCGATCAGCTCCTCGATGGCCGCGAGGAACGGCGCCTCGCCGACGTGGATCTTGCCGTCCTTGTGGAAGAGGCGGTGCGCGAAGCCTTCCTCGAGCGCGCCGAGGTCGATGCCGTGCTCGGCCTTCTTCAGCTTCGCGAGCGACAGTCCGTTGGACCAAGGGAGGAATTTGTCGCCGCGCGGTCCCATGCGCAGCACGAAGTCGGCCGTGGAGGACGGATCCCACTTCCAGCCGAGGTGACGGCCGGCGCGGTAGAGCGAGTCGAGCGGGCCCATGCCGAAAGGGCCGCCGCCGAGGCGAAGCGCGAGCTCGTGGAGGATCTCCCAGTCGTGCATCTCGCCGTCCTTCTTCTCGACCACGGGCGGCGACCAGCGCGCGATGTTGCGCAACGAGAACATCGGCGCGAGCGGGTCGAGGTGGTCCTCGGCAAGCGACCACGCCGTCGGCAGGATCACATCGGCGTGGCGCGTCGTCTCGTTCACGTAGAGGTCGATCGAGACCATGAACTCGAGGCGCTCGAGCGCAGCGACGATGCGCTTGCCGTTCGGCAGCGACAGCGCGGGATTGCCCGCGAACGTGACGAGGGCGCGCACCTGGCCCTGGCCGGGCGTTTCGATCTCTTCGGCGAGGCAGGCCGCCGGCAGGTCGCCGAGCGTCTCGGGCATGCCGCGCACGCGGCTCTTCCAGCGGGCGTGACCGTCCATGCCGGCGCTGTGCACCAGCATCGCGGTGTCGAGAGCGGGCGTCGCGAACATGGCGCCGCCCGCCTTGCCGAGGCGGCCCGCGACGATGTCGAGGAGGTCGCCCGCGAACGTGGCGAGCGTACCGAAGCGGTTGTTGCAGACACCGATGCGCGTGTACGCAACGGGGTGCTTCGCGGCCGCGAACTCGCGCGCGAGCCGCTCGATCGTCTCGAGCCCGACTCCCGCGTAGCGGGCCGCGGCGTCGAGGTCGAGGCGCTGGAGAAGCGGCCAGGTTCTGTCCCAGCCGTGGATGCTCGCGCGCACTTCCTCGGGAATCCCGTGTGTGCCGACGACCAGGCGCACCATGGCGAGCAGGAAGGCCGCGTCGCCGCCAGGGCGGATGCGCACGACTTCGTCCGCGTCGCGGCCCGTCTCGCTGCGGCGCGGATCGACGACGACGATCTTGCCGCCGCGCTCGCGGATCGCGCGAATGCGGTTCTTCATGTCGGGTCCGGACGCGGCGCTTCCTTGCGACACGAAAGGGTTCGCGCCGATGCAGAGGAACCAGTCGGTGCGATCGACGTCGGGCACCGGCATCACGAGCGAGTTGCCGTAGAGGTAGTGCGAGGCGGCGAAGCGGGGACTGGTGTCCTGGGAGCCGGCGCTGAACGAGTTGTGCGTGCCGATGGCCTTGAGGAAGCCGTGACGCATGAGCACCGCGCCGTGGTTGTGGACGACAGGGTTGCCGACGTAGGTCGCGATCGCGTCGGCGCCGTGCTCGCGGCGGATCGCGCTCAGGCGATCGGCGACGAGGTCGAACGCTTCGCTCCACGAGATCGGCTCGAAGTCGCCGTCGGCACGGCGGCGCATGGGCGTACGGAGCCGGTCGGGGTCGTGGTGCACGGCCGCCATCGCCATGCCCTTCGGGCAGACGTAGCCCTTCGAGGAAACGTCGTCGTGGTCGGGGCGCACCGAGACGATGCGCTCGTCGCCCTTGTCGCCGGCCACCTCGAAGGAGAGGCCGCAGGAGGCTTCGCAGAGGGAGCAGCTTCGGTGAACCTTGCGCGTGGGCACGCTTCGGGCACTGCGGGAGGCTTCCTCTGCTTCGATGTCGGGAGGGAGGCGGTGGAGCATGGCGGGGACTCCTTTCTATGGTGTCCGTACTCTGCCTACCGGTCTCCTACAAGGACCGGTTAGGTCGGTCCCGAGGGGGCCAATCCCGTCGAGCCGGCTTCCGGCCCGGCGGCCACCGGCCGGATCTGCTCGATGACTTTCGCGGTCCTCAGCTCCCGGCCTTCGCGGTTCAGGTGGTAGACCCAGTCGTAGAAGTTCCCGATCGGGTAGACGTAGTCCTCGGGGGTCGAAAGGAGGGGGATCTCGAGCTCCCGGCGCAGGGCTGCGTCGAGGTCCTCGATCGCCGCGCGCCTCAGCTCGAAGTGCGGCCGTGGGACGCACGGAAAAAGCATCACGACTCGCGCGCCGCGCTTGGCCGCCTTCTTCGCGAACACGTTGACGACGGCGATCGCTTCGTGGTCGACCCCGCGCGCGGTGTTGCGCAGGAACTCGCTCTTCGCGACATCCTTCGGCGGCAGGTCCAGGTGCGCGACGTTGTCGCCGTACTCGTTGAACGCGCGTGGGCAATAGACGCAGTCGTCGGGCGCGGGTCGCCCCATCGTCTGCAGGATGCGCGTGAGTTTCGAGCGTGCGTGGTCGGGCAAATTCTCCACGAGGTTGAGCATCTGCCGCTTCGAACGGATGTACTCGTAGCCGTCCGGATACAGCTCGAGCACGTCGATGAGGCGCTCGTCGCCGTCGAGCAATCCGAAGAAGAGATTGTACTCGGGAACGAGCACGACGAGGTCGCCCGCACCGAGGCGCGGCTCGACGAGGTCGAGCATGAAGCGCAGGCCCATGTTGAAGCCCATGCCCATGTTGACCACGCGCCGCCCGAACTCTTGTTCGACCTTTTTACTGTCGAGCCCGAAGGCGAGATTCGAGCCTCCGACGAACACGATGCGCGGCGCCTGGACGCTCTCGATGAGCTCGACCTTCTTTGCGACCACCGCGAGGTAGTCCTCGTGATCCGGCGGCACGAACACGAGCACCCCCACGCCCGTCACGAGGACGAGCGCGCCCATGAGCGCGCACTTGCGAAGGAACGTCTTTACCGGAGACACCACGAGCCGGCCCGCCGTTTAGCACACGACGGGGCCGGCTCGAAGTCGGGAATCAGCTGTCGCAGCCGTTGGGCTTGTCGATGCAGTTGGGCCGCGGAATCTTCAGCTTGCGGCCCTTCAGCGGATGGTAGGCGCAGGTATTGATCTTGCGCGAGGAGATGCAGCAGCCTTCCGCCTGGAGGCACGCGCCGGGCACGAGCAGCGGATGGTCCGAGCGCTCGAGCTGGCGCATGTAGATCTGCGTCACGCCGCCCGGATTCGTGCCGAGAATGTCGCAGTCGGAAAGGAACGCCATGTAGTCGCCGTCGTCGCTGAGCGACGTGTCCCTGTTCTGGCAGCCGGACGTCTGCGTGATCTGCAGCACCGTCTTGCGGCCGTCGAGCAGGAAGACCTCGTTGTTCCCGTCCGGGTTGAACGGAGGCAGCTCGCCGGTCCTCGCCTCGTGCTCCGGATGCAGCAGCTCGCCGTTCGAGTGCATCGACATGATGCCGCCGCCGTCTCCGACCTCGGGATCCTTGACCTCGAAGCCGGTGCCGACGTTGGTGAACTGCGTCATGCGAGGATGGAAGTCGCGCCAGTCGAAGATGTTGGTGCCGCCCGACTGGTTGCGCCACAGGTCGGGCTCGGACTCGAAGATGATGTGGGGGCCGCGCGCGAAGGGGCTCGCGCCGGAGATCATCGGATTGCGGTAGATGCCGTCCGGGAACCCCATCGGGATTTCCGCGGCCGTGATCGGCTCGAGCGCGCTGGCCGGCATCTTGTAGATGTAGATGCCCTGGCCGAGGAAGCCGGTGTTGTGCTGATCGTGGTCGGACTGGTAGGCCAGGGTCTGGCACTGGCGCGGGAAGTAATAGCCGTTGATGACGGGGTGAGAGCTCGTCGTGCCCATCGGGCCGTCGCTCACCTGCGTGAACACCGCCGTGTACGGATAGTCGAGCGCGTCGTCGAGCTTGCCGTAGAGGAAGATCTCGCGGCTGCCGTCGGGATTGCTGAACCCCGGTCCGGGATGCGCGCCGTCGTAGTGAGGATGGCCTTCCTCGTTGTTGTCGAGGTTGCCGTTCGAGCTGAACACGAGGCAGCGTCCGCTGTCGCTGTTGAACGGCTCCGCGTTGACGACGGGCGCGACCGTATTCGTGATCTGGTGGAAGAGCCCCGACTCGACTTCCCAGAAGAAGATCTCGGGGTTGCCGTCGGCGTTCCCCACGCTGGGGTCGTGGTTGCACGTGGAGACGAACGCGACGACCTCGGGACGGTCGGACAGGACGGTATCCGTCGGCCGGTTGACGTCGTAGTTGTCGCAGCCGGGAAGGTTGGTGACGCGCTGGATGATGCCCGAGCCGTCCTCCTGTTGCTTGTAGACGTAAATCTGGCGCTGGGCGGTCTGCGTGCCCGGACCCATCACGTCGCCGTTCGAGACGAACGCGATGGTCCCCGCATTCTGGCTGCGGACCTTGACCGATTCGATGGTGCCGGTCGTGATGTTCGTGAGCTGCCGCATGATGGTGTAGCCGGGAGCCGCCTGGGCGACCTCCGCGGTCGCCGTCATCAGGCCGGCCGCTGCTGCGGCGAGCACACCGTTTCCGGTCACGATCCTTTTGGTAGTGGTCATGATTTCCCCGTTTCCGCTTTCGAAATTAGCGGTGATTATCGTTTCGCGTTCGCTGCTTAGTCAAGGGCTTACGTTTGCGAGGCCCTTCTCGGCGAGGCACCTGGCAACGCCCTCCGCTGCCACCCGGTTCCCCTCGGACGTCCAATGGGCGCCGGCCTTCAAATAAAGCTGCTTTCCCTTCTTCGCCTCGGCCCTCAGGGCCGGCGTCAGGTCACAGAAATCGATCGAATGACCGGCCAGATATTCGCCGATCGTTCGCAGCGGGGCGTCCACGTCGCTCTCGGTCAGGTCCTTGCCGCGCTCGACGTACTTTCGTGCGATCTCCCAGTAGACCTGCTCCTTGAAGGGAAACAACAGGACGACCAGGCGGCTGCCCGAGGCCCTGGGCAAGCTTCTGGTGCAGGTCGTCGAAGAGGGGTGCGAGACGGGGGCCTGCGCCTATGTGATCGCGCTGTGCCTTGCCGGCCTGCTGGAAAACCCCGCCGCCCATGCCGT
>CAYYVZ010000006.1:0-32811 GCA_964475235.1 uncultured Myxococcales bacterium | reverse complement strand
TGCCTGCGACGTACATTGCGACGGCGGCGAGGGAGACGGCGGGGAAGCCCGCGGCCATCGCGAGCAGCACCGCCAGCGTCGTGCCTGCGACCGAGCCGACGCCGTTGACACCCCAGGCCCATGGGACGAGGCGCGGATTCACGCGCGCGACCTCGGCGATGCCGAGCGGCATGAACATGCCGAGCAGCAGGCCCATCGGCATCTGCACGACGACCGCCGCGGCAATGCGAGTGCCGAGCGGCAGGTGCAGCATCGCGTCGAACAGCGTCTTCAGGCCGAACGTGTAGACGAGCACGAGCAGCGCGAGCGAGGGCACGAGCACGCGCAGTGCCTGCTCGGGCCTCTGCGTGAAGCGCGAGGAGACGAGGCTGCCGATGCCCGAGAACAGCAGCAGCGCGAAGATCGTGACCGACAGCGCGTACGTCGGCGAGCCCAGGAAGAGCACGAAGGTCTGCACGAAGCTGATCTCGAGGAACATGAATCCGACGCCGAGCGCGAGGAAGTACGCGAGGTAGGAAAGAACGCCGGGCACCGCCAGCCCGCTCCTCGCGCCGCGAAGCAGCGGAACGATCACCAGCACGGCGCCGAGCAGCGTGGACTGTACGACCATCAGCACGAGCACGAGCTGGCCCATGAACGAGCCCGGCATCGCCCAGAAGATCCCCTGCCCGGTCGTGAAATTCCGCCACTTGCCGACGTTGTAGAAGAACGGATCGTGGTCGCGGGTCGCTTCGACGTTGTAGTAGTTGGCGTCGATCGCGCGCAGCCGATCCTCCTCGCCGACGGCGAGGACCGGCGACAGGTCGTAGCTTCCGGGGCCGGGCGCGTAGAGGACGCGAAATCCGTTCTCCGCGGCGAACGCTTGCAACTTCCCGACTTCTGCCGGCGTGAACGGCGTCTTCTTCACGATCACGGATTCGTTCTGCGCGAACTGCCCCGTGGCCACGGAAGCGATCGCGACCACGTGGGCGCCCGGGTCGGCGATGCCTTCCTCCTGCAGGGCCCGGTAGCCGATCAGCGCGAGCCGCGTCGCCAGCGGAGGCAGCTCGCCGGGAGCGAAGAAATCGCCGATGACCGTCGTCACCATCCCGTCCGGCGAGAGGCGGCGGAAATAGTCGCGCATGGCCTCGACCGTGTAGAGATAGCTTTCGGCCAGCACATAGGCGCCGGTGGCCTGGGCCGCAAACGTGTCGACCGCCGTGATCTGCACGAGGTCGAACACCTCGTCGGTCTTGCGCACGAAGTGACGCCCCTCGCTCGCGATCAAGGTGACGTCGTCGCGGTTGTAGAAGCCCGAAGTGAAATCGCGCAGCGTGTTCCTGAGCAGGTTCACCGTCTCCGGCTGCAGCTCGGCCCCGGTGACGTGACGCGCCCCCTGCTTGACCGCGTTGATCAGGTCGATTCCGCCGCCGACTCCGATGGCCAGCACGTTGGGCCGCTCGACCAGGAGGTAGGGCAGCCGCAGGATGTGGTGCTCGAGAAAGGCGAACTCTTTCTGGATGTCGCCGTGAATCGAGTAGATGTCGGAACCGTTGCACCCGTCGTACGTCAGGCGTGCAACCGGCGGCCTGTAGCCCTCCCAGCCGTTGCGCATGCCGACCACGCTCCACCACGACCTTTCTTTGGGATGCTCCCAGTCGAAGGCGTCCACGCGATTGAGCGCCGTCCACTTCGTGTAGCGGTCGGCCCCCGCGTGCTGGGTCGGCGCAGGGCGCGGCTTCTCCGAGTCCGACATGTCCTTGCTGCCCGTCATGAGCACGGGCAGCCGGTGGCCGGCCGGCCCCGCCAGCGCAAACACGGCGACCGCCGCGAACGCGAGCGCGAAGCCGCGCGAGCGCGCCCCCGAGGACAGATCGAGACACGCTCCCGACGCGAGCAGCAGCCCGGCCGCCGCGTACAGCAGACCCGGCACGCTGAGCGGTTCGATCAGCAGCACGACGAACGCGCAGCCGGCCGCGGCACCGACGAGGTCCCAGAAGTAGAGCCGTCCCATCTGATGCGGCCATGCCGCGAACGGCACGCTCACCGAGAAGCCGGCCAGCAGGAACGGCGCCCCCACCGCCACGTAGTACACGAACATGCTCGCCGAGAAGTGCAGCGGGTCTTTCGTGATGTTCTGGATCTCGATCGGATGGCGCGCGAGGAACGTGACGCCGCCGAGCACGGCGAGCGCCGCGAGGACGAGGCAGGCCGAGAGCAGCCGCACGCCGCGGCGCGCGAACAGGTTCGGGAAGGCTGCGACGATCGCACCGCTTGCACCGAAACCCATGAGGGCGACGCTGATCGTGAGATACGCGAAGTGGTACCAGATCGTGTAGGAGAAGAAGCGCGTCCAGGAGACTTCGAGGGTCAGCAGCGCGGCCGACGACAGCAGCAGGGCCGCGCGGGCTCCCCAGCCGGGAGCCGCTCCCCAGCCCGCTACGCGAATGGCGTCGTGAACCGAATCGGCACGCACGGTCGCGGAGGTGCCATCCGCGCCGCCGCTTTCCGCGGGCCGACCGGAGGAGGCATCGCTGCGGTGCGAAGTCTCCGCGCTCGTTCGGTCCTGCATTGGCTGGAAAGCTCCTGCTCGCGCCCCGCGCGCACCGGCCCGCCGGGCATACCGCAGGATGGGGACCGGCTCCAGTTTCCCACGACGAGCCCTCGTTTCCCCTCCGTTTCCTTTCGAACTCCCTCCCAGGTTCAGGCAGATTGGTCGAGTCCCGTCCTCCGGGACGACAACCGATGTCGCGTGCCTCGCTCACCACCGCCCTCGTCGTGGCGTTCGCGGCCGGCATCGGGGTCCGCGTGTGGAACGCGTCCCTGTTCCCGCTGATGCGCGGCTACGACGCATTCGCCCACTTCGGCTACGTCTGGTTCCTCGCCGCCGAAGGCCGCGTGCCCGATCCGACGGCCGGATGGCAGTTCTTCCAGCCGCCGGCCTATTACGTCTGGATGCTCGCGTTCTGGGAGTGGCTTGCCGCGATCGATCCGATGGTGAGGCTGCGCCTCGCGACCGCCGTCGTCGCCGCGGCGACTGCCGTGCCGGCCTGGGTTGCGATGCGCGCCGCCAGCCGAAGCACCGGCGGCTCGCAGGCCGCGGGGCTCGCCGCTGCCGCGTTCACGCTGTTTCTTCCCGTGCACCTCTACAGCGCGGGCTTCCTCGGCAACGAGGCGTTCTGCGCCGTGCTGTCGAGCGTCGTGCTCGCGCTCGCCCTGAGTGTGCTCGAGCGTCCGACCGCGCTTCGCTGCGCCGCGCTCGGGGTCGCCGCCGGCGTCGCGATGCTCTCCAAGTTCACGGCCATAGTGGTGGTAGCCGCGGGCATCGGCGCCGTCGTCCTCGACGCCCTGCGCCGGCGCGACCTGGCCAGCGGCGCCGTTCGAGCCGGCATCGCCGCGGCGGCAATGCTCGCCGTATGCGGATGGTTCTACGGCCGCAACGTCGTCGAGTACGGCAACCCCTTCCAGATGAGCCGCGAGAAGCTTTTCCTCTCGCACATCGAAGACTCGCAGCTGCAGGGCCGCCGCAGCCTCGCGGAATACGTGCTGTTCGACCCGCTCATTCTCTACCGGCCTCAGTGGCCGCGCGGACTGTCGCTCGACGGCCGCAGGCCGGAAGGCAGCGAACCGAGTGCGCTGCGCGAGTCGGTACCGACCGGGCTCTACGCGAACACATGGTTCGACGGCTTCGGCGGCTTCGTGCTGCCGCGCGTCACCGACAGCGAGCTGTCGCGGCGCGCGGGGCAGCTTCTGCTCACGCTCGGCATGATTCCGACGCTCCTCGTGCTGGCGGGACTCGTCTCCGGCCTGCGTCGCCTCGTGCGAGAGGGCTGGGACGACGGCATCGTCCTGATGCTTCTCGCAACCGTCGCGATGGCCGCCGTCGTCGTCGAGGGGACGCGCACCGTGCCGACGCACGCCGCGGTCAAGGCGACGTATCTGATGCCGGTGTCGGTCGCGTTCGCGTTCTGGTTCGCGCTCGGCTTCGACGCATTCGCACGGCACGCCCCGTCGATGGCCCGCGTGGCGGCGCTGGCCTGCGCGGTACTCGCCTTCGCGAGCGCCGCGGTGTTCACACACGGGCTTCTGTTCCCCGAATGGTCGGCCACGGCGCGTACCGGCGACGCGCCCACACGCAATCTCTACGGCATGGTCTACGCCGCAGCCGGGGACCGCGCCGCGGCACGCACGTACTTCGAGTCGGCCGCGCTCGAGAACTGGCCGCTCGCGAACGAGAACCTCGCCGACGATGCGATCGAGGGGAACCGGATCGAGGAAGCGCTGATCCTCTTTAACCGCGCGACGGCCGCGCAGAGAGCCAGGCTCGGCGAGGCCGGTCCGCCCGAGCAGGCGTACATCCGGGCGACCCTCGCCGAGTACGCGAACACGCGCGCCGTGCTGCTCCACCGCCTCGGCCGTTCGCGTGACGCAAAACGCGCTTCACGCGAAGCACGCAGGCTCGACCGCACGATTCCGGAGGCGCACTTCAACCTCGGCGTCGTCCTGCTCGAAGGCGCCGCGAAGAAACGCGGAGGAGGAGGAGGAGGAGCTGCCACGCGCCGTGCGCAACGTTCCCTCCGCAAGGCGTTCGACCTCGATCCGGCGTTCCGCGAGGCGCAGGCGATGCTCGGCGTGGCGATTGCCTTCCGAGGCAACTGCGAGGCGGCAACGGCGACGATCCGCGAAGCGCTCGCGCCGCACCCCGGCGAGCACCGGCTCTACCCGATGCTCACGGGTCCCGGCGACCAGAACGCGGCTGCGCTCCATCGGCGCCGCCGCATCGAGGACGTCGCCGCCGAGCTCGATCCGGCTGCGCGCCTCGCGGCCTGCGGAGGCGCACGTGCCTGACCGGCTCTCGCCGAGGACGTGGCTGCTTCTCGCGCTGATGGCGGCGGTGTCGCTCGCCATCCGGCTGAACAACGTCGCCGCGTTCCCCGGCATGCGCGCGCCCGACGGTTTCGCGCACTTCGTCTACATCTGGCACCTCGCGTCCACGGGCACGGTGCCGCTCGCGACGGCCGGATGGTCGTTCTTCCATCCGCCGCTCTACTACGCGTGGATGGCGGCGGTCTGGAACACTTTCAGCTCGCTCGACGGACAGACGCGCCTGCTCATCGGCACGAGCGTCATCGCCGCGGCGGGGCTCCTGCACGCCTTCGTCGCGTTCGCGTTCGTGCGCCGCCGTCATCCGGGCCGCCCGCTGCTCGCCGTGGCCGCGGCCGGGTTCCTGCTGTTCCTGCCGGTGCAGCTGTTCGGGGCGGGCTACCTCGGCAACGAGGCGCTGCACGGGATCCTCGCGAGCGTCTCGATGCTGGCAGCGCTGCGTCTCGTCGAGCGGCCGACGCCTCTGCGCGCGACCGTGCTCGGGCTGCTGCTGGGGCTGGCGATGCTCGCCAAGTTCTCGGCCGTCGCCATCGTCGCCGGGACTCTGGCCAGCTTCGTCGTCGTGTCGGTTCGCCGCCGCGACTTCCGGCGCGGAATCGCGCTCACCCTGCTCACCGGCGCCGTGACGGTCTCCGTCTGCGGCTGGTTCTACGCGCGCAACATCGAAGTCTACGGCGAACCCTTCCGCATGAGCCGCGACACGCTCGGCGTCAGCCTCATCGAGAACACTCAGATGCAGGGCCGGCGCACCCTGGCCGAGTTCCTGCTCTTCGACCCCATGATCGTCGTGCGGCCGCAGTGGCCGCGCGGAATGCCGATCGCGTCGGACGTCCCGATCGAAGTCGAGCACAGCGCGCTTCGCGAATCGGTGGCGACCGGGATGTTCGCGAACACGTACTTCGACGCGGTCGGCAATCTCGTGCTGCCCGCCGTCACCGCCGACGAGACCGCACGCCGCGCCGGCCAGATTCTGCTCCTGCTCGCGCTGCTGCCGACGGCCCTCATGGTCGCCGGAGTGGTCGCGACCGTCGTCGGGCTGCTGCGCCGCGACTGGGACGATGCCGACGTCGTCATGCTCGTCACGTTCGTGTCCTCGTGCGCGCTGTTCGTGGTGTGGGCGCTTTCCGTCCCCATGCACGCCGCGATCAAGGCCACGTACGTCACGCACTGCAGCGCGATGTTCGCGTACTGGCTCGCCGCCGGGCTCGGCCTCTTCGAAGGCCGGCTCCGAAGGCTGCGGCCTTTCGTGCTCGCCGACCTGGCGGCGCTCGCGGTGGCGAGCATCGTCGTCTTCACGCAGGGCGTGTTCCTGTGGTCGGATCACATCGAGCGCACGAGCGGGATCGCGGTGTGGAAGAACCTGGAAGGTCTGCTCGCGTACGCCACGGGCGATCGCGAGCGGGCCCGGCACGAGTTCTCGCGCGCGGCGGCGCAGGGGTTCGCGCTGGCCGAAGAGAACCTGGCCGCTCTCGCGCTGGAGGACGGCCAGACCCTGGAATCGCTCTACCGCCTGCGGCTCGCAGCCCACCTGCAGCCCGGCCAGTCGATCGGCTGGAACGAAGACCGCGTGCGCTTCGATCGCGTGACCCAGGCCGAGTACCGCAACTCGATCGGCGCCGCCTACTACGAGCTCGGCCGCCTCGACGACTCGGCGCGGTTTCTCGCCGAGGCCTTCGAGCTCGACCCGACGATTCCCGAGACGAGCTACGATCTCGGCATCCTCGAGCTCGCACGCGCACATCAAGCCGCCGACGAGACGACGCGCCGCCGCCTCGAGCTCGCCGCCGCCGAGCACTTCGCGAAGGCCTTCGAGCTGGATCCCGGATTCTCCGAAGCCGGAGCGCTGGCGGCGGAATTCGACGGCCGGCCGGGCGCATGCCGCGATTTCACGGCGACGCCACAGTCGCGCTGCTGGACTCCGCGCCGTTTCTACCCGGTCGAGACGACCACCGGCAACCAGCACGCGAGCGCGATCAAGCGCCGACGCCACATCACCAAACCGGGGCCTGCGCTCGACGCCGACCTTTCGCGCCGCGGCTGCCGGCTCGGCACCTGAGCGGGCAGGGGCGAGCGGCGGGCTCGCCTTTGGGTAGTGTCCGGATTTCGGGTCTCGCGGATTCGTGCGGGAGCAACTGCGGGCTTTTTGATGATTCCCGGCTTCTCGATTCGGCGACGGGATCTCGACTGGCGACCCGACTCATTGCGCGCGACGCACATTCCCCGCGGAATGTTGCGGGCGCCGGTTCGCACGGCCCTGGACACGTATGCCGCTCGTGATTGGCGTCCTCTTGGCTCGAAAGCCTGTCGGCGTCCGCGACTCCAGTCCCTGCGAACGGCTCATCACGCTTCGAACTCTGTGACGCCGGCGGACATTCCGCGCGGAATGTTGCGGGCGCCGGCTCTCGTGTTCGCGCAGAGTCACGCCGCTCGCCGCCGGTGGCTACGCGAACGGGACGCGACGTTTCGAGCTTTCAGCCGGTGCTCGACGCGCGTTCGGTGACGCCGGCGCGCGATGCACATTCCCCGCGGAATGTTGCGGGCGTCCGCTGTCGTGTTCCCGCAGATCTACGCCGCTCGCCGCCGGCGCGTACGCGAGCGGGACGCGACGTTTCGAGCTCTCTGCCGGTGCTCGACGCGCGTTCGGTCCATTCGTATGGATCATGGAATCGCGACGTGCGCGTCGATTTCACTTGACAGGATTCGCAGGCCTCACGGGCCGCGCGTGGCGGGCGATCTCCTGACGAAGTTTTCATCGCGCCGAACTTCCGGCGTTCGCGCCTGAGCGCCTGTACTGCGCGCGCGTCGTCCGTGTTTAGCGACCGTCGCTGACGTGCCGCGAACGAGCGCGAAAAATGTCATGTTAGGATTCCCGCATGAACACGATACCGAACTCTCTCGCACAGCTCTCCGAACACGAGCTGCTCCATCACTTCGAAGCTCTCGTCGCACGCGATCGCCGCACCACGGCGCAACTACTCGTCGCGATCGCCGAGATCGACGAGCGCAAGCTGTGGGCGCGGCACGCCTGCCCATCGATGTTCGCCTTCTGCGTGGAGCGCTTCCACATGTCGGAGCAGGTGACCGCCAAGCGGATCTGGGCCGCCCGCACCGCGCGTCGCTTCCCGGTCGTCCTCGAGATGGTCGAACGCGGCGATCTGCATCTGACCGCGATCCACCTGCTCGCCAGGCATCTGACGGAGGAAAACTGCAGCGACGTCCTGCGACGCGCCGCACACAAGAGCTCGCGCGAGATCGAGCGGCTCGTTGCGGCTCTCGCGCCCCAGCCCGATGTGGCCTCGTGGGTTCGCTCGCTGCCGAGGAGGGTGGCCGGTGCCGCGCACGCTGGCGGCGGCGCTGCGGCTTCGAGTGGTGCCACGATGCGTTCGGAATCGGCCCCGACCCCGGCGTCCGCGCTTCCATCGTGCCCGGTCCAATCGCGAGGCGGCTCACCGGTACCCGCTCCGGTGGCCAGGCCGATCACCGCGCTGTCGCCGCGTCGCTACAAGATCGAGATCACGGTGGACGAAGCGACGCACGACAAGCTCCGCTCGCTGCAGGACCTGCTCGGCCGTTCGCAGGTCGGACGGGATCCGGCGGCGATCATCCGTCGCGCGATCGACGTCCTGCTGGTGGAGACCTTGAAGCGAAAGACTGCCGCTACCGACCGGCCGCGTCCGGCTCCGCCAGCGCGCGACGCAGCGCAAAAGAATTCCGGGCCAGCGAGCCGGAGCATTCCCGCAGCGCCAAAGAATCGCGGGCTACGGAGCCGAAGCATTCCCGCGGCGCTGCGGAGGACCGTGTGGCGTCGTGACTGCGGGCGCTGCCGCTACGTGGACCACCGGGGACGTCGCTGCAACGCGACCGCGGACGTGGAGTTTCACCACAAGGATCCGTTCGCGAGAGGAGGGTCCCACGGCGTGGACAACGTCGAGCTGCGCTGCGCGGCTCACAACCAGTACCAGGCCGATCTCGACTTCGGTCGGGACTTCATGGACGCCAGGCGAAGCGCCGGTGCGCGCGCCTGAGACATTCCCCGCGGAATCCGTGTGCGCGCCGCACATTCCGCGCGGAATGTGGCGCGGCGTGGCGCGGCGTGGCGCGGCGTGACCAGGCAGCTGGAAGCTGCAGACGCTGCGCCGCCTGCGAGCGGCCGAGGCTATGCGCGATCACCGAGTCGGGGTCGGGGTATCGTCCCAAAGACTGGAATTGCTCGACTCGCCCGGTCCGCGCGGGTCAGCGCCGTCTCAAATCGGGACACTACCCGCCCTCGCCCGCGACTTCCGCCGCTAGCCCGCGAACCAGCCGATCGCCTGCGTCGTCATCTTCCAGACCGTCTCGAGCGGATAGAAGAACAGCAGCCAGCCGTAGCTCACCCACGCGTAACAGGCCGCCCACCGCACGAAGACCAGCGCGCGGCCCGGCGCCTCGAACCACACGGGACGCGCGCTCCGCACGCCCGACTCGATCGCGAGCCCGAGCCCGTGGAACAGTCCCCATGCCGCGAAATGCCATGCGGCGCCGTGCCAGAGCCCGCACAGCACCATCGCGACCAGCAGGTTGGCGACCCGGTGCGCGCGGTTGCCGCCGAGCGGGATGTAGATGTAGTCGCGGATCCAGCTCGAAAGACTCATGTGCCAGCGGCGCCAGAAGTCCTGCAGGCTCGTCGACAGGTAAGGCCGGTCGAAATTCTCCGGAAGGCGAAGCCCGAACAGCGTCGCCAGGCCGATCGCGATGTCGGTGTATCCGGCGAAGTCGTAGTAGATGCGGAAGCCCTGCAGCACCGCGAGGCTCGCGACGACGGCCGGTGTGTACTCGGGCACCTGCTCGAGCACGCGGATCGCTTCGACCGCGAGGTCGGCGATGCAGATCTTCTTGAAGAGGCCCCGCACGATGCGCGCGCAGCCGCCGATCGCGCGCTCCCGGTCCGGATTGGCGAGCGTCCGAAGCTGCGGAACGAACTCGGGGAAGCGCTTGATCGGCCCCGCGGCGAGCGACGGGAAGAACACCGTGAAGAGCGCGAACTCGACGGGATCGCGCACCGGCTCGCGGCCGTGCACACGGACTTCGTAGAGGTAGTGCACGAACTCGAACGTGAAGAAGGAGATCGCGAGAGGCGCGTACGGCGTCGCCCACAGGGCCGGCGTGCCCGCCAGGCTCGCAAGGTTGGCCGCGAAGAAGCCCGAGTACTTGTAGAACGCGAGCGCGCCGACGATCGTGCTCGTGGCTGCGACGAACAGTGCACGCGAGCCGCCGCCGGCCAGCCGGAGGCCCGTCGCATACGTGAGCGCGGCGAGCACGAAGATCGGCGCCATTCCCGCCGGCCCAGCGAAGTGCCAGTGAAAGACGAGGCTGGCCGCGAGCAGCCAGTAGCGCTTCCACGGCGCGGGCAAGGCCCAGTAGACCGGAACCGCGACGGCGGCGAAGAACCAGAACCACAGGTCGAGGAAGAGCATGGCGCCCGCTCAGCTCCCGCTCCGCTGCGCGAGGATCTCGCGCAGCGCGGCCTCGAGCTTCCTTGCGACTGCCTGCTGTCCGTCCCGCGTCGGGTGGATCGAATCGAGAAACTCTGCCGGCGCGAGCAGGTCGTGCAGGTCGAGATAGCGAAGCCCGCGAGCGGCCGTCTCGCTCGCGAGCCACGCGTTGTAGTCTTCGAAGTCGCGCGCGGGGTAGCGCGCATTCAGGCACTCGCCCACGGGGTCGGCCGCGACCGGCCAGTTGACGACGAGGACCTCGATGCCGCGCTCGCGCCCGAGGGTCTCGAGCCACGGAAGCAGACTCCAGTCCCGCCAGCCCAGCCAGGCCGCGAAGTGGGCTCGCACTTCGTTGCAGTCGTAAGTGGCGGGCGCGGGATCGATCGTCGCCGTCGCGCCTGCCAGCCCGGGGAACCAGGAGCTCCTCACGCCGAGCGCGGCCCGGCGGACGCCGGCGCGCACAAGGCTGCCGAGCTGACGCAGGCTGCGCCACGTCGCGTCGGCCGAAGGATCGCCTTTCCAGAATTCGCCGTAGCGCCGGAACGGCTCGGCGAGGCCCGCAGTTCCCGTGCCGGCCGCGCGCTCGGCCGCACGGCGGTTGGAACCGACGAACGTGTCGATCGACTCGAACCCCGTCGGCGCGTGGGGGAAGAGGTCGCTGAGCGTCACCGCATAGACGAGAACGTCGGGCCGGAATCGCTCCGACTCGAACATGATCAGCGCGTCCTTGGGCGCGTAGGTCCACAGCATGCCGAGGTTGAAGAGGTGGGCGGGCACGCCGGCGGCGGCGAGCGACCGGTTGACGGACGCGACGGCGGTGGCGTCCGCGGCATGCGGATAGCCGAAGATGCCGCTGCTGCCGAAGACGAACACGCGCGCTTCGTCCGGCGCGGATGGACGCCGCCAGCAGACTTCGTGCTGGCGAAGCAGGGGCTCGAGCCACATCACCCGCGTGTCGTCGGGCGAGACGAGGCGGCTGCCGTCCTCGTAGACGGGCGGAAGGCAGAGCTCGGCGCGAGCGTCGCCGGGCAGGAGGATGGCGGCGGCCCAAAGCGCGAAGGAGGCGAATGCTGCCGGGGGCGCGAAGTCTGCCGCGACACGCGCCGCGCCGGATGCACTCGCAGGGCGCCTGCGCGGCCGGCTAGAACGCCACATAGATGAAGCTCGGCGCGTCGTTGTTCCAGAGCGCGAGGATGGCGAGCAGCATGGCCGCATACACGGCCAGCGTCGCGGCCTGTCTCACGCGTGCGCGCACGGCGGCCTTCCTCTCACGGATGGGAAAGCGATGGTAGGGCATTGCGCGTCAGGCTTCCGGCATCCGGGCGTGTCGTGTAGACCGTCAGGGATGCGGGTTCCGACAACCGGCCGACTGCCGCGCGCGGCCCTGCCCCGCGCCGTCGCCAATCTGTCCGTGGTCGCGCTCGCCGTGGCGCTGACCTTCGTGCTCCCCCGGCCCGCCGCGGCCCAGTTCCCTGTCTGCGCAGCACCCGCGGCCGGCGAAGTCTTTCGCACGGCGTGCCGGACCTGGGAGGCCGCGGGAGTCCTGCAACTCCTCGACGAGCTCACGGTCGACCATCTCTTCAAGCCCGAGGCGCCGCCGTTCGAGCGCACGTGGACCCAGCTGCTGGCGCCGTTCACGTCGAAGAACCTCGTCGAGAACGAGGAGTTCCGCGCTCGCGCGATGGCGCTCGCTCCGCTTCGATTCACGCAGCTCGACCGCACCACCGGCACCGTCTCGACCGACCTCGCGTCCGCGCCTCGCGAGCTCGAGATCGAGTCGCGCGGATTCGGCGATCCGGTGCAGCTGCGAATCCGCTTTCCGGAGGCGCTCGACGGCGGCTACTGGCGAGGTCCCGACGTGCTGCAGATCGCGTTCTGGGAGCGCAATCGCCTGGGGCTCACGGTGGTCCACGGCGGCAGCGAGGTCGTCTCGGGCGACGTCGAGTGCGTCGCGCTTTCGCCCGACGGCGTCCTGGTGCGCTTCGCCGGCGGCGTCGCGCCGCTCTTCCTTCGCACCCGCGACTGCGAGCAGTGAGATGAAAAGGTTACGTCTGCCTGCGATCCTTGCCCTTGGTGCCGCTCTGTCGGCGTGCGCGCCGGCGATGGCTCCGGGGCGCTGCGGCCGTTTCGACGCGCCTTCGATGGGGCAGGAGAACGGCTTTCGCGTGACGATTGCCGAGGATCAGGCGGCGAGCCTCGACGGAGCGCCGTCGCGCATCGACGTGGCGGTCGCGTCGCCGACACCGCTCGCGGGGCCGATCACCCTCGTGCAGTCCATGGAAGGACGCGAGATTTCCCGCTGGGAGCTCGTGCTTCCGCCCGCCGCCGGCATCGTGCAGCGCTGCAGCCTCGCTTACGTCGCGTCGTCGTGCGGAGCGGTGCTCACCGCGCGGCCGCAGACCGCCGCCGGCACCTGGACGATCCTTCCCGGGACCAACCGCCTGCTCGAAGCCTCGATCGCGTTCCGCCAGTGCGCGGGTGCCCGCGAAGCTGCGCGATAAACGAAGATCGAGTCTCGGACTCGCCTGCGACTTCACCGCGCGAACGATGCGCTTCGCGCCGTGTCGGCGTCCTCCGGCAGCTATGGGACGGCAGCGTCGCCCGTGCTTCTCCGGTTCTCCCACCAGAACTGCGCGGGGGTAATCCATACCGGTTCGTCGCTCTCCAGTCGGGCACGGGCGTCGGCCAGGAAGTCCCACTTCGCGCTCTGCAGCGCCGGGATGACGGTGACGAAGTTCAGCACCCACGGCAGCACGTACACGAGAGACAAAGCGCAGGCTGCCGGAACGACACGGCGCCACGGTAGAACAGCGGACAGCAGGAGGACCGCTGCCGGCCACGCAAGGATGACGAGCCTCGCAAAGCACGAGACTCCCTCTTCCCCCGACAGCGAGAGATGGAAGCCCGTGAAAATGGCGACCCACAGCGCCCAGACCCAGCGACCGCGAAGCTGCGGCGCGAGGGCGGCGGCAACGATCGCCGCGAGCAGCAGCGCGAGCGACCACGCGACGTGAGGCGAGACCGGGTGAAGCAGGAATGCCGCGAACGGCAACGTGATCTCCGGCTTCCAGAACGTATGGGCCTGGAAGATGTTGCGGAACCCGGGCACCCGCCATCGAAGGTAGAGATTCCACAGCCCGAGGCTGAGCGGAGCCGGCGCAAGCCAGACGAGACCTTTCATGGACGACGGCCATGCCAGCAGGGCGAACGCCGGCAGGAGGGTGAGCGCAGGAAAACGGGACAGGATGCAGGCCGCGAGCAAAGTCGCGCTCACCGCGCGATTGCCTGCCAGCGCGTAGACCGCCGCACCGATCGCGGTCGCAAGCGCCAGCGACTCGGCGTGTGCGGCTGCGCCGACGATGAGCACGTACGGATAGGCGATGAAGTACAACGCGACCGTTCCGGTTCGCGGCAAACCCAGCTCGCGGGCGAGAACCGACAGGAAGCCCGCGGCCGCGCCGGTGGAGAGCCAGCCGACGACGAGCGCCGCGAGGCCCCAATCCATGCCCGTGAGGCGCAGCAGATAGATGAGGAACGGATAGGCCGGAGCGAAGCCCGAATAGATCAGGCTTCCCGCCTCGAACGGCAGTGGAAAGCTTCTGGCGATCTCGAGGTAGATGTGGCCGTCGAAGAACACGGCCAGCTCGGACACGCGAAGGCCCACCCGTCCGGCGGAGATCCACGCGATCGCGGCGACGCTGGCGGTGGCGAGCGTCGCCGCCAGCCACGCCGCCGGATCCCAACGCGCGCAGATTGGCTGTGACTGCAGTCCGGGCCCGACCCGGTCGGCGTACGCGGACAGGGCTGTCCATGCCTTGTTCACGAGCACCCTGCTTCTACGAAATCGGGATCCGTCCCCGATTCTTGCGGGCGACGACGCGGAGGACGCCGCCGCGGCCGAAGGCGGGGGCGAGGATCGAGACGATCCACGAGAGCGGCGCGAGCAGCGGCGTGAGAAGCACGGCCGCGACGACGTCGCGCGTCGAACCGCCGCCGCCCTGGCCGATGAGGCGCTGGAACAGCCAGTTCGGCGTGGACGAGACGCGGTTGAGAAGCGTCTGCATCATCCCGTAGGCGTCGTATTCGATCGAGAACGTGCTCCAGCTCTCGCACTCGAAACCTTCGGCTTCGAGCATGCGCGCGAGCGTCTCGCGCTCGAAGTGGATGAGGTGCCGCGGAACGTCGAGGTGGAACCACTGGCGCGGGCCCATGTGGGCCTGCCAGCTGCCGAAGTTCGGCACCTCGGCCACGAAGACACCGTCCGGCTTCAGCAGTCGCCGGACTTCTCCGAGCATCGTGCGCGGGTGAACCATGTGCTCGAAGACGTGCCACATCGTGACGGCGTCGAACGATGCGTCCGGCAGGTCGGCAATGTCGTTCGTCGCAACCACCTCGAGCCCGAGCGAGCGGCGAAGCTCCATCACCGGAGCGTCGGCCTGCTCGACACCCGTGACTTCCCAGCCTTTGCTGCGGCAAGCCATGAGGAAGTCGCCGCGCCCGCAGCCGATGTCGAGCACGCGCCCCGGCGAGCGCGGCGGCAGCGACCCCACGCGCACCGCCATGAAGAAGTCCTTGAGAACGGGATGGCGCTTGCCGAAGTAACCGTCGGGATAGTACGCGCGCATCTGCTCTTCGTCGGGACGCGGGGAAACGTAGACGAGTCTGCACTCGGGGCAGCGCCGGACCTCGAAGCGATCCGACGACAGCGGGTCGGCCGCGTCGAACAGGTGGGTGCCCTGCTCCGCCCCGCAGAGCGGGCACTCGAGAAGTCCCTTCATCGTGCGGCGTCAGTTCCTCGCGGCATCCGCGTGGCCGGCATCCGGATGATGGACGTGCGGCCGGTGCTCGAGCAGGAGCCTCTCGCCGCCCTCGTTGAAGAGCCGGCTCTGCACGAGCCCGCGGTGATGCAGCCAGTACGCGACGCTCGTCTGCAGCACGCCGAGGCCGTACTTCACGCTGCGGCGGAAGCTGATCGACGAAGCGTCGTCGAAATACTTGGTCGGGCACGAGATCTCGCCGAGGCGGAAGCCGAAGTGCACGACCTGCGCGAGCATCTGGTTGTCGAACACGAAGTCGTCCGAGTTTTCCTCGAGCGGCAGTCTCTCCAGCACTTCGCGCGAGAACGCGCGGTAGCCGGTGTGGTATTCCGACACCCGCTGCCCGAGCAGGATGTTCTCGAAAAGCGTCAGCATCCGGTTGGACACGAGCTTGTAGAACGGCATGCCGCCCTTCATCGGGCTCTGGCACAGCACGCGCGAGCCGAGCACGACGTCGTACTCGCCGACCGCGATCATCGAGGCCATCGCGACGAGCAGCCTGGGCGTGTACTGGTAATCGGGGTGGAGCATCACGACGACGTCGGCGTCGTGGCGCAGGGCTTCCCGGTAGCAGGTCTTCTGGTTCCCGCCGTAACCCTTGTTCTCGAGGTGCACGAGGGTGCGGCAGCCGAGCTCGCGCGCAAGGTCGACGGTGCGGTCGGAGCTGCCGTCGTCCACGAGGATGGCCTCGTCGATGTACTCGAACGGAATCTCCGCGTACGTGCGCCTGAGCGTCGACTCCGCGTTGTACGCCGGCATCACGACGACGATTTTCTTGCCGAACAGCATCTGGCTCCCTGCTCCCCCTCGTACGAATCCGGCCCGGGCGGGCCGTGCTCAATTGGCACGGCAACGGGCCAAGGCTAGCTTCCGGGCTCCGGCGGGCTCAGCCTCAAAGGCGCGACCGTAGCTGGAATGCGCTCGCGCGGCCAGAAGACACCATGAACATTCTCGTTACCGGCGGGGCCGGCTTCATCGGCTCGAACTTCCTGCGGTACTCGGTTCCGCGGCGGCCGGACGACGTTTTCGTCAACGTCGACAAGCTCACGTACGCGGCCAACCCCGCCAATCTTGCGGCCATCGAGGGGCGGCCGAACTACTCCCTGGAGCGCATCGACATCGCCGATCCGGCGGCGGTCGCCGCCCTCTTCGAGCGCGTCCCCCCGGACCTCGTCGTGCATTTTGCGGCCGAGAGCCACGTGGATCGCAGCATCGATGCCCCGGGCGACTTCATCCAGGCCAACATCGTCGGGACCTTCGTGCTGCTCGAGGCCTTCCGCCGGAGCCTCGCCGCGCGCGGCGGCGCCAGCGCACACGCCCTCTTCCACCACGTGAGCACGGACGAGGTCTACGGCTCGCTAGGCGAGGACGGCCGCTTCACCGAGTCCACGCGCTACGATCCGTCGAGCCCGTACTCGGCATCCAAGGCGGCCAGCGACCACCTCGTGCGAGCCTACTCGCGCACCTACGGCCTGCCCGTCCGGATCACCAACTGCTCGAACAACTACGGTCCGTTCCAGTTCCCCGAAAAGCTGATCCCGCTGATGATCCTGAACGCGATCGAGCGGCGCCCGCTGCCGGTCTACGGCAAGGGCCTGAACGTGCGCGACTGGCTCTACGTGGAGGACCACTGCGAGGCGATCTGGGCGGTGATCGAGCGCGGCAGGAACGGCGAGACCTACAACATCGGCGGCGACTGCGAGATGACCAACATCGACGTCGTCCGCCAGATCTGTCGTCTGATCGCCGAGGAGACCGGCGCGCCGCCGGCGGAGCTCGAAGCTCTCGTCACGTACGTCACCGACCGTCCGGGACACGACCTTCGCTACGCGATCGACGCCTCGCGCGTCGCGCGCGAGTGCGGCTGGAAGCCGCGCCACGATTTCGAGCACGGGCTGCGCGAAACCGTGCGCTGGTACCTTGCCAACGGGGACTGGGTCCAGAAGGTCCGCACCGGCGAGTACCGCGAGTGGATCGCGAAGAACTACGAGAACCGCGGCTGAGCGCCGGCTCGTTTCCCCCATGAAAGTCACGCCGACGCGTCTCCCCGAAGTCCTCGTCGTCGAGCCGCGCGTGTTCCGCGACGCCCGCGGCGCGTTCTTCGAGACGTGGGCGGCAGAGCGTTACGCGGACGCGGGCATCCCGGGGCCGTTCGTGCAGGACAACGTCTCGCGTTCTTCGCGCGGCGTGCTGCGCGGGCTGCACCTGCAGCATCCTCACGGCCAGGGAAAGCTCGTGAGCGCGCTCGACGGCGAAGTGTTCGACGTGGCGGTGGACGTGCGCACGTCGTCGAAGACGTTCGGGCAGTGGGTGGGCGTGGTGCTTTCGCGCGAGAACGGGCTGCAGCTCTGGATCCCTGCGGGATTTGCGCACGGGTTCTGCGTGGTGAGCGACGAAGCGACGTTTCACTACAAATGCACCGAGGCCTACCACCCCGAGTGCGAGTCGACGGTGCGGTGGAACGATCCCCAGCTTGGCATTGCCTGGCCGGTCGCCGATCCGGTCCTGAACGAGAAGGACCGCACGGCGCCGACTCTCGCCGAGATTCCGCGCGACAAGCTTCCGCGATGACCGCGCCGATCCTGCTGATCAGCCCCGACGGCATGCTCGGCCGTGCGTGGGAGATTCTCCTGAAGCGCCGCGGCCTCGAATTCGAAGGCGTCTGCTGGCCCACCATCGATTTCGCGAAGCCGGAGACCATCGACCGGTTCGTGCGCGAAGGCGTGCGCACCGTCATCAACTGCTCGGCGTTCACCGACGTGGACGGCGCGGAGACGCGCGAGGACGAAGCGACCGTCATCAACGGAACCGGCGTCGCGAAGCTCGCGGAGGCGTGCCGCCGGGTCGGCGCGCTGCTCGTGCACTTCAGCACCGACTACGTGTTCGAGGGCCACGCGAGCGAGCCTTACCGGACCGACCACGCGCTCGCGCCGCTCAATGCGTACGGCCGCAGCAAGGCTGTCGGCGAGATCGCCATCCGCGAGTCGGGCTGCGAGCACCTCCTCGTGCGCACGAGCTGGCTCTACGCGCCGTGGGGGAAGAATTTCGTACTGACGATGCGCGAGCTCGGCCGCACGAACTCGCAGCTGCGCGTCGTCGACGACCAGGTCGGCCGGCCGACAAGCGCCGAATACCTCGCCGCGCGCACGCTGGCCCTCATGGAGAAGAACGCGCGCGGAACTTTTCACGTCACCGACGGCGGCCAGTGCTCGTGGTTCGAGTTCGCGACGCTGGTGATGAAAGAGACGGGGAGCCCCTGCGAAGTGGTCCCGTGCAGCAGCGCGGAGTTCGCGCGCCCCGCCGTGCGTCCCGCCTACAGCGTCTTCGATCTAAGCGAGACGGAAGCCCTGCTCGGGCCGAGCCGGAGCTGGCGGGAGAATGTCGCGGACGTGCTTCGAGAAGTCGCCAGGCAGGGATGAAAACCCGGGACGGGTACAGGTTTTGAAAAACCTGTACCCGTCCCGGGTTTCCTATGGACGGCGGAGCTGGAATGCCGCGAGGACGGCGAGCGCGAGGAGCACCGCGATGCTGATCGTGGAACCGATGCGGAACGACGCCGGCTCGTAGCGGAACGTCACGAGGTGCTCGCCGGCCGGCACGCGGACGGCGCGGAACAGGTAGTTGGCCACGTGGATCTCGGCTGGCGCTCCGTCGATGTCCGCCGTCCAGCCGGGGAAATGCAGATCCGCGAGCACCACGTACCCCGGCTGCGGAGAGTGCGATTTCACGGTGACGAGGCTCAAACCGTCGTACTCGATGCTCGCGAACCCCTTCTCGCCGCCGGGCGACGACGCGGGCGCCACGGCGCCGGCGTTCTCGAGCACGACGGTGTCGCTCACGTCCACGTTCCCCGAAGCGAGCATGTCCAGCGCGGCGGCCCCATCGCTCGCGAGCGTCGCCCCCGGCACCCACCTCACGCGCGGCGGCGGCGTGCTGCGCTCGTAGACGCGCAGGGTCGGGTTGTCGCGGAAGAGGCGAAACTCCTTCGGATGCTTTTTCATGAACGTCTCGGCGGCTTCGCCCGGAGCCACGAGGTAGTAGCGCGTGGCTGTCAGATCCAGGAGGCGGACGTTCATGTCCTTGCCGAGCCACATGAGACCGAAGAACGGTGCATCGGACACCGTACCCACCGGTTGCTTCGAGACGCGCTCGAAGAACGTCGCGTAGCGTGCCGGCGCCAGCGGCTCGTAGTCGGTGATGACCTTCATCTCCTGCCACTGTCCCTGCTTGGCCATCAGCCCTGGTGCGAAATAGTAGCGAGGAGAGATGTAGACACGGCCGCGGCCGGCCGCTTCCTTGATCTTGGCGAGCTGCCGGTCGTGCGACTCGTAGATCTGCGGCCGCGCGAGAGGCCGGATGAAGTTCGAACCGACCCGTTCGAAGCTCGCCGCGCCGTGGACGGCGAGAGCGGCGAGGAGCAGGTACGTCTTCCAGTCCCGGCGCGGCACGAGTGCGGCCAGCACGAGCAGGCCCAGGCACGGCAGCAGATAGGGATTGTGTCGTCCGAGGCTCGCGATCCACACGGCGGCTGCGACGCCGGAAACCAGGCAGGCCCACCACGCGACGGATCTCCAGATGGCCGTACCGCGTTCGCGAATCGCCTCCCACAACCCGTCCACGCCGAACGCGACGAGGAGCCCCGCCGCAAGGACGTACATGTCGAGGAACTTCATCGGCCGGCGGAACAGCGAGCCCAGCACCGGGATGTTGAAATAGAGCCAGAAGAGCCAGCCGCCGAACGAGAGCAGCGCCGCGGCGATCGCCAGCGGAAGCGCGAACCCGACCGTGAACCGCGACTTCCGGTGCACGAAGAGGAACGGCCACGCGAGCAGCGGAATGACCCCCATCGCAAGGTGGCCGCGTGCCTCGACCGTGCTGATCATGAACTCGTGAGGGAAGACGGACGCATAGCGCGCTTTCGCGAACGAGATGGAGCCGGGCGCGCGCGTGCTCTCGCCGACCATCTCGATCGACGGAAGCAGTTGCACGGCTCCGAGAAGGACGCCGGCGACGACGCAGGCGAGCACCCGGAGCGGAGGGCCGACGGACCACTCGCCGCGCGCGGCTCTCGTCCCGTACCAGTACACCGTGTACCAGGCGCCCGCGTAGAAGGTGTGCACCAGCACTTCGGTGGCGCCGTTGAGCACCAGGCATCCGACGAGGAGCACGAGGCCCAGCCACGCGAAGCGGCGTGCGTCGAGCACAAGGTCGATGGCGAGCAGGAAGAGCGGCATCAGCAGCATGCCGCTGAGCACGCCGGGCAGTCCGTAGTGGCTGATGACGAATCCCGACCACGCGAACGTGAACGAGGCCACCGCCGCGCCCACGACCTCGGCGCCGAGTCGTCGCGCCAGCAGGTACATCGAGATGCCGCCGGCCCACAGGTGCAGGACCATCAGCCAGTCGCCGAGCGCGATGGCGTCCATCCATAACGACGCGAGCTGCGGAGGATAGAGCGCGCCCGTCCATCCGACCGCGAACAGGGGCAGCCCGCAGAACTGGAAGGGGTTCCACAGCGCCATCCTGCCCTGCCGCATCTCGCGCAGGGTGTGCTCCACCATCGGGATGTACTCGATGTAGAGGTCGACGGGGCCGAGACCGATGTCGGGATCGGTGGCGTACGCGTAGATGCGGAACCACCAGAAGGCGACCGCGCCTGCGAGCCACAGCGAAGCGAGGAGCACCCAGCCCCACCGCGGGCGCCACCTGTCGAACGCTGCTTCCTTCACGAGTGCACGGCGATGGCGATCCGGTCGATCTCCACGCGGTGATCGGGAGGGTACCGAAGAGGACATCGAAGAGCGACTCCGGTCCGAGCGCGCGGGCGTCGTCTCGTCCATCGCGATCTGCCCGCCCTGGATTGACTCACCGGAAGCCGACGACTACCCGTCCCGACCGCGATGAACCTCCTCTTTCTCAACGCCGGCCGCCGCTGCGAGCTCGTGGATTCGTTCCGGGCGGCGCTCGCGCGGCGCGGCGGCGGACGAATCCACGGCTCGGACATCGTCGACTGGGCGCCTGCGCTCAGATTCGTGGACGAGGCCCATCTGCTGCCGCGGACTTCGTCCGAAGAGTTCGTTCCGGCCTTCGCAGCTCTGTGCCGTGAACAGAAGATCGATCTCGTCCTTCCGACCATCGATCCCGACCTCGAGGGCCTCTCCCGCCACCGGCAGGCACTCGCCGCGCTGTGCCCCGACACGAAGCTCGTGCTGTGCCCCGACGAAACGATCGCCGTTTGCCGCGACAAGCGCCTGTCGCGGGAGCGCTTCGCGAGCCTCGGCGCGTCCGTTCCCGTTCCCGTGGACCCGGCCGACCCACGCACGAAATTCCCGATCTTCACCAAGCCCGCCGGCGGCAGCGCCGGCGCCGGTGCTCGCGTGCTGCGACACCGCGCCGACTACGAGGCCGCCGCAGGCGACTCGGACGACGCGATGTTCGAGGAGATCGTCCCGGGACCCGAATACACCGTGGACGTGATGTGCGACCTCGAAGGCCGCGCGCACGTGGCCGTCCCGCGGCGCCGCATCCGAGTGCGCGGCGGCGAGGTGAGCCAGGGCGTCGTCGAGCGCAACGCGGTTCTCGAATCGCTCGCGAAGAAGATGGCGGAGGGATTCGGTTGTCTCGGCCCGGTGACGGTGCAGTTTCGCGACCGTCGCCCCGAGCCGAACGGACCGGGCGAGCCGGCCGACTACGTGGGGATGGAGATCAACGCGCGCATGGGCGGCGGGCTACCGCTGTCGATCGCCGCCGGCGCCGACTGGCCCGGCTGGATTCTCGATCTCTACTCCGGGCGTGCCGTGCAGTGGTCCGCGCCGATCACGGACGGGCTCATGATCGTGCGCTACGATCGCTCGGTCTTCATTCCGCCGCCCGCAGCCGCCGCGCCTTCGAGCACGGCGGATTTCGGCGGCCTCGACGCGGTCGTCTTCGACCTCGACGACACGCTCTACCCCGAACGCGACTTCGTATTCTCCGGTTTCCGCGCCGTCGCCGCGCGCGTGTGGAAGGACCACGGGATCGACATCGAGCCCGTCCTGCGCGGCCAGTTCGATTCCGGTGTGCGCCTGAACGCCTTCGGCCTCGCGCTCGCCGCGCTCGATCCCGGCGAGGACTACCTGAAGGAGCTCGTGACCCTGTATCGCTCCCACACGCCGGAAATCCGGCCGTTCGCCGGCAGCGCGATTCTCGACGTGCTGCGAGGAAAGGGCCTGAAGCTCGGTCTCGTCACCGACGGCGTGTCAGGCACCCAGCGCAGCAAGATCGAGGCTCTCGGCCTCGCCGCGAAGTTCGACTCGATCGTGTGCTCGGAAGAAGTCGGCGGCCGCGCCGCGTGGAAGCCGTCGCCCCTCGCGTTCGAGGCCTGCCTCCGCGAGCTCGGCGTCGATGCCGCGCGCGCTGTCTACATTGCCGACAACCCCGCGAAGGATTTCCGCGGCGCCCGCGCCGCCGGAATGCGCTCGATTCGGCTACGGCTCCCAGGCACCGAGCACTTCCGCGCCGAACCCCTCGCCGCAATCGACGCGCCAGACGCAGAGGTCTCGTCATTCACCGAGCTGCTGCGAATTCTCCCAAAATGAAATGAAGCCGGGCAGGTGACCTGATTGCAGCGTCTGGATGTTCGCCCTTCGCCAGCTCAGGGCTCACGGTGAAAGGCCCCGTCCACGTGCGACAGGTCGCCGC
Organism: uncultured Myxococcales bacterium; assembly: GCA_964475235.1. Taxonomy (GTDB): domain Bacteria; phylum Desulfobacterota; class Binatia; order UBA1149; family CAITLU01; genus DATNBU01. Next base: position 9,980 of record CAYYVZ010000006.1, on the reverse strand, counting down.
CCCGGTCTTCCTTGCTTCAAGCGCTCTTGAAGTGTTCTTCGTAAGCCGCTTCGGCCGTCGCGTAATCGTCGATGCGCCCGATGTCGAGCCAGTACTCTTCCATCAGGTAGCGCGCGATCGGATGGCCGTCGGCCAGCATGATCGACACGAGGCTGTCGATACCGAAGTAGGTGTCGTCCGGCACGAGCTCGAGCAGCTGCGGCCGCATGAAGTAGATGCCCGCCACCACTTCCGTGAAGATGTCGGGCTTTTCCTCGATGCGCACGATGCGGTTGTTCACGACGTTCACCTTGCCGAAGTTGAACGGTGTGATGACGTTCTTCGTGGCGATCGTGAAGTTGGTGTCCTGCTCCATGCCGAAGCAAAAGAACTTGGCGAAGTCGAGCGCGGAGAGGATGTCGCCGTTCATGAGGACGAACGGCTCGGTGAGGTCCTTGCGCAGCAATGAGAGAGGGCCGCAGGTGCCGAGAGGCTTCGTCTCATGGCTGTAGCTGAGCCGAACCTTGTACTTGCCGCCGTCGCCGATGAAGTTCTGGATGTACTCCGACTTGTAGTTGGTGGCGATGGTGATTTCGTCGAAACCGTGGCGCGCGAGATTCATGATCTGGATATCGAGCAGCGACCGCTCGCCGATCGGCAGCAGCGGTTTCGGAATGGCCTTGGTAAAGGGCCGCAGGCGTTCGCCGAGGCCTCCTGCGAGGATGATTGCCTTCATGGTCAATCTTCCCCTTACCAAGCCCTGCGCACGGCGTCGATCACCGTCGTTTGTTCCTCGTCGGTGAGGCCCGTCGAGCACGGCAGCGTGAGCAGGCTGCGCCAGACGCTCTCGGACACCGGCGCAGCCCCGGCCGGCGCCGCCTCGAACGGAGGCTGGAGGTGAATCGGCTTCCAGAACGGCCGTGCGTCGATGCCCGCCTCGCGAAGCTTTCCGATCAGCTCGGCCTGACGCGCGGGGGGAACGACGATGCCGCTGAACCAGCATGCGCTCTTGGCCCATTCGGGCTCGGGAATGCGGCCGGCGCCCGGAAGCGATGCGAGCTCGGTCGTGTACCGGCCGGCGATCTCTCGCTTGCGCGCGACGAAGCGGTCGAGAAGCTCCATCTGCGCGCACCCGACCGCGGCCTGAATGTTCGTCATGCGGTAGTTGAACCCGACGCGGTCGTGCACGTAGTCGGCGCCGTTTCGAGCGGTCGTCGTCAGGTGACGCACGAGGCTGCAAAGCTCGGCGCGATCGCCGGCAACCGCTCCGCCGCCGCCGGCCGTCACCGTCTTGTTGCCGTTGAACGAGAACACCGTGAGATCGGCGCCGAGCGCCCCGATTTTGCGGCCGTGCGACTCGGCGCCGAGCGCAGCCGCCGCATCGACGACGACAGGAATCCCGTAGCGGCGCGCGACCGCCATGATCGCGTCCATGTCGGCCGGCGCCCCGAGCGTGAGCACGGGCATGATCGCGCCGACGCGCCGCCCCGTGCGTCGATGCCTGACCCCGCCCGCGCTGCGTTCCGTTTCTTCGGCGAGCACCTTCTCGAGCAGGCGCGGATCGAGGGTCCACGTGGCCGGATCCACGTCGATCAGCCACGGATCGGCCGCGCAGTGCGCGATCGAGTTGGCGCTCGCGATGAAGGTAAGCGACTGCAGGATCACGAGGTCGTCGCGGCCGACGCCGACGGCGACGAGCGCCGCATGCAGGCCGGTCGTACCGGCCGACGTCGCCACGGCCGTTGCCGCGCCGCTCGCCTCGGCGACCATCTCCTCGAAGCGCGTGACGAAGGGACCCACCGACGAGACGAAGTTCGTCTCGACGCACTCGTGGAGGTAGCGGCCTTCGTTGCCGCAGAGGTTGGGGATGGCCAGGGGTATCATGTCATTCAACCGGAGAAGGGAGACTCGTCGGCGGCAACTTCCTTGAGATAGTTGCCGTACTCGCCGCCCATGCGCTCGCCGAGCGCGAGGAGCTGTTGAGTCGTGATGTAGCGCTTGCGCCACGCAACTTCTTCGAGGCAGGCGACCTTGAGGCCCTGCCTTTCCTGGATCGCCTCGATGAAGTTCGACGCCTGGTGCAGCGCCGCACACGTGCCCGTGTCGAGCCATGCGATGCCGCGGCTGAGCACTTCCACTTCGAGGTCGCCGCATTCGAGGTAGCGCCGGTTCACGTCCGTGATCTCTAGCTCGCCGCGCGCCGACGGCTTGAGCGACGCGGCGATGTCGAGCACGCGGTTGTCATAGAAGTAGAGGCCCGTCACCGCGTAATGCGAACGCGGCTTCTTCGGCTTCTCTTCGAGGGAGACCGCGCGGCCCCCCGAGTCGAACTCGACGACGCCGTAGCGCTCCGGATCGTGCACGGCATACGCGAACACGGTCGCACCCACTTCCCGCGCGGCCGCACGTTCGAGCGACCCGCCGAGCCCGTGCCCGAAGAAGATGTTGTCACCGAGGACGAGGGCCACGCGGTCGCCGCCCACGAACTGGCGGCCGATCAGGAAGGCCTGCGCGAGGCCCTCGGGCCTGGCCTGCTCGGCGTACTCGATCGAGATGCCGATGTCCGAGCCGTCGCCGAGCAGGCGGCGGTAGCCGCCCAGGTCTTCGGGCGTCGAGATCACCAGCACCTCGCGGATGCCCGCCATCATGACCGTGGACAGCGGATAGTAGACCATCGGCTTGTCGTAGACGGGCAGGAGCTGCTTCGAGACGACGCGCGTCATCGGATGCAGGCGCGTTCCGGCACCGCCGGCAAGAAGGATGGCTTTCACTCGAGAGGGCCCCGTGTCCGGCCCGAGCGCGGTCCGCGCCCGGTTCAGAAGAACGATTCGCGACTGTGGCCAGAAGGCCGAGGGGTGTCAACAAGCATTCCGCGGCGCGGACGGGCTCCAACGGCTCGCGCATAGCGCGGCCGCCCATGGGGTCGTCATGGATCGGTCGTCGTGGCTTGGTCGGTGCGCGCGCGGCTGGCACACTGCGCCGGAATGTCCCTCCCCAATGCTTACGGCGTGATCATGGCGGGCGGCTCGGGTACGCGCTTCTGGCCCCTGTCGCGCGCCGCTCGTCCCAAACAGTTTCTTCCGCTCGGTGCGACCGACGAGTCCCTGCTCGCCGCGACGGTGCGAAGGCTCGAACGCCTGATCCCCGCCGAGCGCATCCTCATCGTCGTCGCAGAAAGTCTCGCCGACGAAACGCGCCGCCTCGTGCCGCAGGTAAGACCGGAGCACGTGCTCGCCGAGCCGGTCGGCCGCAACACGGCGCCGTGCGTCGGCTGGGCGGCGGCGGTGGTGGCGCGCAAGGATCCGACTGCCGTGGTGGCCGTGCTTCCCGCCGACCATCACATCGGAGAAGAGAAGGTCTTTACCGACGTGCTCGCGAACGCGATCCGCGCAGCCGAGGACGGCGGTCTCGTGACGATCGGCATCCGTCCGACGCGCGCCGAAACCGGTTACGGTTACATCGAGATGGGCGAGCAAACCGGCACCGGCGTGCACCGCGCGCGCCGCTTCGTCGAGAAGCCGGATGCCGAGCGGGCGAAGCAGTTCCTTGCCGACGGCCGCTTCCTCTGGAACAGCGGCATGTTCTTCTTCCGCGCCGACTCGGTGCTGCGCGAGATCGGCGCCCACCTTCCCGAGCTCGCCGCCGGCCTTGCGCGCTTCGACGCGGCGGCGGCCCGCGGCGGGGAAGCCGCCGAGGTGAAGTCGTCGTTCGCGACCTTGCCGAGCGTCTCGATCGACCACGGAGTCATGGAGAAGGCGGCCGATGTGTCGGTGATTCCCGGCGACTTCGGATGGTCGGACGTCGGAAGCTGGACGACGGTCTGGGAGCTCGCGGCGCGCGACGAGGCGGGCAATGCCTTCTTCGGCGACGTCGTGCCGGTGGACTCGAAGAACTGCTACGTGCGCGCCCCCGAGGGCAAGGTCGTCGCCGTGATCGGCCTCGAGGACGTCGTGGTCGTGGACACCGAGGACGCGCTGCTGGTGCTGCCGAGGGAGCGCTCCCAGGACGTGCGCGAGGTCGTCGAAGCGCTCCGGCGCGCGAAGAAGTCCGGTCACCTCTGACTTCGCTTCGGATGACCCGGGCCACAGGCTATGCTGAGCAGATGATGGACGCCGAGAAGTTCACCGGGGAGAGGCCGGGCTGGGGCGAGGGCTTCGACTACGACTTCGCGCGCCACATCGCCGCCTATCGCTACGCCGCGACTCGCGCCGCGGGCCGCCGCGTTCTCGACGCCGGTTGCGGCGAAGGCTTCGGAACCCAGACCCTCGCCGACGTCGCGAGCGAGGTGCTCGGCGTGGACTATTCCCCCGTCGCCATCGGCGAATGCCGCCGCCTCTGGAAGAAGCCGAACCTGCGCTTCGAACAGGTGAACCTGACCGAGCCCGGAACCTTCTCGGAAACCTTCGACGTCGTCATCAACTTCCAGGTCCTCGAGCACATCGAAGACCCGATGCCCTTCCTCGGCGGCCTGCGCGAGCGCCTCGGCGAGACCGGCACGCTCATCCTCACGACGCCCAACCGCCTGCGCACGATCTCGGAGAACCCCTACCACGTGCGCGAGTACACGGCGCCGGAGCTGAAAGACCTATTGTCGAAGGTGTTCGGCAGCGTCGAGATCACGGGCATGCACGGCAACGCCAAGGTCGAGGAGTTCGAAGCCGGCCGCGCGAAGGCGGTGCAGCGGATCCTGCGCCTCGATCCGCTCGGCATCCGCAACATGCTGCCGGAGAAGGTCATCCACTTCGCGTTCGCGAAGCTCGCCAAGGTGGTGCGCCGCCAGGCACGACCCGAGAGCTCGACCGACATGACGCCGGAGGATTTCTTCGTGGCGGCCGAGCCGATCGACCGGGCCCTCGATCTCGTCGCCGTCTGCTCGCGCTGAGGACCTCCTGAAGAGCCACCGCCCGTCTTTCGTTCACGCTCCCGGATCGGCGATCGTCTTCGCCGCCTCCCTCCTTTTCTATCTCGCGTTCGCCGACTACGGCTTTCACCGCGAGGACGAGGGAGCGCTGCTCATGCAGTTCTGGCTGTGGGCGTCGGGCGAGCTTCCCCACCGCGACTTCCACCTCGGCTACACACCCGGCGTCTTCTTCGTCCACAAGACGCTGATGCAGATGTTCGGACCGGACATCATGCCCGGCCGCTACCTGCTCGCCGCCGTCAACTCGCTGTCGGCGGCGCTGCTCTTCCTCGTCACGGCGCGCGTGACGTCGTCGTGGAAGTGGGCGCTGGTCGCGCCGCTCGCCTTCGTCGCGGCCGTTCCGGTGTACGCCGGAGAATTCGCGGCCTTCAACATCCCCTACCCCGTCTGGTACTGCGTGCTGTTCTTCTGCGGATCGGCCGCACTCCTTCCCGGGCTTCTGCGCGGGCCCGGGGCGGCGCTGCTGCTTGCGTGCGGCGTGCTTGCGGGTCTCGGGTTCACCTTCAAACCGAACGTCGGCCTCTTTCAGCTCGCGGCGTCGGCGCTCGTCTGCCTGCTGGCGTGCGGCAGGCCGCGCACCGCGTTCGAGCGTACGACGTGGTGGGCTTGGTGGCTCGCCGTGCTCGGTGGGCTCGCGCTCGTGTTCGCGAACGGTGCATCGCCGGCAGAGATGGCATGGTTCCTCGCGCCTCCGTTCGCGGTGGCGCTGGCCGTCGCGCGCGACGCGCACGCTGCGCCGCCCCGCCGCGAGGGAATATCCGTCCTGCTCTGCGCCGTGCTGCTCGCCGCCGGCTTCTTCGCCGTCTGCCTGCCGTGGCTGGCCTGGTCGTGGTCGATCCTCGGGCCGGAATGGTTCGCGCGCCGCGCGCTTTTTCTCGGCGCCGGTTTCGAATCGTTCTACTCGCTGCCGGGTCCGGCATCGGTGATCGGCGCCGTGGCGATCGCCGGCGCCGCGGCTGCGTGGCTGCTGCCGGATGCTCTCGCACGCCGCGGGGTTCGAACCTGGCCCTGGCCGCCGCTGGCGGCCGCGCTCGCGACCGTCGCGTTCGTCGTGCTCGCGGAAACGCGGCCGATGCCGCAGGGCCTTTACGACGCCGTCATGAGCGTCGCGGAGCCGCGCTTCTACACAGCGGCCGTGCTCACGCAGTGGATGCTCGCGCTCGTCTGGCTGCTCACCCCCGCGGCGCTCGCAAAGAACCCGGTGCGCGACGAATTCGTGAGGCCGGCTCTGGTCTGCGGCGTCTTCCTCTACCTGCAGATCTTCCCGCGCATCGACCTCATGCACTGGGTGACGGCCGCGCCTCTGCTGTTCCCGGCGGCGGTGTGGCTGCTGCAGTCGCTCGCCCGTCGCTGGTCCGGGGGCGAGAGCGCGGCGCGCCGCCGCCTCGTCGCCGCCGCCGTCGCGCTGCCGGTCGTCGCGATCTCGATGCTGCGCCTCGGGCACTTCCTCGACGCGCGCTGGGACTGGAACGCCGCAGGTCTCGCCCGCACTCCCGAGACGACGCTCGCGATCGATCATGCCCCCGTCTCGATCAATGCGGGCCGCGCCGATGCCTTCCGCGACCTCGAAGCGGCCGCCGGCTACATCGCGCGCAACACCTCGCCGGACGAACCCGTCTTCACGTTCCCCGCGCTCGACTACGTCTCGTACTTCGCGCTGCGCAAGCCCGGCAATCGCCACGGCTACTACTTTCCGGGCTGGCCGGGTCACGATGCAGAAGCGGAGGTGCTCGTCTCGCTCGCGCGACGGCCGCCGCGGCTCGCAGTCACGCTCTACGAGAACCAGCTCTACTTCGGCAGCGCGTCCGCGTACTACTTCCTGTTCGCCGACTTCTTCGAAACCGGATACCGGCGCGTCGCGCGGCTCGGGCCGTACGCGTTCCTGTCGCCGCAGTCCGGCGAGGGCGTGCCCGCTCCGGACACCAGCGCCGCAGCGGGCCCGACGTTGCCCGCCCGGCCCGATGCCATCGCCGAAGCTCTCGGCCCGGATCGCATGAAACGGCTCGAAGCCGCGATCGCCTCGGCGGACGAGAGCGTGCGGCTCGCGGCGGCCCGCGAGATGGGCGAGTGGCGCATCGCGGGCGACTTCGCCCCGCTTCGGCGCGCGCTCGCCGATACGAGCGCCGCCGTTCGGGCGGCCGCCGTTCGCGCGGTGCCGCGCACGAGCTCGACGGCGGTAAAGGACGTGCTGCTCGGCGGCGTCGCCGCGCGCTCGTTCACGACCGCCGATTCGGTGCTCGCGATCCGTGCATCGAACCTCGCCTGCGACGCCTCGTGCGTCGCTCCCCTGCTGGCGCTCACGGAAGGCTACGACACGGGGATCGCGCTGGCCGCGCGGGGACTTCTCGGCGAGCTGCCGATCGGCAGGTGGCAGCGCGACTTCTGGTGGAAGTGGGAGGGGGAAGGAACGGAGCCGCTCGCCGAGCCCGCGCTCTCGAAGCTGCGCTTCGCGCTCGAGCATCGCGACGCCGATCCGGAGCACCGCATTCTCGCTTTCGCATTCGCCGATCGCCTCGGGCTGGAGAAATGTCCGGCGGCGGTTGCCGAGTGGTCGGCGATGACGCCCGAGCAGGCCGGGCCAGACTTCACCGTCTGCATGGCGCTGCATCACCTTTCGCGCGCATCGTGTCCGGGGCCGCTGCTCGAGCGTTCGCTCGCGTGGCTCGGCCTCGATCCCGTCGTCTCGACGCGCACCGCCCTTCGCGAAGCGATGCGCGAACCGGCCGGCGCCGACGCGCCACTCGCAGACCGCGCAGGTGCGGATCTCGGCAAGGCGAGCGCGATGGCGCTGTGGATCTGCGCAGAAGCCGGAGGCCGGGAGTGTCTCGATTCGGCGAAGCGTGCGCTCGCGGCATCGGCCGGCGAGGAAGAGCGCATCGCCGCGGCATGGGCCTGGTCCCGGCTCGCCGCGGATACGACAGAGCTCGAGGGGCTGCGCACCGCAGTTTCCACGGATTCTTCGCCCCAGGTTCGAGAGACGGCCGACTATGGAATCGAGCTGCGGCGCCTGCGCGACGCCGGCGAAGACTAGCGTCAGGCAGGATCATCGAAACGGATCAGCGAAAGGGATCAGCCAAAAGAATCTCCAGCCGGATCGCCGGCCGTCGCGCGAAACAGCGTCGCCCTGCCGGAGAGCGCGTAGCGTCCGTCGCTCGCGCTCACGAACACGGACTCGCCCTTCTCGATTCGCTGGGGCGCCGCGCCCTCGAGCGCGACGTCGGCCGCGCCGTCGATGCAGAGCAGCAGCTCGGGTCCGCGCCGCGGCGGCCGGCACGTTTGCCCCGGCGACAGCTCGATGCGCGTGAGGCGGAAGTCCTCGGTCGCGGTCACGAGCTCGCTTTCGTGCTCGCAGAGCGCGCGCACTTCGACCGGTACGCACGGCGCCGCGCGAAAATCGAGTATGGCCACGAGCTCGCGGGCATCGACGTGCTTCGACGTGAGGCCGCCGCGCAGCACGTTGTCCGACGATGCCATCAGCTCGATTCCCGTTCCGCCGAGGTAGGTGTGGAGCTGGCCTGCGCGCAGGGCGATCGCCTGCCCGGCGTCGAGGCGGACGTGGTTGAGCAGCAGCGAGGCCACGACACCGGCGTCACCTGGATGCAGCCCGGCCAGACGAACTGCCCACGCTAGCTGCGCGCCGCTTTGCGGTGCCGGTTGCTCGCGCCCGGCCACGTCTCGCGCCGCCTCGCGGCGACACGCCGCAACGACGTCGTCCACCAGCGCACGCGCAACGGCAGCGTCGAGAGTCATCAGCGACTCGAAGCAGCGGCGCAGGTTCCCGGGAGAAGCCGCCTCGCGAAGCGGCGCAGCCAGCGCGTCCAGAGCCGGTACGGCCAGCCGATCGAGGAGCGCGAGCGTCTCGTCGAGGGGCCGGAAACCGCAAAGCGCCTCGAATGGGCCGAGCGCGCAGAGCACCTCCGGCTTGTGGCTCGTGTCGCGGTAGCAACGCTCGCGGGCGGTCAGCGGAACGCCGAGCGCTTCCTCGCGTGCATGTCCGGCGCGCGCCTGCTCCGCGTCGGGGTGGGCCTGCAGCGACAGCGGCACGTCGGCCGCGAGCACCTTGAGAAGGAACGGCATGCGGTCCCCGAAGCGCGCACGGACCGCCGGACCCAGCTCCGACTCGGGCGAGCGGGCGATCCGTTCCGCGAGCGTCTCGGTGCCGCCCTTCGTTCGGGAGGGCGCGCTCGCGTGCGCGCCGATCCACAATTCCGCTTCCGGCGCATCCGACGGAACGCGCCTCCCCTCGAGCCCGGCGATCGCCGTCCTCGATCCCCAGTCGTAGCCCATCACCGTGTTGTCGAGCTTGATCACTGCGAGTTTCGTCAGATACCGGAGCGGCCGCCCGTCGGAAAGCAGGCCTGCCGCTCCGGAAGCTGCGGGAACAGGCTTCCTTAGGACCCGCATCTGCTGTAGCAAAGCGTATTCGGCTCGGGGGCTCCATGCGCAAGATCGCCGTCATTCCGACTTACAACGAGAAGGAGAACCTCGAGCTCATCGTGAACGCGGTGCTGGCGGTGGACCCGGAGGTCGAGGTCCTGGTCGTGGACGACAACTCGCCCGACGGCACCGGCCGGATCGCCGACGGCCTCTCGGCCGCCGAGCCGCGCATCCACGTGCTTCACCGCGCCGGCAAGGAAGGCCTCGGCCCGGCCTATCGTGCGGGCTTCCGCCGCGCGATGGAGATCGGCGCCGACCTCATCGTGCAGATGGACGCCGACTTCTCGCACCCGCCGGATGCGCTGCCGCGCTTTTTCGAGCTGGCGAAGGAGTACGACGTCGTGCTCGGGTCGCGCTACTCGGACGGCATCACGGTGGTCAACTGGCCGATGGGCCGGCTGATGCTCAGCTACTTCGGCAACGTCTATGCGAGCTTCGTGCTCGGCGGTCTGCCGATTCACGACGCGACCGGCGGCTTCAAGTGCTGGCGCCGCGACGCGCTCGCGGCCATCCCCCTCGACGACATCAAGACGACCGGCTACGGCTTCCAGATCGAAATGAGCTTTCGTGCGTGGCGCATGGGCTTTCGCCTGAAGGAGACGCCGATCATCTTCACGGACCGCAAGCTCGGCACGTCGAAGAT
>CAYYVZ010000005.1:0-33967 GCA_964475235.1 uncultured Myxococcales bacterium | reverse complement strand
CACATCGCCGTCTGGCAGACCGGCATGTTCCAGCCGGGCGACATGCAGGAGGCCTTCGCGGCGAAGTCCGAGAAACGCGATCCGCGCTACGCGGACCTCCTCCCCTTCGAAGACGCCATCTAGGAAACCCGGGGATGGGGACGGGTTTACGCGCAGCGAAAACCCGTCCCCGCTTTACGGAAGAGGCGATGTCCTCCATACGACGACTCAACCCGACGATCGAAGGTCTCTCGCAGTCGGCCATCCGCGCGATGACGATCGAGTGCCAGAAGGTCGGCGGCATCAATCTCGCGCAGGGCATCTGCGACACGCCTGTCCCCGACGCCGTTGCGCAGGCCGTCGGCCCCGCGATTGCGGACGGCCGCAACACGTACAGCCGCTGCGAAGGAACCGACGAGCTCCGCCGAGCGCTCGCCGCCAAGATGGCGGAGGCCGGCGTCATGTACGACGCGGAGTCGGAGATCGTCGTCACCATCGGTGCGACCGGCGCATTCCAGATCGCGGCGAGCGCGCTCCTCGTCCCCGGCGACGAGGTCATCGTCTTCGAGCCGTTCTACGGCTACCACGTGAGCACGCTGAAAACGCTCGGCCTCGTGCCGCGCTTCGTGCCGCTCGCGCTCGACGGCCCGCGCTGGACGGTGGACGACGACGCGATCCGCGCGGTACTCGGCCCGCGCACGCGCGCGATCGTCGTCAACACGCCGTCGAATCCCTGCGGCAAGGTCTTCTCGCGCGACGAGCTCGTGCGCATCGGTGCCATTTCCGAGGAAGCCGACCTCTGGATCTTCACGGACGAAGTCTACGAGCACTTCGTCTACGACGACCGCGAGCACGTGAGCCCCGCGGCGCTTCCCGGGCTTCGCGAGCGCACCGTCACGATGTCGTCGCTGTCGAAGACGCTTTCGATCACCGGCTGGCGACTCGGCTGGATGGCGGCCGACGCGAAATGGGCGCGCGCCTTCGCGCAGATCAACGACCTCGTCTACGTCTGCGCGCCGACGCCGCTCCAGGTTGCCGCAGCCGCGGGCCTCTCCGTGCTCGGCCCGGACTACCGCACGAGGCTTGCGCGCGAGCACGAATCGAAACGCGACCGCATCTGTTCGGCGCTCTCGGACGCGGGCCTTCCCCCTCACGTTCCCGAAGGCGCGTACTACGTGCTCGCCGACGCATCCCGGCTTCCCGGCACGAGCGGCATGGATCGCGCGATGCACCTCCTGCGCGCAACGCGGCTCGCCACCGTCCCCGGCAATGCCTTTCACACCGAAGGCCGCGGCCACGACCTGCTGCGCTTCTGTTTCGGCAAGACCGACGAGGACCTCGACGAAGCGTGCCGGCGCCTTCGCGAGACGAGGCTCGCGTGATCTTCGTGCGTCCCGGCGTCGCGATCTGCGAAGCCGAGCTCGACGTCACCTACGTTCGCAGCAGCGGCCCCGGCGGCCAGAACGTCAACAAGACCAGCTCCAAAGCCGTCGTGCGCTGGAACGTACGCAGCGCCCCGAACCTGCGCGACGACGTGAAGGCGCGCTTCCTCGCGCGCTTCTCGTCGCGCGTCACGGACGCAGGCGACGTGCTCATCACGAGCGATCGCCATCGCGACCAGCCGCGCAACCTCGAGGACTGCATCGCCAAGCTTCGCGCGATGCTCGAGGAGGTCGCAGTCGCACCAATGGCCCGCAAGCCGACGCGGCCCGGCCGCGGGGCTCGCGAGCGTCGCATCACGGCGAAGAAATCGCGCGGCACCGTCAAATCCCTGCGAGGCCGAGTCACCGACGACTGAGGGACACGGGGCCGGCCCACCGATGCGGATTTGCGACACCTCCGCCCACCGGACAGGAGATCCGGAATGACTACCCGACCCTCCACCCCTCTCCGCGCGGCCTTCGCCCTCGCGTTCGTGCTCCTCCCCCTCGCCGCCTCGGCGGCCGGCACGGCCGACCAGAAGTGCCGCGCCAGCAAGCTGAAGGCCGCCGGCAAGTACGCCGCGGCGCTGGCGAGTTGCGAATCGAAGGCCGCTCTCGACGACTCGACGCCCGATGCCGAGTGCCTGAGCAAGGCCGCCGGCAAGATGTCGGACGCCTTCACGAAAGCCGATACCACGGGCGAGTCGACCTGCGGCGGTCTCGAGCCGTCGTCTTCCGATGACGTCGAAGCGCTGGTCGCGGCCATCGTCGCCGCGGCGCCGTCGTCCCCGGGCGGCGGCAAGTGTCCCTCGACCATCTACAAGGCCGGCGGCAAGTACGCGTCCTCCCTGCTCTCGGCGTGGTCGAAGTTCGTGACCAGCGCCGACGCAACGAAGCGCGACGCATCGATCTCCAAGGCCGTCGGCAAACTCGGCACCTCCGTCGGGAAGGGTGAGGCGAACACCGGCTGCGCCGGCACGGGCCAGTCCGCCGCCGTCGAGACTGCGGTCGAGGACGGCGCCGAGCCCCTTCTCGCGTGCCTCGCGGGCACGGGAGGCTGCGCCGAGGAAGTCGTCCAGGCCGGCGAGAGCGTCACGACCGATCCGGACGGCGACGGACCCGACGCCGAAACGCCGATTACGGCCAGCGTCGAAACACCCGTTGCGGGCACGGTGACCCTCAACGTCGTCGACGCGGGCATGCCGCCGTCCGGCTACGCGATCCTCGGACAGGAAGTCGAGATCACGGCGCCCGTTGCGTCGGCCGCCTCGCCTCTCGTGCTCACCTTCGTGATCGACGCGACTCTGCTTCCTCCCGATCCGCAGACCGTGGCCATCGCGCGCAACGGCGTCGTCGTCGCCGACTGCACCGGCGCGGCCGGCGTCGCGGATCCCGATCCGTGCGTGGATTCGCGCATCGTCCTTCCTGGCGGCGACCTCGAGATCGTCGCGCTGACCTCCCAGGCGAGCAAGTGGTCGACGCTCGCTCCCGAAGCGCCGGCGCCCGACTACTGGATGCGCTGGGAAGTGCGCGCCGACGAGATCGGCAACGATGTGGCGACCGAGATCGACTTCGGCTGGGCGGGATTCACCCACGACATCGATCCGGTGAACGGCTCGGCCATTCGCTTCGGCCTCAGCTGTCCGTCGGCGTCGCTGCCGGGCTCGTACGGCGACTGCACGGTCGCCGGTTTCGATCCGGCCGAGAACAACTGTCGCTGCGCGAACAACACGGCGACGATCTGCGACGAACCCTCGACCGCCGACATGGACGACTGCAGCGGAGCTGTCTGCACGTGCTACACGCGGCCCCCGATTCCGGCCCTCGCCGGCGGCACTCCGTTGTGCCTGGTCGCCGCGGCCTATTCGAATGCGAGCGGCGACTGGAACCCCGACACGGGCGCCGGCGACGTCGTGCTGAACGAGTCCTTCAAGCTCCACCTCGGAATGGAAGTCCCGCAGCCGTGTCCCGTCTGCGTCGGCGACACCACCGCCAACGACGGCGTAAGGGATGGAACCTGCGACGCCGGACAGACGCCGGGAGCGGCGTGCGATGCGAACGGCACCGATCCGACCTTCCCCGCGCCGGGGGGCGGCTCGACGAGTCTCGATTGCCTCCCCTCGATCGGAACCAACATAAGCGGCCTGGGCATAAAGTTCGCGCACGTGGAGTCCACGGCTTCGGCTTCGCTCGGCTCGAACATTCCTTGTGTCGGCAACATCTCCGAAAATTGCCCGTGCGCCACGTGCTCGACCGACACCACGGTCGCGTGCTCTAGCGACGCCGACTGCCAGGACCAGCTATCCGACGGCTGCAGTCTCGCCCTGGGCGAGACGTGCAGCACCAACGACGACTGCACGAGCATCGATGTCGGCCCTTGCAACACCGGGCTCATGAAATGCATCGGCAAACTCACCGTCAATTGCAGCAGCAACGGCGACTGCCAGAACTACAACGCAGGCACGTGTGTGGATCCGACGTGCACGTCCAGGGGTACCGGCGAGAACGTCCAGCCCAACAGTTGCCTCACGCTCTGCGGCGCGGGCGTGGACGGAGAGGGCACCTGCGACGGCCCCGACAACTACTATTGCGACGGGTTTGTCGATGAAGAGGGCAACGGAAGCTGGGCCTGTCTCAACAACACCGACTGCAATCTGATCGGTCCGGAAGCAGGCGACTGTACGATCCAGCGGCAGAACGACTGCTACCCGGCCACGATCACAGCCACGGGCGTCGCCGACCCCGACTCCCCGCGCACGGTGGCCGCGCTATGCATCGCGCCGACCAGCAACAGCGGCGTGAACTCCGCCTCGGGCCTCCCCGGCCCCGCCCGTCTTCGCACCGACTGGACCGTCACCTACGGCGCGCAGCCTTAGGCAAGGATCGAGGACGTTTCCCTGGGACACTTTGTCTACGGCAAAGGGTCCCGGGGAAGACGCTCCGGACCCATCGCAACGCGAGGCAGTTTTGACCTGACCGCGCGCCTCGGATCGAAGGGCCGGATGACCACGACCGGCCTTCCTCGACTGAAAATCGTCGGAATCCACGGCTCGCCCTACAGCCGAAAGCTTCTGGCCGCCCTGCGCTACCGCCGGCTTCCCTACTCCTGGATCGTCACCGACTCGCCGGAAGCCGCCGGGCTGCCGAAGGCGCGCGTCTCGCTGCTGCCGCAACTCATCGAGGAAGGCGCCGATGTCGCCGTCACCGACTCGACGCCGATCCTGCGCGACCTCGACCGCCGCTTCCCCGAACGCCGCGTGCGACCGGCCGATCCCGTCGTCGCGATGCTCGACGCCATCCTCGAGGACTGGGGCGACGAGTGGCTGACCAAGCCGATGTTCCACTACCGCTGGGCGTTCGAGGACGACATCCGTCGCGCGTCCGACGTGCTGCCGCGCTGGTCTCACCCCGAGCGCGACGACGAGACGGTCCGCATGGGCGGCGGCATGTTCGCACAGCGTCAGATCGGTCGTCTCGGCGTCGTCGGGTCGAACGCCGTGACGGCACCGGTAATCGAGGAAAGCTACCGACGCGCGCTCGAGCTGCTGAGCGCGCATCTTCTCGGCCGTCGCTTCCTCATGGGCTCGCGCCCGGGCGCGAGCGACTTCGGCGTCTACGGCCAGCTCACGCAGCTCACGGGTTTCGATCCGACGCCGACGGCCATCGCGTACGAGATCGCGCCGCGCGTCGTCGCATGGGTGAACGTCGTGGAAGACCTGTCGGGCCTCGAGCCGAAGGAATCGGACTGGATGACGCGAGACGCGGTGCCCGATTCCGTGCGCGCCCTGCTGGCCGAAGTCGGCCGCGTGTACGTACCGTTCCTTCTCGCAAACGCCAAGGCCATCGCGAGCGGCGCCGAATCGGTCGACTGTACGATCGACGGAAAGCCCTGGACGCAGAAGCCGTTCCCGTACCAGGCAAAGTGTCTCGGCTTTCTCCGCGACGAATTCGCCGCGCTCTCGTCTTCCGACCGTGCCGACGCCGGACGCCTTCTCGAAGGAACCGGCTGCGAGGTCCTCTTCGCCGCCTGAGGCCCGGGCCCGAGCCATGGAAGACCTCAAGCGCTACGAGCCTTACACGCTGCATGTCTACGACCTGTCGTATTTCAGCGGCAAGATGCAGGCGTACCTGCGCTACAAGGAGATTCCGCACCGGTCGCACGACATCAGCATGCGCGAGCTCGCGGTTCGCATCGCCCCGCACACGGGCCTCGTCGAAGTGCCCGTCGTCGAGCGCGCCGACGGCGTCTTCCTGCGCGACACGACGGCGATGATCGAGTGGTTCGAGGCGCGCTATCCGACGGGCTACGTGCTTCCGCTCGATCCGGCGTCCGCGTTCTTCTGCCGCCTGCTCGAGGACTACGCGGACGAAGGGCTGTGGCGCGTCGCGCTCTACTACCGCTGGGCCTTCCCCAAGGACGCCCTGCTCAACGCGCGGCGGTTCACCGAGGACTTCCTCTGGACCCCCCTCACGCCTGCGTTCGTGCTGCGCAATCTCGCGATGCGCCGCCAGCAGCGCACCTACATGCGCGAGGAAGGCATCACGGCCGACAACCGCGCCGATATCGAGCAGCACTACCTCGACGAGCTCGCCGATCTCGAGCAGGTCTTTCAGACGCGTCGCTACCTGTTCGGCAGCAAGCCGAGCTTCGCCGACTTCGGCTACTTCGCTTCGATGTTCCGCCACTTCGGCATCGACCCGACTCCCGCCCGCATCATGCGCGACCGGGCACCGGCGGTGTACGAATGGACCGCCCGCATGTGGAACGCGCGCGCGTCGCGGCTCGGCAGCGCAGACTGGGCGCCGACGACCGACGGACTGCCGTCGGGCCTCGAGCCGCTGCTCGCGCGTGCTGCGCGCCGTTACCTGCCCGTGCTGCACGCCAACGCGGTCGCGGTCGACGCCGGCAAGGACACGTACGAGGTCACCCTCGACGGCCGCCTGTATCCCGGCCTGCGCGCCATGCCGTTCCTGGCGTGGCGGCGAGCCGTGCTTCAGCGCGCGATGTCCGTTCTTCCGGATGCGCCGCGCCACCAGGTTCGTGCGGTCCTCGCCCGCACCGGCTGCCTCGAATGGCTCGAGCGCGACGCCGGGCTCTCGCCCCGCTTCCCGGCGGGCGACTACCTGCCGCTCAGCCGCCCACGCCGGATCGGCTTCGCCGAAAAATTCCGCATGCAGCTCTTCGGTACACCTCACCACCGCGAAGCCGGACGTCTCGAGGTCGAGACCACGCCGACGAAGGTCAAGTAGCGTCGCGCCCTGGTAGTGCCTCCTTTTTCCGGAAAGAGACGCGCTCGCACCGGAAGGTGGTCGCCTGGGGTTGCGCGCAGCTTCCGGCGCGTGGGTTGACCCGACGCGCGTTCCTTGAGATCGAAGTGATCGGGGATGGCCTGGTCCGACGCGCGAGCTCGGGGACGTTTTCCGGCGTGCTTCACCACCAATGAAGCGTTCCGGCTGAGCGGATCCGCCTGTCGCAGCGTTCTGGTCTCGCCCGTGCCGCACGGCACGCGAGATTCGACCGGCTGAAGGGGAAGACCGGCCGATGGCCGACAGCGTCTACCGTTCCAAAATCGACCAGTGGCTGTTCATGGTGCTTGCGATCGCCTCGCTCATGGCGGTCGGCGCCTGTGTGCCGCTGCTGCTTTACGGGTCGTGGGTCGAGTGGCTGACGGCGGCCTTTACGCTGGCGCTCGGACTCGGACTGCCGTGGTGGATCACGCTCACGACCGACTACACGGTGACGACCGGCTTCCTCGTCATCCGCAGCGGCCCCTTCCACTGGCAGGTCCCGCTGCGCCAGATCAAGAGCATCACTCGCACGCACAGCGCGCTTTCCAGCCCTGCCCTGTCGCTGGAGAGGCTGAAGATCGACTATTCGGACTCGCGCAGCATCATGATCTCGCCGGAGGATCGCGAGAAGTTCCTCGCGGACTTGAGGTCGCGCGGGGTGCAGACGAGCTGAGTCGTCACTCCTCCAGGCTGCATGCGCAGACCGGCACGGCAGGCGTCGCGCAGAATCCGCCCACGTAGTCGGCGCCGCAGAGAGTTCCCGAGTCCTGGTGGACGCGCCGGATGGACCCGTTGATCTCCTCCGGCTCGAGGCCGAACGCGTACGAGCAGCCGACGGCGTAGTCGGTCGCGAGCCCGCACGCGATCATGTGCGGTGACGTCGACGAGATCGGGGGCGGCGCGCCGAGAGGGTCCGCCTGGTCGAGGGCGTTGCGCCACGACTCTTCCGTACCGCCCGAACCCACTGCCTGAAGCTTCTCTTCGTCGCACGGAAGCCCGATCGACCCGCACGCGGTATCGCAGCTGCCGACGCCTTCGTCGGTCGGTACAGCGGCGAGCAGCCAGCGCGCCTCCGCAAACAGGTGGCCCCCTGCCGGGCACACGACGCACTCGCTCGCATCGAACTTGCACTGGTACGCAATCCTGGGCCGGCTTCGCGCCTTGCTCGCGTCCTGCAGGTCGACTGCCGGTCGATGGGGGAATTCTCAGAATCAGCGTTGCAGGACATGGGATCCTCCCGATTTCGGGAACGAGCCGGCGCTACCGCAGCTGCCAGCGTGTTCGTCGGGGCCGATTCGGCTGTCCGTCGCACCCGAATTCGCATGGCGCGCCTCGTGAGGCATGCAGCGCTCACAGTCCTGCGAAGCGGCCGGCTTCACAGCGATTCGGTCCACGTCGCTCTCGACGGCGAAGACCACGATGGTGCCGCCTTTCGCACGAGGGGGGGATATGGGTCACGTCGGACTGCGACAGTCGAAGTCTGGCACCGGGATTGCTGCAAAACGCGGCATGAGGGTCCAGTTCAGAGCAACCGGACGCCGGTGGAGAGCTTCGAACGCACGCCGTTTGTCGGCAGTCGTGCTTCTCTGCCTGGGGACGAGCCCTGCGTTTGCGGAAACCGTGAACATTCCCGCGAGCAGGGACAACACGATCTTCGACGAGTCGGGTGCGCTCAGCAACGGCGCGGGCTCGTGGCTGTTCGCCGGCGAGACCAACGAAGGAGCGCTGCGGCGGGCCCTGCTCGCCTTCGACATCGCGGCCGCCGTTCCACCGGCTTCGACGATCACCTCCGCGACCCTGACGCTGTTCTGCTCGCGCACGCGCACCGGCGACACCGAGGTGGCGCTTCACCGCCTGCTTGCGGACTGGGGGGAAGGCGCGTCCAACGCCGACGAGCAGGAAGGCACGGGAGCGACGGCACTCGCCGGCGACGCGACCTGGACGAAGCGTTTTCATCCGGCAACCGCGTGGATGTCCGAGGGTGGCGACTACCTGGTCCCGGCTAGCGCCTCGGCCATCGTTGGCAAGCAGGGCGAGTCGTACTCGTGGACATCCTCGCAGATGCGGGCCGACGTCCAGCTCTGGCTCGGCGAACCCGACCTCAACTACGGGTGGCTCCTCATCGGGAACGAGGCCGATCTGAAGGTGGCCAAGCGTTTCGACAGCCGGCAGAACGCTACCGCGGCCACGCGCCCCGTTCTCACCGTGACCTTCAACGCACCCGCGCCGACCGGTGCGTGCTGCGACGGCAACGGCTCGTGCACGGTGGTGCTCGCGCCCGGCGGCAGCTGCAGTGGAAGCTGGCAGGGATCCGGGAGCACCTGCGAGCCGAATCCTTGTCCGCAGCCGACCGGTGCGTGCTGCCTGCCGGAGGCCGCGGCCACCTGCGCATTGCTCTCCGAAGCGGACTGCTCGGAAGAAGACGGCGACTTCCACGGCGTGGGTGCGGACTGCGAGGACACGCTGTGCCCGGTCGTGCTCGAACCCTTCGTCGATGCGCTGCCGATTCCTGCCGTCGCCGACCCCGTCGCCGGAACCGCCGGGGGCGCGGCGACCTACGACCTGGCCATCCGCGAAGTCGCGCAGAAACTCCATCGCGATCTTCCGCCGACTCGGGTCTGGGGCTTCGGCGACGGTGCGACCGGCGCGAGCTTTCCCGGCCCGACCATCGAAGCGACCTCCGGCACGCCCGTCACCGTCAACTGGATCAACGATCTTCGCGAGAGCGGCGGCGCGCTGCGCACGACGCACGCGCTGCCGGTGGACCACTGCCCGCACGGAGCCCACGACTCGTCACCGCGCACCGTCATCCACCCGCACGGCGGGCACGTGCCCCAGCACGCCGACGGCTATCCGGAATCGACCTTTCTTCCCGGGCAGCAGGCGACCTACCAGTATCCCAACTCGCAACTGCCGGCGACGCTCTGGTACCACGACCATGCACTCGGCATCACGCGACTGAACGTCTACATGGGCATGGCGGGCTTCTACCTGCTGCGCGATCCGGCCGAGGCCGCGCTCGGCCTGCCTTCCGGCGAATACGAGATCGCGTTGGCGATCCAGGACCGCACGCTCCGGTCCGACGGCTCGCTCGTCTATCCGGCCGAATGGCAGGAGCACTTCTTCGGCGACACGCCGGTTCTCAACGGCAAAGTACGGCCGTATCTCGAAGTGAAGCGCGGCAAGTACCGTTTCCGCGTGCTCGACGGTTCGACCTCGCGCACGTACACGCTGTCGCTGTCTTCCGGCGCAACGTTCCTGCAGGTCGGAACCGACGGAGGGCTCCTCGCGGCGCCGGTTCCGCTCAGCAGTCTCACGATCGCGCCGGGCGAGCGTGCGGACCTCATCCTCGATTTCTCGGGTTACCCACCGGGCACCGAGCTCTACCTGACGAACAGCGCCGCCGCCCCGTATCCGGGAGGCGCATCGCCGTCGGAAGAGATGGCGACCCTGATGAAGTTCGTGGTGCTCGGTGCGACCGGACATGTGGCGCCGATCCCTGCCACCCTCGCCTCCGTCGAGAAGCTCGAGGAACAGGCGGCCGTGGTCGAGCGCGACTTTCAGCTGCGCAAAGGGACCGACGCGTGCACCGGGACCGCGTGGCTCATCAATGACCTTCACTGGGACGACATCACCGAGTACCCGGAGCTCGGAACCACCGAGGTCTGGCGCTTCGTCAACCGCTCGGGAGTCATGCATCCGATGCACATGCACCTGGTGATGTTCCAGGTGCTCGACCGCCAGTCCTTCACCATGTCGGGCGAGACCATCGTCCCGATCGGAAGTCCGGTGCCGCCGCCCGCCAACGAAGCCGGCTGGAAGGACACGGTGCAGGTGGGCAGCAGCCAGCTCGTGCGCGTCATCGCACGCTTCGAGGACTACAAGGGCAAGTACCCGTACCACTGCCACATCCTCGAGCACGAGGACCACGAAATGATGCGCCAGTTCGAGACGGTTTCCTGCGGAGACGGCGAGGTCGATCCGGGCGAGGACTGCGATCTCTCTGGCGCCAACGGGGCGGGCTCCTGCTGCACGAATGCGTGCACGTTCGCGGCCGCATCCGCCGTCTGCCGCGCAAGCACCAGTGCGTGCGACCTGGCCGAGCACTGCAGCGGAAGCGCGGCCGGCTGTCCGGTCGACCAGGCGGCGCCCGACGGGACGCCCTGCACCGACGATGCCGACGTCTGCACCGACGACACGTGCAAGGGCGCCGCCTGCATCCACCTGTTCGACGAGAGCAACGACCCGACTTGCGCGCCGACGACGACCACGACGCTCGAAACGACGACCACCACGACGACGACCGAGACGTCCACGACCACACTGCCGCCGGAATCCCTTTGCGGAGACGCGACGGGCAACGACGAGCTCACGGCGACGGATGCACTGTTGGCGCTGCGCACCGCGGTCGAAAGCAGCGCGTGTCCCGCCTGTATCTGCGACGTGAACGCATCCGGCGGCGTCCTGGCCTCCGACGCGCTGCTGATCCTCCAGGCTTCGGTAGGGCTGCCGGTCGAGCTCCACTGCCCGGCCTGCTGAACCTCGAGCCTCCGCATTCCGCGAACACCCGCCGCCAGACTTGCGGGGCCCGTCGCTCCTTCCTCAGAACGCGGCCCCTTCTGAATCAGAACGACTCAGAGCCCGCCGCGGACGGCACGGATCCGTCGCAGCGTCGCCTTCGACTCGTCGTCGATCTGTGCCGAGCCGAAGCCGATGGCCCAGGTCAGCGATTTCTGGGTCGGCGACGTCGTGGATGTCCAGTACCGGTCGTTGGACGTGCAGGCGCAGTTCAGCAGCGTGCAATTCGGTGTGCAGTTCGAATGAAAGGGCGGGAAGATCCGCGGTCTGGCACCGCTGTAGTCCAGGATGCTCTCGAGCTCCGTGACGCTCGGCATTCTCCAGTCGTCGAAGCCGCCGTAGGAAGTCGCATTCAGGTTGTCGATCGCGGAGTGATCCGACCATGCGTAAAGGTTGTCGTAGTCGTGGAAGTTGAAGTTGTTGTCCGAGTGCCTCTGCCAGACGAGCCCGGTCACGTTGTCCCGAATCGTATAGAGGCTGCTGGTGAAGCTGTGAGCGACACCCCTTTTCGATTCGCCGTCCTGTCCCGTGTTGCTGCAGGAGATCTCGACGCTGTCGGCGTCGTAGCACGTGGTCTGGCCCGTCATGCCGAGGCCGCCCGGAGGTCCGCACACGAGATCCACCGGCTGCCCCACCGCCGACCTTAGGATCTCCAGAGCGTCCGACGAGGTGACGGTGCGGCTCTCGTTGACGTCTCCGCAGGGCAGTTCGGCGAGAGCGTCGCTACAGGCAAGCCATGAAAGAAAGACGACGGTTCTCGCGATCGCTCGTGTCATCGATGTGTTCCTGCTCCCGACGATGCGCAGCGAAGCAGTCCAGGCGCGGCGTCTCGGTTCTTCACGAGTGGTCGATCGTCGGGCTTCGACGGGTTGATGGTCGGGCTTCACGGTCCTCCTCGAACGGCTCGAAACCCGCGCTCGCCGGTCTTCAGGTTGTGCGGAGAGTGTCCGGTGGTGAAGCTCACGTAGTACGCCTGGTCGGGGAGCTCCGATTGAGTGGTCGAGGACCACATCGTTGCGGCAGACGCGCAGCTGCACTCGAGGACCGAGCACGGCGTAAAGCAATCCTGGGCCATTTCCGGATAGAGCAGCGGAGGGTTGCGTCCATGATGCACGAGGCTTCGCAGCTCGCGGATATTCGGACTGCGCCAGTCGTCGTAGCCCGCGAACTCCGAGGCGTTGAGCGCGTCGAGTTTCGCCGACTCGTCCCAGGAATACACCTCGTCGCGGTCGTGGATGCTCCCGTCGTTCGAGAGCTTCTCCCACATCAGGCCCGTCACGTCGTCGGTGATCGTGCCGTCACCGTTGTCGGTGAAGCTGCGCGCCAGGCCGGTCGAGAACTCGCCGTCCTGGCCGGTCGCGTCGCAGTCGATGATGGTGCCGGCATCGTCGTAGCACAGGGTCTGGCCGGTCGTCGCGAGCGCGCCGGGCTGCACGCAGACCAGATCGACGGGTTGCCCGACGGCCGCCTTGAGAACCTCCAGCGCGTCCGACGACGAGACGATGTCGTTGTCGTTCACATCGCCGCAGACCGAGGCCGCCTCGACGTTTCCGGTCAGGAGGATGGAGGATGCGATGAGTACACGAAGCAGTCGGCTGCGCATGTCCTACTCTCTTCGGCGTGTCGCGATCCGATCGCGAGCAGACGCCGGACGGCCTGCGTTTCGTTTCCTGGTTGTCGTGATGCCGGGAGCCGTACCGCCGCCAGACTATCGCCGCGCGTCCGCTCAGACTAGCGGGGCGCAGGCGATGCGTTAACGTTCGCCGCGGAAACACGGGTCGAACAGCGGCTCGCACCTCTTCGCCATGCGAATGCGACGAAGCGGCCGTGATGAGACAGCGAGAGCGCACCCGACAGAGGCCGCCCCCGGTGCAGCACGATGGGCATACGAGCGATGCGGTCGACGGCGAGGTCGCCCGCGTCCAGGCCGAGGCATCGGGCGATCGACCGGAGCGCCAACCTCCGCGCGGCCGAGCTGGCGGCTTCCGGATGCACCGCCTGGAACGGCAGTTGCTCTACGGCCTCGAGCGTCGCGGCTGCCCCGCGATAGCTCGCCACGCAATGGACGAACGCAGGCCCGCACTCGTAGCGCACGCAAACGACGTGGCCGGAAGCCTCGACCGTGGCCGACTGAGGCCCGGACGCTCGCACCACGAACCGTCCCGGTGAGAACGGAAGGTCGGGAATCGTGCGACGGAGGAGCTTGTAAGCGCTCTCCTTGGCGGCCCAGAAGAGCCAGCGCAGCCGGTGCTCGTCGCGACTCGCGTGAATGACCGAGAGCTCTCCGGCTTCGAAGACCCGCTCGTCGAAACGCGGATGACGCGAACCGGGGGCGGTCTCGGCGTCCTCGAGATCGACGACGTCGTTTCCGATCATCGCACGCTCGCCGACGCCGCGCTCACGCCGCCGACCTTGCTGCGACTTCGCGAGGAACTGGCTCCGGCACGGGAATGCTACCCGCGAGCTCGGCGAAGTGCTCGGTCTCGAGCCGCCGCAGGCGGGCGATCACCTGCTGCGCGATGTCGCGGGAGCCGCGCATACCGTGATGGACCGTGCGCGGCTCGATCAGCTCGCTGCGCACGACGAATCGTTCGCCGCGAACGGCCAGGTCGCCGGCCATCTCCTGCCGTCGTCCGCGCAGGTACACGCAAAGCACGCGGCAGCCTGGCACCGAGGACACGAGGCGGCCGACGCCGTAGGCGGCGCTGTCCTCCTCGACGCGACCGGTGCGGCTGCGTCCGCCCTCGGGGAACATCAGCACGACCTCGCCGCGCGAGACGAGCCACGAAAGTCGCGCCAGCACGCGCCCCACGTCGCGCCGGTCGCCGCCGCGCACCACCGGCACGCACTTCATGAGGTAGACGAGCACCCGCGAAGCGACGGACGAGGCGAAGTTGGCACGCTCGGGGACGTTCCACGGCAGCGACGCGTAGTGGGTGAGGAACCATGCGGGCGACCCGAGCGCCCACGCGATGACAGCCGAGTCGACGAGAGTGAGGTGGTTGGCACAGACGACGAGAGGCCGTCTCGACCGCCGCAGCATCGCGTAGTCGCGGCGTAGTGTCGCGGCGTCCTCGATGCGCCAGCGCATCGCGAAACGCATCGCACCGACGACGCCGGGGAACCACAGCGGCGCGAGCACGGCGCCGACGGCCCGCTGAACGGTGAGCGCGAGGCGGTCCCGCGCCTGCGCGTCCATCAGTGCAGCTTGGCCGCGATGACGCGCACCGCGTCGCCGACCGTGTTCACCTCGTCCACTTCCTCGTCGGCGATCTCGATGCCGAACTCGTCCTCGAACGCGAGCACGACGTCGACGAGGCGCGCCGAGTTCACCTTGAGGTCCTCGAGGATGTGACTCCTGGGGCTGACCTGCTTGAGCGCCTCCGCGTTCTTCGCGTAGGGGCTGAGGATGGTGACGACTTTCTCGGTGATTTCGGTTTCGCTCATGGTGTTCTCCTTTCCGCTAACGCTTTGGTCACTGGTTGTTCGATGTCTCCGTTCAGAGACGGCCATGCCCCGAATGCGACGCAGGCGTTCACGTCGCCGAAGCCGAAGCCGGCTTTCACGAGCACGCGCATGCCGGGCATGTCGGCAGCTTCGTGGACGATCGCCGAGGCGAACGGCGCGATCTCGTCGTGCAGGTCTTCGCAGTTGATCGACGGGTGCACGAAGCGGCCGTCGAGCATCAGCACGCACGCGACGCTCTCGATGCCGCCGGCCGCGCCGAGCGCGTGGCCGATCATCGATTTCGTCGCACACAGTTTCGGCATGCTGTCCGGCGTGCGGCCGAGCGCGGCGGCCCACGACTGGACCTCGCGCGGATCGGCGCCCGTCGCCGTAAGGTGGCCGTTGACGACATCGACGTCGGAGGGCTCGACGCCGGCGTCGGCAAGGGCGGCTCGCACGCAGCGCCGCACGCCGTCGGGATTCGGCGCGGTCATGCTGCCGCCACCGCGGTGACCGCCACAGTTGACGGAGCCGCCGAGGATCTCTGCACGGATCCTCGCGCCGCGTGCGAGCGCACTGTCGAGACTTTCGAGCAGGAGCACGCCGGCTCCGGCCGCGGGCACGAAGCCGGCGGCGCTGGCGCTCAAAGGCCTCGAAGCCTTTTCGGGTTGGTCGTTGGAAGCGCGCGTCGTCACGCGCATGGCGTCGAAGCCGGCCCACGTGTAGTGGCTCGCGCCTTCGGAGCCGCCGCAGAGCATGCGTTCGGCGCGGCCGCTGCGGATTCGCTCGAACGCCTCGACGACGGCTTCGGTGCCGGTGCTGCACGCGCTCGAGTTGGTCGTCACCTGGTTGCCGAGCGCGAGAAGCCCGGCGACTCGTGCCGAGATGCCACTCGCCATCACCTGCTCGACGGCGGTACCGCCGAGTCGGCGCATCCGGCCGCCGTCGGTGAGCGGAACGACGCGCTCGCCGATCGTGTCCATGCCGCCGATGCCGGTGCCGAGTACGGCACCCGTGTCCCAGTCCACGCGGTCGTCGCCGCGCTCGGGACGCACGAGCCCGGCGTCCTGCCACGCTTCGACCGCTGCAAGGCAAGCGAAGCGGTGATTGGAGTTCATCGCGAGCAGCTCGTCCGCGTCGAACGCCGCCGCAGCCAGCTCGTCCGTGCCTTCGGGCACCGCGGCCACCTGGCAGCCGAAGCCCAGCTCGGCGAGCTTCTCGAGCCGTCGCACGCCCGAACGCCCCGCGCGCAGCGCTTCCGCAAACGCTTTCGCACCAACGCCGTTCGGCGCCACCACTCCGACCCCGGTCACGACCACGCGCCGGCTCACCGCGCATCTCCGAAACCCGGGACGGGTACAGGTTTTTCGTGTTGGGCCGTTCGTGTCCGCGAGGCCTCGTCAGAAGACCCTGTCCCCGTCCCGGGTTTCGCGACGCCCATGCCGGTGAGGGTGGCTTCGCAGACGACGCTGCCGTCCTCGCGCCTCATGCTGACTTTCGAGCGCAGCAGGCGGTGGCGAAACGTGAGCCTGCGCGCGTTCACGACCACACGCTCGCCGGGGCGCACGATGCCGAGAAACTCGGCCTCGGCCTGCGTGAAGAGCGTGAGCAGCTCGCGGCCGGACTCGAGCGCGGGCCGGCCCATCAGGTAGATACCGTGCGCGACGACGCCGGCCTGGGCCATCGCCTCGAGCAGCAGCACGCCGGGCGTGATCGGGTTTCCGGGAAAGTGCCCGCGGTAAAAGTCCGCTTCCGCGTCGAATCGACACGACGCCACGATGTGGTCGTCGTCGATCTCGAGGATGTCTTCGACGAAGCGGAACGGCGCGCCATGAGGAATTGCGGCCAGCACCTCGCCGGCCGAGAGCTTCTGTCCGGGCACCGAGCCGGTGGGAGCCGGCTCGCTCGAATGGCCCTCAGCCGCCATACAGTCCTCCGTTCACGTGCAGCACCGAGCCATGCAGGTAGCTGCCGCGCGTCGCGAGGAATGCGACGACGTCGGCGATCTCGCCCGGCTCCGCCATGCGCCCCAGCGGAACGCGCGCGAGAATCGCGTCTTTCACCTCGTCGGGCAGCTCGGCCGTCATGTCGGTGGACACGAAACCAGGGGCCACCGAGTTCACGAGGATCTGACGCCCCGCGAGCTCCTGCGCGAGCGACTTGGTGAGCGCGTCGAGCCCGGCCTTGATCATGGTGTACGGGATCTGTCCGGCGTTCCCGGTGTGACCTACGACGCTCGAGATGTTGACGATGCGGCCCGCCCCCTGTCTCAGCATGAAGCGTCGCACGACGAGCTTGGTCAGGTACCAGGTGCCGCGCGCGAGCCCCGCGACCGCGTCGTAGTCGTCGAGCGACATGGTGGCCATCGCAGCGTTGCGATTGAGCCCGGCGTTGTTGACGAGCACGTCGACGCGTCCGACGGAGTCTTTCAGGTTGGCGATGAGCGCATCGACGTCGGCGTTTCTGGACAGGTCCGCACGCAGCGCGAATCCGCCGGGCAGCGAAAGAGCGAGCGCCAGCGCGGCTTCCTCGCTTCCTCGATAGTGCACACCGACGCGGAAACCTTCGGCCGCGAGCGCGCGACAACACGCGGCGCCGATTCCGGTACCGCCGCCCGTCACGATCGCGACGCGCCGGTGTCCGTTCTCACCGCTCACAGCGTCACCTCCGCCCGGGCCCGGACGATCGGAACGTCGGCGCGCATCGGCGATGCAGATGCTTCCGCCGAACCGTCGCCTCGAGTCCGGCCCGCCGTTCGGGGACGGATCCCGATTTCACGAGAAGCTGCGAAATCGGGATCCGTCCCCGATTTCCGTTCGGCGTTTTCGCGCGCGAGGTCGGGAAAGAGTCCTACGCGCGCGTCCTTCAGCGTGTAGACGGGCCTTTCGTCCACGAGCACCACTGCGTCGGCGATCGAGAGTGTCGCGCCACCACCCGACAGTCCCGTGCAACGCCGCACTTCGACCTCGTAGCGCACCATCGAGTCTTCCGGCCGGATCTGCCCGTCGAACGAGACGGCGCCGCAGCCCAGTGCGCGACCGGCACCGAGCCCGCCTCGCCATGCGCAGTAGAAACCGAGCAGCTGCCATACGGCGTCCACGCCGAGGCAGCCCGGCTGCACCGGATCGCCTGCGAAATGACACGCGAAGAACCAGTCTTCGCGCGACACGGCGCGCTCGGCAACGACACGGCCGCGCGAGCCTCGCGTCGAAATGTCCGTGATGCGGTCGACCATGAGCATCGGCGGCAGCGGGAGCCTGGCGGCGAAAAGCGGCGGCGCGTCTTCCACGAGCGACCCGCCCGCGAACGTGAGCAGCTCGTCACGGGAGAACGCCGAACGCGCGACGAATTCCTCGTACTTCATGCAGCTTCTCCGAAACGCAGCAGATAGCCGGACCACGAAAGGCCGGCGCCGACGCCGACGACGGCGACGTCGTCGCGGTCGGTCCAGTCGGCCCATTTCATCGAGAGCACCGATGGCGAGCCCGCGCCCGCCGTGTTGCCGTACCACTCGACGTTGCTGTGGTGGTCGCTCTCCGGAAACTCGGCCTCGCGGCAGACGGCTTCCAGCATGCGGAGGTTGGCCTGGTGGCCGACGAAGTGGAGGCGGCGGGCCTGAGCGCCCATCGCCGGGTGGTGCAGTTCGTGCGCCTCTGCGGCAACGCGAAACTCGCGCGTCTCCGTCGCAGCGCCACTCTCGCGCGCCTTGGCGGTAACGCGAAGCCCGCGAAGCAACTCGGCGGTCTTGCGGATCGCGAACAGTTGCACCACGCGCCCGTCCTGGCGGAAGTGCCCCGTTCGCGGGACGACGACGCGCTCGGCGTCTCCCGGACGCGACGCAAAGCTGCTCGACACGAAACTCGCGCGGCCCGGAATCGTCGTCGAAACGACGGCCGCAGCGGTTCCGTCGCCCCAGAGCACTGCCGACGGCCGGTCGTTGTAGTCGACGGCGCGCGTGACGGCCTCCGACACGACGAGCAGCACGTACGGCGGAAGCGCCTCCGGTCGCATCATCGAGAGGACGTGGATCTGCGCAAAAAAGCTCGTGCAGGCCGAGTTCACGTCGAGGCACGGGACTTCGAGGCCGAGGGCGCGTGCGATGTTGCAGGCCTCGGCGGGAGTCGACGTGTCGCCTACGGACGAACCCGCGATCACCATGCCGATGTCGGCAGGCGCAAGGCCTGCGCGCTCGATCGCCATTTCCGACGCGAGGCGCCCCGCTTCGGCGTGTGACCACAGCGTCGCCTCCTGCGCGGCGCGGGGATCCTGGTTGCGCGTCTCGCGGATGTAGTCGAGAGGAAGCGTCGTGCGCCGGGAGCGGATGCCGACGCGCTCCATGATCCACGCGTCGTTGGTGCCGATGTCGAGGCCCTCGAGGAAGGCGTTGTCGATCTCGTTCGGCGGATGAAAATGACCGAGCCCGTGCAGGTACACCGTCATGCAGGGGCTCCCGAGACGTGCTCGCCGCCGTCCACGCGAAGCAGTGCGCCGTTGATCCAGCGAGCCTCGTCGGTGGCGAGCAGGTAGATCGCGTCGGCGACGTCGCGCGGTGTCGTGAGCCGTCCGAACGGGTTGCGAAGCCGCGCCTGCGCTGCGAGATGGGCGCTGCCCGGAATCGCGCGCATCGCCGGCGTGTCGGTGACGCCCGCCTGAACGATGTTGGTGCGAAGTCCCGCCGGCGCGAACTCGAGGGCCATCGAGCGCGCGAGCGACTCGAGCACGACCTTCGCCGCGGCAACGGCCGCGTAGCCCTTCCAGGCAACCGTGTTGCCCTCGCTCGTCAGCCCGATCACGCGCGCGTCGTCGGCAAAGAGGCCGCGGTCGAGCAGCGCGCGCGTCCAGATCAGCATGCTCGTGCCCATGCTCTCGACCGTGCGCGCGAAGTCTTCCTCGTCGAGGAACGAAGTGGCAGGATACAACGGCGGCGCCGCCACCGGCCCGAGCGCGTCGAAGCCTTCGGTGAAGAGCGCGTCGATCTCGCTCGCGAGCTTCTCTTCGGCAATGCCGAGGCGCGCGGCGAGAGCAGGAATGGTCCGGCGGTCGCGCGGCGCCTCGCTGCCGAGCAGCTTGAGATTTCCGAACGCGATCGAGTGCAGCAGCAACCTCACGCGGCCGTCGCTTCCCATCGCCGTCTCGAGCTCGTCGACGGCGCGCGTGCGCGCGTCGGAGTCGAGCGCATCGGTGTTGAGCGAGACGAACCCGACGCCGCGGGCGCGAATGCGGTCGAATTCGGGCTCGATGCGGGCCATCGCGCCGCGGCGGTCGCGGTGCACGAGGAAGACCGACATGCCCTGCTCGGAGAGCTTGTGCGCGGTCGCGAGGCCGAAACCGCTCGAGCCGCCGAGAATGACCGCCCAGTGCGAGGGCTGGGCCGCAGGAACGTTCACGCGGCCACCGCCCGCGCGCCCCACGCGGCTCCCGTGCTGCGAAAGCCGCGCTCGGCCGAGCGAACGTCGACGACGGAAACGACGTCGATCCCGATCGAACGGAAGAAGCCGCGCAGCGGGCGCGACGGACCGATCTCGAGGATCGCGCCGGCGGCAGCCGCAATCGCGTGCATGTTGTCGCGCCAGCGCACGGTCGCACTGAGCTGGCCGACGAGTCGCCTGCAGAGCAGTCCTGCGTCGGCGTCGTGGAAGCGCCCCGTCAGGTTCGACGTGACCGCGCGGGCGCGCGCCACGTTCCACCGCGCGCTCGCTTCGGCCAGCACCTCGGCGAAGGGCGCTTCGATCGGAGCCATCCGGCGCGAGTGAAAAGGAGCGCTGACTTCCAGCTCGACGATGCGCTCGGCTCCGCTTCCCGGCGTTTCGAGCAGCAGCTCGCCCGCACGCTTCACCGCGGCAACCGGACCGGACAGCACGACCTGGCCGTCGCTGTTGTCGTTGGCGACGTCGACGTCGAGGCCGTCCGCGAGCGTGACGATCTCCGCGCGATCCAGCGTCGCTCCGAGCACTGCGGCCATCGAGCCTTCGCCGACCGGCACCGCCGCCTGCATGAGGCGGCCGCGCTCGCGCACGACGCGGACGGCATCGGCCAGCGGGACGACGCCCGCCGCGACCAGGGCGGTGTACTCGCCGAGACTGTGGCCGCCGAAGCGCTGGGCCGAGACGCCCCAGCCCTCGGCAAGAGCGCACACCATGGCGATCTGCGTGGTGAGAATGGCGGGCTGGCTGTATTCCGTCAGCGAGAGTCGCTCGTCGTCGCCGAAGCAGAGCGCCGCGACGTCGAAACCTGCCGCGTCGGACGCTTCCTCGTAGACGCGGCGGCTCGATTCGAAGCGTTCGAAGAAATCGCGGCCCATGCCCGCGCGCTGCGAGCCTTGGCCGGGGAATACGATGGTAGTAGGGGGTCCGGACGGGAACGCCTTGGTGTCTGCCATGTGGAAATGGATGCGGGAAAACATGACCGGCGTCAAATACCGCGCTGCGTCTTTCTCCTAAATAAACGATAATTCATTTACTTTTCGCTTAGTTAGCAATATGACCCGAGCCCATAAAGATTCCGGCCCCCACGCCGATGCCCCGTCCGCAACGCCCGGACGCCGCAAACGAGGGACCGATCCGCGCAGCGAAAGGACCCGTGCCGCCATCCGGGACTCGGCCAACGAGTTGTTCCTGGGCAAGGGAGTCGACGAGACGACGGTCGACGAGATCTGCGAACGGGCCGGGGTCTCGAAGGGGACCTTCTACCTCTACTTCCACCGCAAGGAGGACCTGCTCCTCGAGTACGGGCTGCAGCGGCTGCGCCGCGTACGCGAGATGGTCCCCGAGCTGATCGGCCAGGGGTCTTTCCGCCAGGCCATCGAAGCGATCGTCGACGAGGTCGTGCGCGGCAAGGGATGGGGCCGCGAGGTGGCGGGCCGCGCCATCATCGAAATGGGTACGAGCGCCGAACGCCTGCCGATCCAGGCGCCGCACAAGCTCATCCAGCCTCTGATCGAAGTCGCGCAGGCGCGCGGCGAGATCAGGAAGGACATCCCCGTTGAAGCGCTCGCACACTTCGTACTGCGCTCGATTCTCGGTGCGCTCCGCGACTGGGGCCTCGGCACCGACGCGACGGACCGCGATGCGGCGCTCGCCTACGCGCTTACCCTCGTCTTCGACGCCTTGGCTACGCGCGAGAAGTAGTCGTCGCCGGCTCAGGGCTCACGGTGAAAGGCCCCGTCCACGTGCGACGGGTAGCCGTCCCCGTTTTCACGCTCGTGGGCCAGCAATCAGTCGAGCTCCGCCGAAAGCCGGTCCGCCACCGCCTCCAGCACCTTCACGCGCGCCCAGTTCTTGTCCACCCCTTCGACCGGAATCCACGGGGCAGCCTCGCTGCTGGTCCGCTCGATCATCTCGCAGGCCGCGGCTTCGTAAGCGTCCCACTTCTTGCGGTTGCGCCAGTCGTCCTCGGTCAACTTGTACTGCTTGTAGGCCGTCGCCTGGCGATCCTTGAAGCGGCGGAGTTGCTCCTCGGGCGAGATCCACAGCCAGAACTTGAGGACGATGACGCCGAAATCGGTGAGCTGCCTTTCGAACGAATTGATCTCCGAATACGCGCGCCTCCAGTCGGCTTCGGGGCAGAAGCCTTCGACGCGTTCGACGAGCACGCGGCCGTACCACGAGCGGTCGAAGATGGTGACGCGTCCGCGCGACGGTACCTGGCGCCAGAATCGCCAGAGGTAGGGTCGCGCGCGTTCTTCGTCCGTCGGCGCGGAGACGGGCACCACCTGGTAGAAGCGCGCGTCGAGCGCGCGCGTCACCCGGCGAATCGCCCCACCCTTTCCGCCGGCATCCGGCCCCTCGAACACGAGCACGAGCGAACGCTTCTGCTCGGCGAGCTTGCGTGCCTTGCGCGCAACCTTGCCCATGTGCTCGAGGAGCAGTTTGTCGGCCGTGTCGTCGTCGAGCGATTTCGTGAGATCGAGCGAACGAAGGATATTCGCCTCTTTCGGCTCGGAGAGGTCGGGAGCGAGCCTCGGCTCCGCCGCGGCATCGATCCGGTCGAGGCGCTCGCGCATCGCACCGAGCACGGCTTCGACGGCGGCCAGGCTGCGGTGGCGCGCGTCGCCGGCGTCGATCAGGTGCCACGGCGCTTCGCCGGTGCTCGTCTTCTCGATCGCCCGCTCGCCGGCGCGACGGAAACGCTTGTAGTGTTTGAAGAAGCGCCAGTCGAGCTCGGTGACGCGCCAGCTTTCCTCCGGGTCGCTCTCGAGCTTCTCGAGGCGCTTCTTCTGGGCTTTCTCCGACAGGTGGAACCACAGCTTGACGACGAGCGTGTCCTCGCTCGTCAGCATGCGCTCGAGATCGTTGATGCGAACGAGCGCTGCATCGAAGTCCGCGTCCTTCGCACGACCGAGCACACGCTCCAGAATCGGCCGCGTGTACCAGGAGCCGAGAAAGATCCCGAGGTGCCCCTTCGCCGGAAGCATCCGCCAGTAGCGCCACATCGGTGGATGTGATTCTTCCTCGTCGGTCGGTTTCCAGACGGCGTGGGTCTCGATGCCGCGCGCGTCCATCCATTCGAGCAGGAGGTTGGCGAACTCGCCCTTGCCGGCGCCTTCGACGCCGGAAACGAGCACGACGACCGAAAGCGGCGCGTTCGCGAGACGGCGCTGGACCGCGAGTAGCTGCTCGCGCAGCTCCGGCTCGCGTGCCTTGTACGTTTCCTTGTCGACTTCGCTGCCGACCTCGACCGTCTCGAACATGAGTGCCCCTCCCGGTGGCGAGTCGCGCGGACCATAGCCGCGCGACTCGCCTCACGGAAAGGAGAATCGAAAGGGAACGAAGGAGCGACCTCGCGCTTTCTTTTCGAGAGCGCGCACTCGTTCTCCGGAATCGGACTGTTTCCGAGGGGTCGCGGGGCGCTCACCCGTCCGCGGTCGATGGCGAGGACGCACCGTTCGGCCCGAAAAGCGTGCGGCTTACGAAGGCCCACAACTCGTCGAGGCTCTCGAAGGCCGCGAGCTGACCGCTGGCCACGTGGTGAATGCGCCCGCGGATCAGGCCGGGCTCCGGGCTCGTCCCGGCCGCGAACTGAAGGACGAAGGCGTTTCGCTGAGGGAAGGCAGGGCCGGAGCCGATCCTGCTGCCGCTTTCGGGAGGTTCCTGGGTCGCCATGAGAGCACTATCGGGCCCGGGCGCTCAGGAGTCCTTGGGAAGTTCTTGAGTAGTTCTTGAATTCACCGCGGGTGGGCAGCGCGGCGAGCTCCTCGATCTTGCGCTCACGCCGGTGGTCACGAGCGTCTCCGCAAAGGCGGTGCTGGAATTCCAGCAAAACGAACCCGCGCTCGCCGGTCCCTTCGGCGAGCGCGCCCTCGCGTCCACTCTCGCCGTCCCCCGACGCGAGAGTCCACGCCCCTCTAGTGCCGGGTCTCGAGCTCGAGCTCGCGCGACCCGCTTTCCCAGGGATGCTCTTCGCATTCCGCGGTCTGCCACCGCTGTGTGCCTTCGTCCCAGGCCAGCGTCAGACCCATCGCCTCCAGCTCCTCCAGCAACCCCCTGCGCAGCGACATCTCGATGATCGCATCGAGCGTCGACATCTCACCGGGACCGTCCGGCGCCGGTGAGACGCTGCCGTCCCCGCAGATACACGGTTCAGGTCGTGCCTCTCCCACCGGCGCCAGTCCCGGAGCACAACTCTGGTGAAAACATTTCATGATCGTACAGCCTTGCGCCCGGAGGCGCTGACGGACTTGCGAGCAGTCCGCGTCGTTGCGGCCTTGGTTGTTCTCGCGGCCTGCGCAGCGAGCTTGGATGGCAGACCGGCCAGGAACACATCGACGAGCCAGCCGAAACTCTCGTCGAGATCCACGGGATTGCGGAATCCGCCCGACCCCTCGAGTGCCGCGAAACCGTGCGCGAGGCTCGTGAGTCCCCGCTGGACATGGACTTCGTCTTCCGTGGCGAAGCCGAATGCAGACAGGACGGCCAGTGTCGTGGACTGAAGCTTCCCGGAAGCTTCCAGCCACTCGGTGTCTCCGCGCGGTGCCGAGGGAATGGTCGCCTCGTACACGCCGGGATTGGACCGCACGTACTCGAGATGGGCGAAGAGCAGGGAGCGAATCGCTTCGTCCTTGGACTTGCCGAGCGCCGCGCGTGCGACCGTGTTCTCGAGCTCCGAGAGGCCGCGTAGCGCGAGCATGCGCCGGACTTCGTCGATGCCGGCGACGTGCGCGTAAAGGGACGGCGTCTTCACGTCGAGCGCCGCAGCGAGCTCGCTCATCGACAGGCTCGCGAGCCCGCGACGGTTGACGATCTCGGCGGCCGCGTCCTCGACCGCATGTCGATCGACGCGAACTCGCTTGATGCCGCCGGTGCTCGATAACTTAGTAGTCATAAAAAAAGAAGATTAGGCGCAGCCAGAAAATCGATAGGCCAATACCTAATGAATTTAGGCGTCGGCCATCAAGGAAAATCGTGGCAAGTGTGCGAGATCGAGACTCGCAAGGAGGCGAACATATGGGAGACGGCTCCCATCAGGGTGGGAAACAGGTCTAAATGCGCGCAGAGTTGCACGGGGTATTGCGCGGACGGGGGAGCGTTTTATCCCCTGAAACGATCCGGCCACGGCGTATCGCCGATGTTCACCCCCGGAAGCATGCCGGCGTGGATCGGACCGATGAAAAGGCGACTTTCCTCGTGACAACGGCCCGGGGCCGGATGGAGAAGGGTCAGATGGCTGCACAGACCTTTCCACGTACTAAATTTCTCGGTAGGAATACCCCATGCGGGTGGAGGCAAGCCACGGCCCAGGCGGCGGCGATTCTCACGCCAGCGATCTCCTGCGTTCCGTCACGTCGGGCGATACCTCGGTGAATCAGGATACCCGCGAGGCACTCCAGCGGTTGCTGCTCGGAGAGACGGCGCCCGCCCCGGCAAAGGATGCGCCCGCCTCCACGCCTGTGCCTGCGCCTGCCAAGTCTGTGACTGCAGGTAGTCCGGAAGCGTTGCGACGCGCCGGGCTCGACTACGTTCGGAAACTGCGAATCTACGCGCGCTGATCTGAAGCGCGAGAGATCGCGCGAACCAGGGCGGCCTCTACGAGTCCATCTCCAGCGACCGCCGGATCCACCGCGTCGTGATCTTCTCCGACAGAGAGTTCTGCCCGAGCCGGTCGCGCAGGCCCGTGAAGTCCACCTTGTCGAGGTCCTGGTCCTGGTTGAAGCAGGAGAACACGTACGTGGTCTTCCCGGTTGCCGGATCGCGGTGAGGCTGGAGACACTGCGCGCAGATCTCCTTCATCATGCACTGCATCGGCGAGTTGATGGAGCCGATGCCGCAGTGGCCCGGCTTGAGGAACGGCGCGAGGATCGTGTGCCGCGACTCGGCCACGGCCTTCATCATGCGGTCGGAGCCGATCGCGATGATGCGGCCGCCTTCGCCGAGCGGGATCGGGATGTCGCCGAGCTCGCCCTTCGCGTACGCGAGCATCGCCTGCACGACGTTGCCGACGAAGGTCTTGTCGCCCGCGCGTGACGGCTCGAAGCCGGGAGCTTCGTCGGAGCACCAGACGACGAGATCGGCCGCGTCTTCGATCTCTTCGACCTTGTAACGATCCTCGACCTTCTTGTACGCGGCGAAGTAGAGCACCTTCGAGCCCGCGCGCCGCAGCGCCTGGCCGATCGAGAACAGCACGGCGTTGCCGAGGCCGCCGCCGGCAAGAATCACCGTCTCCTGCTTCGTGATGTGCGTCGGCATGCCGGTGGGGCCCATCAGCACGATCGGCTCGCCTTCCTTCAGCAGCGAGCAGAGGCTGGACGAGCCGCCCATCTCGAGCGTGATCGTCGAGACGAGGCCCTTTTCGGGATCGACCCACGCGCCGGTGAGCGCGAGGCCTTCCATCTGCAGCTTCGTGCCGCCGACCTCGGGTGCGAGCGTCTCGAAGTTCTGCAGGCGATAGAACTGGCCGGGGCGGAAGCGGCGCGCGGCGGCGGGCGCTCGCACCATCACCTCGATGATGGTCGGCGTCAGACGATCGACGCGCTCGACCGTCGGTCGGAACTCGTACGACAGGCGCGCGAAGAAGCCGCGCGGCGTTTCGCGCGACGACGGCGTCACCTTGCTCAGCACCCGGCTGACGACAGGGTAGCCCTGCTTGGCCGACCCGAGCGCCTTGACGACGTTGCCGAAGAACGACGGGTGCACGTCGCCGAAGAAGCTCACGAAGCGGCCGTCGTCGTAGCGGCTGAGCAGCACGTCGGCGCGATCCGGCTTGCTCATGGAGAATCGCGGTTTCACGGGCTCGCCGTTCTCGTCGCAGGCCTGGAAGTACTTGCCGTCGAGTTGGAAGTTGGCCTCGTCCTCGCGCGCGAGCACGGTATTCGGCTGCGTTCCGGCGGCAACCATGACGGTACGCGCGGGCAGCGTGACCTCGCCGCTGGACGACCACTTGCCGTCCTCGCCGAGTACCTGCTTGCTGAAGCGGATCGACGACACCGAGCGGTTGTCGTCGATGTCGATCGCGACGGGCGAGAGGCACTCGGTGAAGACCGCGCCCTCCTCGAGCGCCTTTTCCACTTCCTCGTGGTTCAGCGTGTAGGACGGGCTGTCGACGAGGCGCCGGCGATACGCGATGGTCGCGCCGCCCCACGACTGGAGCAGCTCGATGAGCCGCGGGTCGTCGCCTTCGTGAGCAGCCCGCGCGCGCTCGGCACGAATCGCCGCCGCATGCGCGAGGAACTCCTCGGCCACCTCGACGTCGGAAGCGTCCCACCATTCGCGCACCGATTTCTCGCCGTAGTCCTTCACGAGCGTCTCGTAGCGCGTCGCGAACTTCTCGACCTGGGCCACGTAGTACGCCAGCGACTCGGTCGCCGTGTCCACGGCGGTGAGGCCGCCGCCGACCACGACGACGGGCAGGCGCAGCTGCATGTTGGCGATCGATTCGGGCCGCGCGGCGCCCGTCAGCTGCAGCGCCATGAGGAAGTCGGAGGCAATGCGCACGCCGCGCGCGAGGCCGTTCGGGATGTCGAGCACCGTCGGCTTTCCCGCACCGACGCAGATCGCGACGTGGTCGAAGCCGAACGTCATCGCCTCGTCGAGGTCGAGCGTGCTGCCGAAACGCACGCCGCCGATCATCGAGAACGCCTGGCGCCTTTCCAGCAGCAGCCGGATGATCTTGAGGAAGTTCTTGTCCCAGCGGACCGTGATGCCGTACTCGGCGACGCCGCCGAAGCCGGCCATCACGCGGTCGCCTAGCTGTTCGAAGAGGCCCTTCACGTCGCGGATCGGTGCGAACGTTGCGCGCGTGCCGTCGGGTCTGACGCCGCAGACGTCCTCGGGAAGCGGCTCGATCTTGAGGCCGTCGATGGCGGCAACCGTGTGGCCGTCCTGGATGAGGTGATGCGAAAGGCCGAAGCCTGCGGGGCCGAGGCCGACGACCAGCACCTTGCGGCCGCTGTCGGGCTTCGGAAGCGGCCGCTCGAAGTTGAGCGGATTCCAGCGCGTGAGCAGCGAGTAAATCTCGAAGCCCCACGGCAGCTCGAGCACGTCTTTGAGCGTGCGCGTCTCGGCCTGCGGAATGTCGACCGGCTCCTGCTTCTGGTAGACGCAGGACTTCATGCAGTCGTTGCAGATGCGGTGACCGGTGGCCGCGCACGTCGGGTTGTCCACGCAGATGATCGCGAGCGCACCGATCGCGTTGCCCGCGACCTTGGCCGTGTGGAACTCGCTGATCTTCTCGCTCAGCGGGCAGCCGGCGAGGTTCACGCCGAACGGCGACTTCTTGAACGCACCGACCGCTTCGTTCGCCGCCGGCTTCTCGCGCAGCCCCTTCGAGCACGAATCCTTGCCCTGGTGGTGGCACCAGATGCAGTAGTTCGCCTGGTCGAGCGCGCCGACGAGGTTGGTGCCCTGGTCGGTCAGGTTGAAGCCCTCGCGGTAGCGCCGGTGCGCAGGATCGATCGCAAACGAGACCACGCCGTCGTCCTCCGTGCGCACGCCGTGGTGCAGGAGGTTCATCGGATCGGTCTTCTTCGGGACCTTGAACAGCACGCCGTCGTGATGACGAAGCCTGCCTTCCTTCGAGTGCAGTGCCCACGCGCCGTACTTCGTCGCGAGGTCGATGTTCGACTGGAGGTCGGCGCCGGCCCCGAGCCAGCGCTTCACGGCGTTCGCGAACGCAATCTCGAACTCGACGACGTCGTCCTCCGGCTCCACGCCGAGGATGGCCGAAACCGACTTCGTGAGCGCGTCCCCGTCGTACGTGGCGGCCTCGATCGCCGGCACCGCGCTCACGGGCTTGCGCTGGATAAACTGTCGCTTGATCTCGAACAGGGGGACGAGGTCGTGGTGGCGCTTCTCGAGCGCCGCCAGCTCCTTCTCGATGCCGAAGAGCTTGCCGAGAAAAGCGTCCACGTGAGACGCGAGCTCGAGGAGAAGCTCCGACTCCTGCTTGGGAGCCAGTGCGGCCGGATTCTCGCGGGCGGCGAGCAGGCGGTCCGCCAGATGGGCGTCGCAGGTTCGAAGTCGGTCGAGGAAGGCGGCGTCGAGCCGGACGAGGCCGTCCCTCTCGTACAGGTCGGCAAACGTGAGACCGAAAGCGGGGCGCAGCGCGTGGATCATCGGGCGATTCCTGCCCGCGGCAGCGGCAGACGGAAGCGCCGCGGATGCGCTGCCTGTACGGCGAATCCGGGACGGAGGAAAACGACGGGGATCAGCCCGGCGAGCGAGTCCCGCGTACGTGCTTGGTGACGACGATCTCCTTCCCCGCCGAATGTCCGCAAGGCATCGCCGTTGCGCAGACGATACCGAGGGACCCGTAGAGAAATGCGACGAGCATCCTTTTCATGTCGCCGCGACTCCGTGGTCTGCGTTCGGTGCTTGCGATGGCGGGTGGGTCGATCCGGGTCCTGCTCATGGGCGGTCTGCCGACCAGGTGTGGGCTCGGCAACTGGTCTCGTAGCCTGTCGCGGCGGCTCCATTCAATGGACGAAATGAGCCTGGCGGCCCTGGACCCCGGACGCGCGGGGCGTCGAAGCCCGGCCTTGGCTTCCTCGGCGATCCCCGCTACAAGGGGTTTGCCTGAGCGTCCCCCCGCGCTCGCCACTTTTTCCCATTCGGGCTTCGCCCCCTCTTCATCCACCGCTACCCGAGCCCATTCGCTCGCAAGCCAAACCAGACAGCGACGACGTCGCCAACCCAGACCGGAGATTCGTGAATACCGCTACACCTGAACCCCTGCCCAGCTCGGAAGAGCGCGGGCCTGTTTCCATCACCGACCTCAATCTCATCCCCGAGCTCCTCGACGCCGTCGCCGACATGGGCTTCACCACCGCGACGCCGATCCAGGCAGGCGCGATTCCGCTCGCGATCGCGGGACGCGACCTCATCGGCTGCGCTTCGACCGGCACCGGCAAGACGGCGGCCTTCCTTCTTCCCATCCTCCAGCGTCTCCACGGCCGCAGCGACGGCAAGGTAAGAGCCCTCATCCTGTCGCCGACCCGTGAGCTCGCGCTCCAGATCGACGAGCAGGCTCTCGCGCTCGGCTACCACGTGGGACTTTCCGCCGTGGCCGTCGTCGGCGGGCTCGACATGGGACCGCAGGAGCGCGCACTTCGCGCCGGCGCCGTCATCGTCGTCGCGACGCCGGGTCGCCTCATGGATCACATGCGCTTCGACTACGTGGACCTGTCGCAGGTCGAGGTCGTCGTGCTCGACGAGGCCGACCGCATGCTCGACATGGGTTTCCTCCCCGACATCCAGCGCATCTTCGCCGCGCTGCCGAAGAAGCGGCAGACCCTGCTCTTCTCGGCCACGATGGCGCCGCTGATCCGCAAGCTCGCGGACGAGATCCTGACCGACCCCGCCTCGATCACCGTCGATCGCCAGGCGCCGAACAAGGAGATCGTGCAGACGCTGCACCCCGTCGCGCAGGACCGCAAGACGGCGCTGCTTGCGAAGCTTTTGAAGGAGCCCGACATGGATTCGGTGCTCGTCTTCGTGCGCCGCAAGCTCGACGTGAACCGCGTGGCCAGCGCCGTACGGCGCAGCGGCGTGGACGCGCAGACGATTCATTCGGGCCGCCGCCAGGAAGAACGCATCGCGGCGCTCGAGGACTTCCGCACGGGACGCTCTCCCGTGCTCATCGCGACGGATGTCGCGGCGCGCGGGCTCGACGTCAACGACATCACGCACGTGATCAACTTCGACGTACCGCACTCACCCGAGGACTACATTCACCGCGCGGGCCGCACGGCGCGCGCCGGCAAGAAGGGCGACGTGATCACGTTCGTGTCGCCCGACGAGGAAGATCGCCTCGAGGACATCCAGCGCACGATCGGCATGAAGCTGCCGCGCACGGTGGTACCGGGCTTCGAGATCAGCGAGTCCGCCAACGCGCCGCGCCAACACTCGCCGCGTGGACGCGGCGAAGGAAACGGCGCCGGCCCACGGGGCCGCCGCCGCCGAGGCCGTTCGCAAGACCGCCCCGCCGCCGTCGGCTGACCGCCGATGGGCGCCCGCGCCCGCGCGATCGACTGGGCGCGTGTCGCCGCGGACCTCGACGCGCAAGGCCACGCCGTCGTCTCCTCTCTTCTCGACGCGGACGAGTGCGCCGACGTCGCCGGCATGTACGACGACGACGCGCACTTTCGCAGCCGGGTCGTCATGGAGAAGCACAACTACGGGCGAGGCGAGTACCGGTACTTCGCGTATCCGCTGCCGCCCGTCGTGGCGGCCCTGCGCGAGTCGCTCTACGGTCCACTGTCGGAGGTCGCCAATCGCTGGCACGAGGCGATGCGCGTGGAGTCGCGGTTTCCCGCGACGCACGCGGAGTATCTCGCACGCTGTCATGTGGCCGGACAGCGCCGCCCGACGCCGCTCGTGCTTCGCTACCGCGAGGGCGACTACAACTGCCTTCACCAGGATCTCTACGGAGACGAGGTCTTCCCCCTTCAGGTCGCCGTGCTGCTCTCCGGGCCGGGGCGCGACTTCACGGGAGGCGAGTTCGTGATGACGGAGCAGAGGCCGCGCATGCAGTCGCGGCCGATGGTCGTTCCGCTGCAGCGCGGCGATGCGGTCGTATTCGCCGTCCGCCACCGGCCGGTGCGCGGGGCACGCGGGAGCTACCGCGTGAATCTTCGCCACGGCGTGAGCCGGCTTGCGAGCGGCAACCGCCTCACTCTCGGCATCATCTTCCACGACGCGAAGTAGGGTCCCCGTCCGACCCGCCGGGGGCGGGACGACCGGAACGGGAGCGCTGTCCGCGGTGTCCCGGCAGCGTCGCGATCTCCTCGAAGAAGCCCCGACCGCCGACTCGACAACCACTTTCACGCAAGGCAGGATCCGCGCGGATGATGGTCCGTCGGACGTCATCGAACAGTCGGGACCGCAGCAGCGCGTGCACGTCGCGCGCCGAGACCGTCCGGTGGGAGCAGCCCTCTTCCGTGCTCACGCCAGGCGTCGAACGGGCGGAAATGTGAACGACCTCAGTCCTGACCGGCCCCCGCGTCTCTCCGGCCTCGTGCTCCTCCTGGCGATCTGTCTTTCGGCTCTGGCCGCCTGCTCCGACGACACCCCGCACGCCCCTCCCCCACCGAAAGTCGACGTGCTCCAGCCCGTCGCGCGCGAAGTTCTCGACTGGGACGAGTACACGGCGCGCCTCGAAGCCGTCGAGTCCGTCGAGATCCGGCCCCGCGTGAGCGGCTACCTGGAGCAGGTCAACTTCGAAGACGGCGCGATGGTGAAAAAGGGGGAGTGCCTCTTCGTGATCGACCCGCGGCCTTACGAGGCCACGCTGCGCCACGCCGAGGCCGACCTCGCCGCCAACGTTGCGCGGCTGGGCCTCGCCGAGAAGAACCTCGCGCGCAGCGCCGATCTCATTCGCACTCATGCGATTTCCCAGGAGGACGCCGACGTGCGCGCCTCCAACGTCGAGCAGGCCAGGGCGGCCGTGATGCAGTCGCGGGCAGCCGTCGATGCCGCGCGCCTCGACGTCGAGTTCACGCGGCTTCACGCGCCGATCAGCGGCCGCATCGGCCGCCGCCTCGTCACCGAAGGCAACCTCGTGAGCGGCGGTGTCGGCACACAGGGAACGCTGCTCACGACGATCGTGCAGCTCGATCCGCTCTATGCCTACTTCGAGGCCGACGAACGCTCCTACCTCAAGTACATGCACCTCGCCGAGAGCGGCGAGCGCCCGACGTCGCGCGAGTTCCACCATCCGGTCTGGATCGGCGTGGCCGACGAGGAAGGATTTCCGCGCGAAGGCCTGATGGACTTCGTGGACAACCAGCTCGACCGGGGATCGGGCACCATGGTCGGACGTGCGCTCGTCGCGAATCCGGACCTGCTGCTTTCCCCGGGCCTGTTCGCGCGGCTGCGGCTTCCGGGAAGCGGGCAGTACGGTGCCGTCGTCGTGCCGGACGAGGCAGTCGGCAACGATCAGGCGCGCAAGTTCGTCTGGGTGATCGACGCCGAAAACAAGGCCCAGCTGCGCAACGTCACGACGGGTCCGCTCCTCGACGGCGCGCGCGTGGTTCGCGAAGGCCTCACGCCGCAGGACTGGATCGTCGTTGCCGGAATGCAGCGCGTACGCGCGGGGGGCACCGTCGATCCCCAGCGCATCGACAACTCGCACCTCAAGCCGAAAGAGCCGGCTGCCGCACCTCCGAAGTCCGCTCCCAGGGACCAGCCGTCCGCAAACACGCCTGCCAATGCGCCGCCCGCTGCGGCCACCTCGCCCCCCGACACTCCGCCGCGCGCGGATGCGCCCACGCCGGGCGCGAGCTTTCCGGCGGCCACCGCTCCAGGAAATCCGGGCACTACTCCGCGATGAACATCTCGCGGTTCTTCATCGACCGTCCGATCTTCGCTTCGGTGCTGTCGATCGTGACGGTCGTGCTCGGCATCGTCGCGTACTGGAACCTGCCCATCGCGCAGTATCCGGACGTGGTCCCGCCGACCATCGTCGTGCAGGCGTCGTATCCCGGCGCTCCACCCGAAGTCATCGCCGACACGGTGGCGACGCCCATCGAGCAGGAGGTCAACGGCGTCGAAGACATGCTCTACATGTCGAGCCAGTGCACCACGGCCGGGCAGATGTCGCTGACGATCACGTTCCGGCTCGGCACCGATCTCGACAAGGCCCAGGTGCTCGTGCAGAACCGCGTCGCGATTGCCGAGCCGCGCCTGCCCGAGGACGTGAGGCGGATCGGCATCACGACGCTGAAATCGTCGCCCGACCTTCTGATGGTCGTGCACCTGCTCTCGCCGTCGAAGCGCTACGACCAGCTCTACATCGGCAACTACGCCCTCATCCAAGTGCGGGAC
>CAYYVZ010000004.1:0-35663 GCA_964475235.1 uncultured Myxococcales bacterium | reverse complement strand
TGCCGCGCGGCGCGAATGCGTACTCGAACGTGATTCCTTCCGAAGCGAGCTTGTCGATCGACGGCGAAGTGGGGCGCGAGTAGCCGTAGGCGCCGAGGTGGTCGGCGCGCAGCGTATCGACCGTGACGATGAGGACGTTCCGCCCGGGGTACGTCGCCGGCGCCGGGCGACCGCGCTCGCAGCCGGACGAACCCGCGATCACGAGCGCAGCGAATGCGAGCGCCGCATATCGCAACCCTTCCGGCCGCAGCTTCGCCGTCCGCATCCTTCGCGAACTATCACGCGGCGAAGCCTTCGGAAAATTTGGGCCGGCTCCGCGTCAGGCCGCGATCCGGGTCACGCGCCGTTGAGCGCGAACATGGCGCCCTGGGGATCCACGCACTGAGCGACGCGCGTTCCGCCCGGCACCGGCATCGGGCCCATCATCAGTTTGCCGCCGTGCTTCTTCGTACGCTCGATCGCGTCGTCGAGATCCGGCACGAGCACGTAGTAGAGCCAGTGCGGCCGGTGAGGGTAGTCCTCGGGCTTCGTCATCATTCCACCGAGAGTCTTCTTGCCGCGCCCGTAGAGCTGGTAGGTCCCGTTCGGCATCGGAATGGACTCGTGCTTCGTCCAGCCGAACAGCTCCGAGTAGAACCGGAAGTCCTGCTCCAGGTCGCCGCCGATCAGCTCGCGCCAGCAGAAGTGCTTCATCGGCGGCTCCGCGGGTTCCTCCGAGTCCGGACCGAGGGGCTTCAGTAATGCGATCATCGCCCCGTGCGGGTCGGCGATCACGCTGAAGCGGCCCACCGTCGGAATGTCGGTCGGCGGCACGCACGACGTGCCGCCGAGGGAGATCGCCTTCTGTGTGAGCGCATCGACGTCGTCGGCGTAGACGTAGGCCGTCCAGCAGGGCGGCGCGCCGTTCTTGCGAGCCTCGTCCGACAGCGCGGCGACGCCGCCCAGTCCCATCGACCCGTCCGCTTTCAGGATGTTGTAGGGCATCCCGGCACCTT
Organism: uncultured Myxococcales bacterium; assembly: GCA_964475235.1. Lineage (GTDB taxonomy): Bacteria > Desulfobacterota > Binatia > UBA1149 > CAITLU01 > DATNBU01. Next base: position 34,668 of record CAYYVZ010000004.1, on the reverse strand, counting down.
CGTAGAAGTCGGTCTCCCAGCCGATGACGTTGCGATAGAACTCGAGGGCGCTCTTCACATCGGTGGTCTCGAGCTCGTACCAGATGAACTTTCCCTGATTCTTGCTCATTGCGTTCTCCTTGTGGCGAGACGGGCCCACCTGTCGGGTGATCCTCTCGGATGATGCTGCCGCGGCCCGTTTCTGCTTCCTGGTCGAACCGGGGACATCCGGATCGACATCGCGCGCCGCGGCAGGCCCGCTTTCGCGGACTCGTCTACCTGGCTGCGGGGGGAACAGCCCTTGACCGAGGTTTACCTTCGGCATAGCTGGCACGCAGGCGCGGGCGAACGCAACAACGCGGCGCAAGCCCCGGCCGCTTCGAAGCAAAGGAGACGGGGGATGCCGGACAATCGCAGGATTGCACTTCGCCGGAGGCGCGGCCACGCGTCCCGTGCTCGTCTTCTCGCCACCGCCGTCAGCGCGTCGTTCGCGCTCTTCGCTGCGGACGCCGCGCGAGCGGCGGACCACGACGACACCCCTGCCCTCAAGACGGCGCCCCGCCACGAAGCGCGCGTGACCGATCTTCACGTTTTCACGAAGTCGAAGACGGGCCCCGGCAGGAAGGTCCGCCAGAACCTCGTGCTCTCGCTCGGCACCAACCCCACGATTCCGCCCGAGGCATCGTCGTACCAGTTCCCATCCGACCTCACGCTCAGGATCAACATCGACCGCAACTCGAAGGTCGACTTCTCCGATGCGGAAGCGAACGCCGAGTACGGAGGCTCGATCCTTCGCCCGGGCAGGATCTCGCCCGAGGTCGTCTTCACCGTGACGTTCGACGAGGAAGGCAAGCCGTCCCTCGACGTGGACGGCGTCGAGGACGACGTGGCGATTCAGTTTTTCGCGGGCTTGCGCGACGACCCTTTCGTTCGCGGTCCGCGCCAGGGCCGCAACGTCGGCTCCATCGTGATCGAGCTTCCCCTTGCCGCCGTCGCCGGCGGCGGAAAGTCGGGCAAGACCATTCTCGTGTGGGCTACGTCGTCCGTGCCTTCGCCGTCCGGCGGAACGATGGGCGACCTCGGCGCACGTGCGCTTCGTTCGCAGCTCACGCCGGAGCTCGACCTCAACGACCACGATCCGTCCGAGCATCGGTCTGCGCTCGGCAGGGTTCCGGACGTGCTGGTCTTCGACACCACGAAGCCGGTCGGTTTCCCGAACGGGCGCCTGCTCACCGACGACGTCGTCGATCTCGTCGCCGATCCAGGCGTGCTGTCCACGGACTGCCCGGTTCCGGCCGATCCGGTCAGGTGCAACCCGGCCACCAACGACAAGGCCTTCCTCGACACGTTCCCGTACCTCGCACCGCCGCATCCCGCGCCGTAGTCAGGGCGCCGGCGCTTGTTCGCGCGGATGCGACCGACCTTCGTGTCGGTGACGACGGCGGGCCTCGCCGTTCTCGCGACCGGCTGCGCGTCGCTCGCGCCGCCGAGCGCTTCCGAGTCCGCTCCGCCGCGAGCTCCCGAGGCAGCGCCGCGGCGGGAAGCGACAGCGGCCGAGCGCATCGAGTTCTACTCGGCCGCCGTCACGAAGCATCCGCGTCTCTACCCGGCCCACACCCAGCTCGGCGTCGCGCTGCTCGACCGCACCCGCGAAACCCACGACCCACGGCTACTCGCCGGCGCGCGAAAAGCGGAGGAGACGTCTCTCGCGATCCAGCCCGGCTACGAAGCGATGTTCGCAATGACCGCGATCCAGAACTTCAGCCACCGCTTCGAAGATGCGATCCGCTGGGGAAAACGTGCGGCTGCAGCGTCGATCGGGGGAGTGGACGCGCCCGACCCAGCCGTGGTCGCCGCACTCGTCGAAGCCCACCTCGGCTTCGGACAGCCGGACGAAGCCGAGCGCCTGCTGCCGCCGTCGCTCGAAGGGGCGAAGGATTTTCACACCGCCGTGTCGGCAGGCCGCGTGCTCGCGGAGCGAGGCAAGCCGCGCGAGGCGGCCATCGCCATGTCGCGCGCATCGGAGCTCGCGCTGCAGGCACGCGAGCCCGCTCTCGCCGCGTGGGCCGAGACCGCCGCGGCCGGCGTGCTGCTGGACAACGGGTATCCGGACGAGGCAGGGCCTCACCTCGACGCCGCCGCAAAGCTCGCGACACCGACACCGTTCCTCCGGCTTCACCAGGCCGAGCTGGCGCTCGCGACCGGCCATGCGAAGGACGCGCTCGCCATCTTCGAAGAGTTTCTGCGCGTCGATCCGGATCCGTCCGTCGAAGCGCTCGCCGCCGATGCCGCTCGCCGGGCCGGAGACGAAGAGGCTGCCGAGCGGCATTTCCGCACCGCCGAGCAGGGCCTGCGCCGCGCGATCGACGCGAACGAAGTCTACACGCTCGGCGCGCTCGCGAAGCTCTATCTCCAAGCCGACCGCAATCTCGACGAAGCTCGCCGGCTCGCGCGCGAGAACCTGCGCTGGAAGCGCGATCGCGCGGCAACGGAAACCATGGCCGCGATCGAGTCGCGCCTGTCGCAGCGAAGGCGGACGTCTCCGCGCTGAGCTACGGCGCGTCGAGGTTCCAGTCGTCCGGGTGACCCAGAACCACGCTCTCGACGAGCTGCTGGTCGTGCAGGACCTGGTCGGGCGGAAGCCGGGGATGGGCCCACAGTCCCACCGGACTTTCGGAGAAAATCACGGCGTAGAGCGTGATCGCCGCAAGGTAGCGGCCGCGATCGCTCGCGTGGTGACCGTCGGAATCCCAGAGCTCGGCGCCGGGCTCCTCGACGAGAAGCTCGCGAAACACCCATCCGACCGGAGCGAGCGCCGCGTCGAGCTCGAACGCAATCGGCACGTAGCCCTCGGTTCCGCCCGGCACGCCGCGCAGCGTGTCGAAGTCTTCGAGCGGGTCTTCCTCGTCCGCCCACGTCATGAAGAACACCGTTCGCGCACCGACGAGCTCGATCTCCTCGTCGAGCGTGCGTGCGAACGGGTAGCGCTCCTCGTCGATTCCGTCGCTCTGCTCCTGCAGCACCACGGTGTGCCAGCCGCCCGCGCGCAGGCGCCGCAGGCTGGCGCGCGACGTGCTGTGCAGCTCCAGCGTGTATCCGTTTCGCGAGCTCGTGCTGACCGAGACGTCGCGCATCGCGGAGCGCGCAATGTCGCGGAGCTGGCTCTTCAGGCCGCGCGAGAAGCTGTTGCCGATGAGGAGGACGCGATCGCGGGACCACGCCGGCGTCGCCGAGGCGCAGGGGAGGAGGACAACTGCGACTGCAAGCACGACGCTGGCGGGTCCGCACACGGGCCGGCGGCGACGAGCTTCCGGGCCGGGTCCTCGTGCCGCCGCCGCACACGCGGGAAGTTTCGTGAAGCGGAACAGGCCGCGAAGACTCGGGAAATTCGCCGTCACCGGTGACGCGACATTAAACGCCCTTTCAGCTGGGGGCAACGGGCAATCTACGCCGTGCCCGATCGAAGCTCGGCCGGAACGGGGCCGATCACCTGGCAGACGTGGATGGCCGGTGAAAGGCCCCGTCCACGGCTGTCAGGTGATCGGCCCCGTTCCCGCATTCGTTCGCCTGGGTCGGGCGGGCCGACGTCTTTCCGAGCGGCGAAACGCGCGCTGCTTGCGAGCGTCCCGCGACAGTGTTCAGGTCCACGCACCTCGGACCTCAGGAGGGGTGCATGGTGCCTTTCGCTCAAGCGACCGCAGCGTCCGCCGACGAGTCGTGGAAGTCGGATCCGTGGCTCGGAGTCTTCCCTCCCGAGCTCGCCCGCCAGCCGGATCCGTATCTGCTGCTGAAGCGGATCCGGGAATTCGATCCCGTCAACGAGACGCCTTTCGGAATCTGGCGCCTCACCCGCTACGACGACGTGGTGCGCATGCTGAAGGAGGTACCGGCGGGAGTGCGCTTCGCCGACGGGACTTCGTTCGGCGGCCAGGCGGCGGGACAGCCTCTGCCCGGCCGTTTCATCCTCCAGCAGGATCCGCCCAACCACACGCGGCTTCGCAAGCTCATGAGCATCGCGTTCCGGCCCAAGGCGACCGAGCGGCTTCGCGACCGCGCCGGCCAGATCGTGGACGCGCAGATCGACGCCGCGCTCGAGCGCGGCGGCATGGACGTCATCGCCGATCTCGCGCTGCCCGTTCCAGCGACGCTGATCTGCGTGATGATGGGCGTGCCGAGCGCCGACCGCGGGAAGTTCACGGAGTGGACTGCGGCAGCGACGCACCTTCTCGCCGCGATGCTGGCGGATCCGGAGGTCGTCGCGCGCGGCGTGGACGCTGCCAACCAGCTCGCCGCGTACTTTACCGACCTCATCGCCGAGCGGCGGCGCGACCTTCGCGACGACATCCTGAGCGACCTCATCCGCGCGGAAGAGGAAGGCGACCGCCTGAGCTCGGAAGAGCTGCTGTCGCAGTGCATCGGGCTGCTCATCGCGGGATTCGAGACCACGATCGGGCTGATCGGTAACGGAGTACGCGCGCTGCTTCACCACCCGGATCAGCTCGCGGCGCTGCAAAACGATCCGTCTCTCATCGGCAGCACGGTCGAAGAGTGCCTGCGCTACGACGGGCCCATCCTGCTGACCATCCGCATCACGCGCGAGGCAGCCGCTTTCGGCGAGAAGACGATTCCGCCAAACACGCCCGTGATGTGCATGCTCGGCGCGGCCAACCACGATCCTTCGCACTTTCCGGACCCGGACCGCTTCGACATCCGGCGGAAAGACAACGACCATCTCTCGTTCGGCGGCGGCGTGCACTTCTGCCTCGGCGCGCATCTCGCGCGCATGGAAACCCAGCAGGCGATCGGCGGCCTTGCACGGCGGCTGCGCGGGCTCGAGCTCGCGAGCGACGAAGCGGTATGGGGACGGTCGCTGTTCCGCGTGCTTGGAAGCCTGCCGGTCACTTTTCAAGGAGAGCGTTGAGGGCGACCGCGTGCCGGTTTTCGAAACCGGACCGGCAAGGAGGGGTGTCATGGGAAGGAAGGTAGCGGCAATTGCCGCGATGGGACTTCTCGCGGCGGCGACGTCGGCGGGCGCCGCCGTCGTCACTGTCCTCTACGAAGCCGAAGCGGTCACGGTCGTGAAGAAGCCGTTCGGCGTCGAGGTTCCGCGGCTGACAGTGGTCAGCGGCTACTTCACGTTCGACACGAGCACTCCGGACGACGCGCCGGAGGACCTCTACTCGGGCGAGTACCAGCACGACGGCAACGCGGCCTACCTCGCGTCGTTTCTCGGTCACGAGGTCACCGGCTCGGAGACGCCGTTCTACTGGGTGGACCTCGTGGACGGAGATCCGGAAAGCGACACGTTCCGGATCTACGACGGTCCGACCCCCGTGGGCTTCGAAGGCGGAACGATGTCCTTCGACGGCACGCCCGACACCGACATCCAGCTCTTCGTCGCCATCACCGAGGACGTCTTCGACAACGACGATCTCATCGATCCGTTCCCGTTCTACGACTTCGGCGTCCTCGGCACGACGCACACGTTCTCGCTCGAAGACGAAGAGGGCACCATGCTGCTGCAGTTCCTCAAAGTCGGCGAGGCCGTTTGCGGTGACGTCAACTCGGGTGGGGTCAAGGCAAGCGATGCGCTCGAAGTGCTCAAGACGTCGGTGGGCAGCCGCACGTGTTTTCCGTGCGTGTGCGACGTCGATCACAACGGGCAGGTCCTTTCGAGCGATGCGCTGAGGACACTCCGCTTCGCGGTCAATCCGTCGACGCCGCTCGACTGCTCAGCTTGCCTGTGACTGACGGGCTCTGCGCGACGGCTCGAAAACGAGGCAGTAGTTCGGCGCGTCGCGTTCGAAAAGCGGCGTCTCTCTGGCGACCAGGCCGGGAAAGGCTTCGGAGACGAGCTGGTGTACGTCCGGCGGAGTGAGCAGCTCGACGTGAAGGTCGCCCGTCACGTACCGGTCCGAAAGAATGCCCAGCCTCGCGCGCCAGCCTTCGGGGGCGACCTCCTTCACAGCGACGAAGCGCGGCGACGGACCGACGAATTCGGCTACATCGCGGAGAAACCCGGAGCGCTCTCCCGCGGGAACGTGATGCAGGACGTCCGCGATCACCACGGCATCCGGCCGCGGCACACCGCGGGCGCGCAAATCGCGAGGACGCATCGAGGGGAACATCCGCACGCGATCGCGGCGCGCTCCCTGTAGCGACAATCCGACGCTCTGGTTGAGGTCCACGAGCGAGGCGCGCAGGTGAGGTTGACGGTGCAGGATACGGTCGAGAAGCGCACCGTCACCGCCTCCGACGTCGAGAAGCTCCGCATCGGGCGGAAGCTCGGGAATGCACGCGGCCACTTCGTCGAGATCGACGTAGATGGCGCGATACACTTCCACGACACGCGCGAACAGCGCGTCGCCCAGCGCAAGACGCACGAACGCGCCCGGCGTCACGGCTCCTCCGGTGAGGCCCGCATTCCGGCGCCCGTAACCAAATCCTGCGCTTGCTGCAACCCGAGGAGACCCCCCTTTTTCTCGCGTGAGCTCGCGCGCCGGGGTAGCTTTGCGCGATGGAAGACAAGGGTATCCGGCCCGGCGTGTGGATGGCCGTGCTCGGCGGGCTCGCGCTCGTCGGCCTGGCGGTATTCCTGATGCAGTCAGGGCGCGGCAAAGCGCCGACGGAGGCTCCGAAAGCAGCCGAAGTCGCGGCAGCGAAAGAGCAGCCTTCGGTCCCGCCGGCGCGCTCGCGTCGCGAGGAGCGCGGCGCGAGCGCCCCGGCGCCCCAGGAAGAAGTTCCCTACATCGAAGGCATGGTCTGGGGCGACCTCGACCTGCGCGAAGCGAAAGCCCTGATGCCCGACAACATCTACTGGCAGCAGGGCGCGCCGACCAAGGACCCCGCGGAGCTAGCGCGCCGCGAGGAAGAGAAGAAGCGGCGCAACGAAGAGTACGGTCGCGTACTCGCGGGCGACGCCAACGAGAGCGAGATCCGCAGCTACTACGACTACAAGAAGCGCGTGTCCGAGGACTACCTCGAGTTCTCGGAGTTCATGGCACGGCGCTACCGGGACTCCGATCACAAGGAGATGGTCGGCATGCTCGATCTCGCGACGAAGATGCATGCCGAGAAGCTGAAACAGCTGTCGGCCGAGCTCGAAGACGCGCTCGCGAGGGCCCGCGAACGCGAGAAAATTCGCGAGGACTGGCGCAGGCAGCAGGAAGAGTTCGGCGAGTTCCCGAGAACGCCTTCGATCGACGACGAAGACGAGTAGAGGTCAGCCGCCGGCCTTCGCTCCCGGAAGATCGATCGGAAGCTCGCCTTCGGCCGGCGGCGGCGGTGACTCGGGAAGCGGGCCCGCGCCCGGCAGAGCCTTGCAGTACGGGGCGTTCACCTCGTGCGCGGCGCGCTGCGCGGCGGTCCGGCCCTCCTGATCCTTCAGCAGGGGATCGGCGCCCTTCGCGACGAGCGCCTTCGCAATCTCGTCGACGCCCTTGTTGCACGCCAGGATGAGCGGCGTGTCCTGGAAGTTGTCGCGCACGTTCGGGTCGACGCCGGCTTCGAGCAGCACCAGTGTGATCTCGCGGCTGCCGCCCATGATGGCGTTGTGAAGGGGTGTTCGGCCCTGCAGATCCTTTCGATCCGGCCTGGCGCCTTCGGCGAGCAGCCATTTCACTGCCGCCGTATCCCCGTTTCCTGCCGCCTCGTGAAGCGCCGTTCGACCGACGGCATCGGGATCGTCCACCGGTGCGCCGCGTTCGTGCAGAAACCTGGCAATCTCGAGATCGCGCGCATCGCGAATCGCGAGATCGAGACCGGAACGCCCCACTTCGTCCTCGATCTTCGGGTCGATGCCCTTGTCGAGACAGACCTTGAGCATTTCGAGGTCGCCGCGTCGGGCAGCATCAAAGTAGCGGTCTTTCAGCGTGAACGGCGTCGGCGCAGGCGCGGATGCCTTCGGTAGCAGCGAGCCGCCGCCGGGTGGAATGGTTTCGGGTGAAGCGGGCAGCGTCTGCGAGGACGGCGCCGTGACCGCAGGTTCGGTTGCAAAGGCGACACGTGCCGTCAGCGCGAGCGCGACGGTCGCCGTCGCCGCGAGCGTGATCCGTCGCGACATGCCCATGGCCCCAGTGAAACGAAGGCTGGAGAAAAAAGAAACGGCGGGGGCCCCGTTGGAACGGAACCCCCGCCGTCGGGAACGTGCGCCTTACAGCGCGGCGGACACGAGGTCGTTCACGATGCCCATGCCCGGATCCTCGTTGTTGTAGTAGTTCTCCGGCTCCTTGATGCGGGTGCGGGTGCCGTTGTTGATCCACTGGTCGAAGAACACGTCGAACGGCTTGTTGCCCGACGGGCAGATCCAGCTCTGCCACGGATCCAGCGTGATCGCGTACTCGTACCAGTACTTCTTACGCATGCTCGGGCACGCGTGGGCGCCGATGAACGTGATGATCGACGAGCAGTGGCTGTCGTTCAGCGGGCGGTGCCACGGGATGTGGTAGCCGAAGTTGGAGTACGCATTCATCTGCGCGATCAGGTTGTTCTGATCCGCACGCCAGTTCGAGAGAATCTGGGCCTGCGTGATCCCCGGGTAGAACCTCTCGTACGAGAAGCGCGAGAAGTTGTAGTCGCTCGAGTAGCCCGTGTACGCGTGGTAGTCGCTCGGGTACTGCGTCGCCAATGCGCGCGTCGCGGTACCGAAGTCCGCCGGGTTGAAGCTCGACGGCATCTGCGAGTAGACCGAGGCCAGGTTCCACGACGACTCGATCTTCTTGTGCAGCAGCCACGACTTGTAGCTCGAGTTCGGCGCCGGGAAGAGAGGGCCGGAGTCGTTCAGCGAGTAGCCGCGGGCAGGCAGTAGCGTGCGGCGCATCGTGTGGAACTGGGTCGCGGTACCCACGCCGCCGGCGCTGAAGCCGGTCACGAGCAGCTTGTTGATGGACGGGAAGCGCGTACGGAGGAAGTTCGCCGCGGCTACCGTGTTGTTGTAGCCGTTGTGGCGCCACGTGAGCGGCGGGTTCGCGCCCGTCGGATCCGTGTAGGTCTTGGTCGCGTTACCGGTGTGCACGTCGCCCGTGCAGTACGGCATGTAGACCATGTCCCAGCCGCGCGTCGCGATGTAGTCGATCGAGCGGAACGGCATGCCGGGGTCGGCGCCGTTGACGATCGGCGAGACGTAGCGCGGCATCATGCCGTCGATGTAGTTGTCGGGAAGGCCGTTGGGGTTGGACGCGCCGAGCACGCCCGCGCGGCCGCTGCAGGTGTCGTAGTCCCAGCAGGCGCCGCCGCCCTCGAACATGACGACCATGTTGTTGTTGTTCGGGGCGTCGTAGTACCAGAACTTGTACTGTGAGCCGTTGCCGCAAACGGCGCCCGCCGGTGCGACCCGAACCCAGTTGTAGGTGTTGCCGCCGTTGATGACGAGATCAACGATCAGCTCCATCTGCGCGTAAGCCGAGCTGACGGGGAACAGAGCCGACGCCGCGAGAGCGAGAGCGGTGTTCCGCAATCCTTGCTTCTTCATGTTCACGTACCCTCCTGGTGCGAACTGAGCCTTGACGGTGGTTGGTCCTGCTCCCCGGTCAAGGCAGCAGGTTGGCGATTTAGTATCGGACTGACGGGAAACCGACAAGAGTTTTGGGTCGACTTAATCACGACACGTCGCGTCAGAAGATCCTTTTCAAATCCAGTGGTTTAGACCCGTCAGCGCGAAAAGGTGGCAGCACTTCGCGGGGTTGGAAAGTCGTGACGCGGTGCGCGTCAGCCCTTTTCTGTCACGCAGAAAATATTTCCCCGGAGGAGGCCGAAGGGCCCGCCAGACCGGGGGGGAGGGGGTTCGTGGGAGGTGCTGCGAAAATCCCGCGCCTGCCTCCAGGGAATCCCCTCGCCTCGGCTCGTCCGGTCGGTGGGTTGAAGGTGATTTGGTTACCCGCGCCACACAGGCCAGCCTGTCTCGACACGCATCTCGCGAAGGCGGGCAGCCCGGCCAGGCGGCGACGCCGAAAGTGGCGTGGGTTTTCGGGACTTTTGGTTATACTCGCCCCCGGATCTCGCGGCGCTGGGAATTTCTGACGGCGCGACATCAAATAGCACCGGTCATGGCAGACGAAGGAAACGAAGCCGCAGAGGTCGTGCAGACGGCCCCCCGTCCGCGCGGAAGGCCGCGCCAGGTCCCGGTCGAGGAGCAGCGCGAGCGCATCCTCGCGGCCGCCACCGAGGTCTTCGCGCGGGAGGGTTTCGACGGCGCGACGAGCGAGCGCATCGCCGAAGTTTCCGGCGTCGGCCGCCCTTCCGTCTACCAGCTCTTCGGCTCCAAGAATGACGTCTTCATTGCCGCCGTCGATCGCGCGCTGATGAGCATCCTCGATCGAGCGCGGCGCAGCCTGGTCAGCACCGCGCAACTCCGCGGTCGCAAGCAGGCCAAAGCCAACGTCGCCTCGTACTTCCAGATGGTGACGGAAGACCCCGACACGTTCCGCATGCTGCTGCTTGCCGACCGAAGCGGCGATCAGGAAACGCGCGAGAAGGCGAAGGCCATTCGCAGGCGCATGCAGGACGCGCTCGCCAACTACATCCGCACGACGTGGGAAGGCTTCCAGGATCTCGAGTCGCGCGACGCAGATCTCGGTGCCAGCCTCATCGTTTCGGCGGTCGAGTCCGCGGCCATCCTCCACCTGGATCAGCCCGATCGCAGCACCGAAGAGATGGTTCAGTTCGTCGCCGACTTCGTGTGGGCGGGCGTCTACGACCTCGCCGTCGGCCACGACATTCCGCTCGGCCGCCAGGGCGCGAAAGCTTCCGCCAAATAGAACACGCAATCGGGGACGGGAGCCGCGAGCTGGCGAGCGGCGAGACCGACCTGGCAATCGGGCCGCGAAATGGGGACGGATCCCGATTCAGCGCGAAATCGGGATCCGTCCCCGATTTCTCTTCAGGTTCTCATTCCGAGGTCGGCGGGATCGGGGAAGCGCAACAGCATGAGCTGCGCACCGTTGGCAAGCAGGGTTCCGTTCCGGTCCCAGATCGCCACGTCCGCCGACGCATAGCCATCGCCCGAATGATGGGCGAGAGCTTTCACGAGCACCCACTCCTCCTTCGTGTCGGCGAAGAAACGCATCGTCAGGTCGACGCTCGGCGCATGAAAGATCGGATAGCCCGGCCCGATGAACTGCGCGATGGCCGGCGGCATCGTGTCGGCGAGGCCGACGAGCGCGAGCGGGTCGATACAGCCGTCGGCGCGCCGCGGCGTCTCGAGATAGCGCATCCAGCGCAGTGCCTCGGCCGTGCCGCCTTCCCATCCGGTCTCGAACGCGGCGTAGCTGCGCACGCGCCGGAGATCGACGTTGTCGAAGAATGACGAGCGCCACCTTGGTACGCCAGGGGGCGGCTCCGGCAGGCCCTCACAGTCTTCCGGCATCGGCACGTCGGGCATCGTCGTGTAGGTGAACTCGAAGCCGTCGCGGATCTCGCCGAACGCAGCCGTCACGACGTGGCCGGCGCCCTCGGACTCGTTGCGCACGGTCGCGCGCAGGTGCGACATGCGCCTTCCGAGCCGGATCCTCTCGACGTCGATCAGTATGCGCCCGCCGGACACGGTCGAGACGAACATCGTCGAGAAGGTCCGGAGCCGGAGCTCGGGCGTGCCGAGCTCGGATTCCATCGCACGCAGCGCGATGGCGGTCGTGACGCCGCCCGAGGGATAGATGGGGGCGTTCCAGTCGCCGGAAACGAAGGCTTCGTAACGCCCCGAGGCGCCCTTCTGCCTGGTTACCCGGATCGCATCGAGCAGCGACGGCATGGGGAGGCAGCTAGTCGTTGCAGGCCCGCGATTCCACCGCCGCGCATTCGCAGCGTTGCCGCTGTCACTAGAGCAGCGGCAAGCACTCGGTCTCGGGCACTCCGGGTGTGGGAATTCCGTGAGTCCACTTCGCCATGTCGCCGCCGATCCCGACGCCGACGTTGAAGAGTGAGAGCATGTCGGCCGGCTTGAACTGGTCGGGGCTCGGCCACAGCGGATAGTCGCCGGGCACTCGCGTCGTGTACATGTCCCACGCCGGTACGCCCGCGTCGAGCCGCGCCTTCGCCTGATAGAGGTCGCCGACGAGCGCGTCGTTCATCAGCACCTGGCTCGCGCGCAAAAGGACGGGAAGGATCTGGTTGATCACGCACTGCCTGCGGACCGCCATCTGGCCGTTGACGATGGCGTAGGCCGTCGGCATGTCGGGCGTCGTCGCGGTAATGCCCGCACGCGCGGCCGTGTACGCGCCGACCGCGCCTTCGACCCACGGTCCGTAGATCTGATGGCGCACGCCGCCGTCCGCATGAAGAGCGTCGTCGATGAACATGGGATCGAACACACCCGGATTCGCCGAGGATGCGATGAGCAGGTCGATGAAGCGCTCGTACTGACCGAGCGATGCGATCTTGCTGAGGTTCCAGTTGCAGAACTCGCCGCTGTCGAGGTTGGTCGTGCCGACCCAGAGCTGGCGTCCCGTCGTGGTGTAGATCTGCCCGACCTTGGCAACGACGGTGGGAGTGAACGTGGTTTCGACGAGCTCGCGCAGCGGACCGAGCGTGTTGATCGAGTTCGAGTAACCGATCGTCAGGAGGGAACGACGCTTGAAGATGTCGTCGTTCTTCACGGTCGTGTAGACCTCCTTCATCTTCTCGTCCATTTCCGTGACGCACGGAGGGCCCGTGCACGGCTCGGCGAGGATCGCGAATACGCCGAGCAGTGCCCCGGTACTGGAGCCCGTCACGACCTCGAACGCGGGACGCGTGCCCGACTCGGCCCATCCGTACAGCACACCGGCCCCGTAGGCCCCCCACGAGCCGCCCGCCGACAGGAAGAGCATCTCGGGCGCGTCGTTGTTGGGCGTCAGGCCCGGCTTGAAAACGGTTGCCGCCATTTCCGCCTGGAGCTGGGCGAGATCGGCCGAGCATAGCTGTGTGGGATAAATCACTCCCGGCTTCGGACAGGCAGGGCAGTCGGTGCACACCATCGAGCACCCGCTCGCAACGAGGCCGGCCACGACAGCGAACGCACCGAACGGTCTGGACCATTGCATGAGGTGGAACCCTCCTTGAAACTTCGAACTGGAAACTTCGGAAAGGAATCTTCGCGAGGAGCCGCCCTGTGTTTCACCGGCTGCTTTTGGCCGTATCCACCCTGGTAGTCGCGCTGGTCACGGCAGAGCTGCTGCTTCCGCTCGTGCCGCCGCATCTCGGGACGATGCAGCGCATTGTCCACCACGTCGACCAGTCCGGCAACTACTTCCTGAAGCCGGGAGTAGCGGTTTCGTTCGAGGGAATGTTCGAGGAGATCTCCCCGCCCGTCACGTGGCAGGTGAACGGGCAGGGTTTCCGCGCCGCGGCAGACGCCGCTCCGCTCTCGGGCCGCTACCGTATCGCCACCTACGGCGACAGCGAGACGTTCGGCTGGTCGGTTGCGCTCGACGACACGTTCCAGCGCCGCATGGAAGGGATCGACGGGGGCGTCGAGGTGCTGAACTTCGGCATCCCCGGCTACAACGCCGAGAACGTGGCCGATCGCATCGAAGCGACGCTGCCCGCCTACGAGCCGGATCTCGCCGTCTATCTCGTCAACAAGAACGACGTCGACCTGCCCAACGATATCAGCGACACGGTGCTCTCGTCCGACCTGCTGCTGAGACTCCGCTTCCTCTGGCAGGTCGTTCTCACCAAGCCCTGGCGCCAGCAGATGCGAAACTCGCCGGAGCGCTACGCATTCCTGGCCGGGCAGCTCGACCGGATCGCACGATTCACCGAGGCGCGCGGCGTGCCTGTCCTCTTCGTCTTCATGAAATCGCATTCGTGGGAAGGCGCGGCGGCTCACGCCTCTCCACACGGGTTCGTCGCCGCCGCGCGTGGCCGTGCGGCCGACCTCGAGGTCCCAGGCGCCGGAATCGAGGCGCCGGAACTCGCGAGCGTCGTCGTTGCAGACGCGAGCCTGAAGCCGTTTGCGAGGGTAGACGATCATCTTCCGAAGGAAGCCCACGAAGTTCTCGCGTCGGGCATCTGCAGGAAGATCTCCGGCGGCAGCGGATCCTGCCGCCCGGACGCCTGGTCGGCATCCCTGCGGACGCGAGCGTTCGCGCAGGCCCCGCTGCCGGCAGCGATCGTGGCAGAGCATTCGGCCGAGCAGGCAGGCGTGCCGTCGCGCTTCGCACAGTAGCGCTTCCTAGGCGAGCTGCTCCACCAGCGGGGACGCCTCTGCATCCTCGTGCTTGCCTTGCGAGAGATTCGGTAGCTGCCAGTGCAGGTCGAGCAGCGACCTCGCGTCCTGCTTCTCGCCGATCTTCGCGAGCAGTCGCGACATGCTGAGAGCGGCACGGCGCCCCGCACCCTTTGCCTTCTGCAGCTGCGCGATGTCGAGCGCGCGCCGGTACGACGCCTTCGCGGCTGCGACGTCGCGCCCCGGCGACGCGAGCTCGATGTCGCCGAGCAGGCGGTGAAGCTCGACGTCCCAGTAGTGGTTCTGCGTCTCGTCCGCCACCGACAGGGCCATCTGCGCGGTCATGCGCGCATCTTCCACCTCGCCCGCTTCGAGCTGGCGGTCGGCCAGCATGCAGATGTAGAACGGAGCGCCGATGCGCTGACCGAGCCTGCTCCCTTCCATCATTCCCGAGCGGATCAGCTCGATGGCCTCGCGCGGATCTTCCTTCGCCCAGCCCGCGAGCATGAGGCCCGATGCCGTCCACACCGACAGCCCCTGATCACTCACGAGCTCGACGAGCTCGCGGGCAACCGTCTCGAGCGCGGAGCGCTCGCGCCTCTGCACGAGGTTGTAGCCGTAGAAGGTCAGCGCGAAAGCGAGGCTGAACGGATGGCCGAGCTCTCTCGCACGCGCGACCGCCGCGCGACTCGCCGCGATGCCTTCGTCGGGCTTGCCGAGCAGCCAGCGCGTCATGCCGCCGAGCGCCATCGATGCCACCGATGCGTCCTGGCCGAACACGTGCAGGAAAGACCTGTGCTCGGAAGGAACGTACGACGCGACGGCCTCGTCGAAATGGCGCTGCGCGCTTTCCGGATCGCCGCGGAAGTAGTGCACGCAGCCCATCTGCTGGTGTGCCCACGGGAGCCGCGAAGGTCCTGGAACCTGGCGCGAGAGCTGCAACAGCCGGCAGCTCGACTCGTAGGCCTCTTCCATGCGCGTGTTGTTGAGCGACCACGCCGAATGGCCGTAGACCGCCTCGAACAGCTCGGCCGCGTCGCCGACCTGACCGCAGAGCTCGCGCGCCCGCTCGAACGCGCGGCCGGCGTCGGAGTGCGCGTAGCCGCGCGTTGCGATCAGCGGCGCGCCGAGCGCGACCTGGATGCGCAGCTCCTCGCGCAGGCGGCGTTCGGATTCGGGAGCCTTCCCGAGCAGCTCGAGCGCACGCCAAAGGTGGTCGATCGCCTCGGTGTTGGCGACTCGTTCCTTCGCCAGCTCGGCGGCCAGCCGGTAACGCTCGGCCGCGTCCTCGAAGCGGTGCGCCTGCGCGAAGTGCCGCGCAACCGTCTCGGGCTCCGTGCGCGCAACTTCGGGGAAGCGCTGTTCCAGAACGGTCGCGATTCGCGAATGCAGCTCGATGCGGCGGGTGCGAAGCATCGCCTCGTAGGCGGCGTCCTGGAGCAACGCATGCTTGAACGTGTACGTCGCATGCGGGCCGACGCCGCGCCGATAGAACAGCTCGGCATCGACGAGCGTGTCGATCGCGTCTTCGAGCGCGCGCGCGTCCAGCGATGCCACGACGGCCAGGAGGTCGTGACTGAACTCGCGACCGATCGCGGCAGCGATCTGCGCCAGCTCCCGCGCGGGCCCGAGACGGTCGAGACGGGCCGTGAGCGAATCGCGCAGCGTCGCAGGAATCGTCACGGCCGCAGCGATTGCCGTTGCATCGTCGCCGACGCGGCCTTCGTTCTCGACGACGGCCTTGGTGAGCTCTTCCACGTACAGCGGCACGCCGTCGCACTTGGCTTCGAGCTCGCCGAGCACGCTTTCGGGAAGACTGTGCTTTCGAAGCACGGCCCCGAGCATCGCGCGCGTCTGCGTCTTCGTCAGCGGGTTCAGGCGCAGATGCGTGAGGTGCGGCCACTGCGGCCACGGCTGCAGCTCCGGCCTCGCCGTCAGCACGACCAGGAGCCGCGCCGACGGAAGCCTGCCCATCAGCATCGAAAGCAGCTCGAGCGTAGACGGATCGACCCAGTGCAGGTCCTCGATCACGAGCACGACGGGCTGGCGTCCGGCCAGCGCGACGATCCATGCAAGGAGAGCCTCCAGCGTGCGGCGTCTCAGGGCCTGTGCGCTCTGCTGCGCCTCGTTCGCGCGCGCGCTGACCGGCAGCGACAGCAGCGAGGCGAACAGCGGCAGCGTATCGTCTGCGGGAAGTCCCACGTCCGTAATCGTCTGCTCGAGCTTGTCGACGCGCACGAGCGCGCTGTCGTCGGCGCCGGCACGGATTCCGTGCTGGATCAGCTCGATGATCGGATGAAACGCCGTGTTCGAGTGATAGGGCGAGCAGCGGGCCTCGAGCCATGCGTGCGGCACGGTCGCGAGGCGCTCGCGCAGCCGCTGTACGAGGCGAGACTTTCCCACGCCGGCTTCGCCCGTCACGAGTACCGCCTGCCCGAATCCTTCGGCTGCCGTCTCCCAGCGATCCGCGAGCAGCGAGAGCTCGTGCTCCCGTCCGACGAACGGCGTGAGACCGAGACGCGCACCCAGCTCGAGCCGCGTCGCGACCCCGCTCGCGCGCACGACGCGCGACGCACCCACGGGTTGCTCGATGCCGCGCAGCTTCTGTTCGCCGATGGATTCGAGGACGAAGAGCCCCTGCACGAGGTTCCGCGTGTCGTCGCTGATGAGCACCGTGTTCTCCGGTGCGATGGCCTGCAGCCGCGAAGCGATGTTGAGGGAAGTGCCGAGAGCGACGGGCTCGCCGCCGGGGGCGCAGTCGCTGTCGCCGACGACGACGAGTCCGGTGTGAATTCCGATGCGCACGCCGAGGGACGAGTCGCTCGCGTCGGCAAGCTGCCCCGCCACGCCGCGGCGGAAGGCCGGCATCCCTTCCAGAATCGACAGCGCCGCCGTCACCGCGCGAACCGCGTCGTCTTCGTGGGCGGCCGGATAGCCGAAGTACGCGAGCACGCCGTCGCCGAGGAGCTGGGAGACGTGCCCGCCGAAGCGCTCGACGACCTCCGTGCAAAGCCGGTAGTAGCCGTTCATGACCGCCTGGAGGTCCTCGACGTCGAGGCGCGTCGACAGGCGCGTGAAGCCGACGAGGTCGCAGAACAGCGCGGTGAGCTGGCGGCGCTCACCGGAGGACGAGAGCCCCGCAACCTGGAGCTTCGCAAGCGCATGTCCGCAGGAATGACAGAAGCCGTGCGATGGAGGGTTGGACCCGCCGCAGGCCTCGCACGAGATCTCGCGGGAAAGTGAAGCTCCGCAGCCGCCGCAGAAGCGGGCGCCGCCGTGTGCTTCGTGTCCGCAACGGTCGCAGCTCATGCGTGCGAACCTACGCGCGAAGAATCAGGCGACCAAGCCCGCCACTACGTAAAAACCACCACCCCGTGTTCGTGGTGTTGATCCCGTCACTGCGGTGCCTTGCAGTCGATGTTGCGTCCGTCACCACTCGAATGGACGCGTTGTGTTGAGACGGTCACTTTACGCGCAGGTGCGGGAGCGCGTGGCCGACGAGTGCGATCCGGGAACGATCGACGCGGGAAGCCGCAGTTTTCGCGCCGGAACGGCGCGCCGCCTTCCCGTGCGACGCCGGTTCGATGTAACGCGCTTCACAAGCGACCGGGGCGAACGGTGTTGCGTTCCTCACTCCTCCACGGTCGCCGAAGTCGCAGGGAGAGGCTCGGCCTCGAAGGGAGGGGAGCGGGCCCGCCGTGACCGCGGCGGGCCCGCCGATCTTCAGTGGCGCCGTGAGCCGGGAGGGTAGCTGCGGCGGCGGCACTGAAGGGCCCATAGCGCCGGCTCGTCCGGCGCGTGCGATAGCGCCGGCTCGTCCGGCGCGTGCGATAGCGCCGGTCACTCCAGCGCGATACGGGCCGGCACGCAGAGCCGGTCCTCTTTCACCAGCGTGCGGGTCTCGGTTCCGAGCTCGGACACCACCGTGACCTGGCGGCCCTGGAAGCGCTCTTCGCCTTGCGCGCGGCGTGTGCGGAAGCACGCGAGCTCGCCGCTCGCGTCGGCGATCGGACCGGACGGCGTCGAGACGGGCAGGCACACCGAGTCGAGCTTCAGGATCTCGCTGCGGCGCTCGCCGTTCTCGTCGACCACGGTGACGATCGAAGCAGAGGCGTCGGCGCCGCTCAGCCTGGCACGGAAACATTTACGGCTGTCGGTGCCGGCAGCGGAACTGCTGCCGTTCACCTCGGCGCCGACGCAGATCGAGCTGAGGGAAGCGATCCTGACCGGGCCGGTCGCGAACGCGCTCGCAAGCTTGCCGCGCTCCGGTCGGTGCCGCGGCTGGCCGCTCACCGTCCTGGCGTTGTAGCAGGACAGATGCGCACCGGGATTGCCGATGCCGCCGCCGTCCACGTCCGCTGTCCCGCAGATGCGCTTCGCGCTCGTGAGCGAGACCGTCGTCGCACCGAGCTCGCCGTCGATCGCGAGCGTGAGGTCGCCCGCGATTTCGCCGCGCGAAGACTGGCACGCGAACGAATCGGTCGAGCCGGTCTGCACGACCTGCTGGAACGTCGGACGGTTGATCCAGTGAATGGCGGGAACCGCGGCGACACCGGCGGCCGTGTGCCGCACGTCTTCGTCAGCGACGGTGCGCTTCCAGTCGGCGATGTTCGCGCTCGCGAACTCGGCCTCGAGGTCGGCCGCCGCCTGCGAGAGCGAGGTCCACAGTGCCGCGCGGCAGTCGGCGAGATTGCCGGCACCGCAGTAGATGCGCGACAGCGTGCCCGACACCGGCATGCCGAGCACCTGGCGAAGGTCCTTCAGCACGATCCCGTAGCTGCCGTCCTGGAACGAGGAGCCGATGTGGCCGCGGCGATTCCCGTCGTCGAAACCGATCCCGAGGTTGTCGAACGCGTGGCCGCTCGCCGCGTCGAAGATCGCGCGCGAAAGGCGCGGCCACCACGCGTCGATGATGGCCGGCGACTGAGGGTCGTCGTACTCGCCGTCGCGGTCGAAGTCGCGGCGGTGCGAGCCCGCGCTCGCCCAGTCCTCCAGGCGGTCGCGCATTTCCTGCGCACGCGGGTCGCTTCCGATCGGCGCGCTCTGGCCGAGCACCTCGAGAAGGACCGGCATCACGTCCTGGCCGCGCAGGTCGCAGGTTCCGGCGTCCTCCATCGCGTCGATCATGTCGGTGCGCACGGCGTCGTCGGCCGCCACGAGGGGCTCGACGCGCACGTCGAACATGCGGCTGCGGTAGGTCGGCCCGTAGGAGAAGTTGCGGTCGTGGGCACGGAAGCCCGGCGCCTGCTTGTTGTTCCACGAGGTCAGGTAGCCCTCGGGAGGGTTGAGCGCGTAGGGCTGCTCAGCCAGCGAAAGAAAGCCGTTCCAGTCGAAACGTCCGTCACCCCACGCAGGCAGATAGGGATCGACGCCCTGCGCGCGCTTCGGGCACTTGCACGAGTGCTGGTATCCGATGTTCTCGGCGTCGATGTAAAACCAGTTGAACGTGTAGTCGACGCCGCCGCCCATCGCCTCGCGGAACGCTTCGTAGCCACCGGCCATGTAGTCGGGGTCGTTGATCCTGCGGAAGCCGATCGCCGAGCCGAGCTCGTTCTGGTACGTCGACCGGAGCGTCGAGACGGCAATCGGCGTGCCGTCGGTGAGCAGGCCGCGCGCAATCAGCGGGCCGTAGTGCTGCGAGCGCTCGACGCGCCACGAGAAGACGAGTTGCGGCCCGCCGGGGATTCCTCCGGCGGACGGCTTGGTGACCTGCACGTGCTGGTACGTCTCGATCGCGACGCACTGGCCGTTTCGCAGGTAGCCCATCGACGTGATCGTCGCGGGTCCGCCGCCCGGCTCGCACAGCTTGAGCACGAACTGGTCGACGTTGTCGCCGCCGGCCGACGTCGCCGACCACGCGTAGTTCCGCCCGCGGCCGAGTTGCACGTAGATGTCGCTTCCGGCGAAGGCCACGCCGCGTGCGTCGATGCCCGGGCCGTGTACGTCCTTCTCCACGAGGAGCTGGGGCATGTAGTAGCTGGTCTGCGGGCCGAAGACGGCGATCGGGCGTCCGCTCTTCGTGTGGTCGCCCGAGATCAGCATCGCGTTGCTCATGCCGGCGCCGCCGATGTTCAGGCCGCCGAGCGAACCGAGGCCGTCCTCGAGGTCTTCGAGCAGCTCCTCGACGGGCTCGCCGGTCGGGTCGATCGGCACGAGCGTCGAGCAGTCGATGTCCGGGTTGGCGTCGGGGCTGACCGCTCCGAGGTTCTGCATGTACGGCGTGTACGTGCGCGACGTGGTCGGCGCCTCGGGATCGTCGCTGAAGTGGAAGTCGTCGAAGACCTCGCGCGCGGTGGCGGCACTGCCGAGCTCGGCCTTCATGCGCTGGAGTCCGCAGTGGTTGGCGAGCTCGCCGCCGCCGCCCTTGCCGAAGATGCCGCCGACGAGTGCCGCGATCGCCACGACGTCCTCGCGCTTGAAGTCCTGCAGAACGATCTGCAGCGCTTCGTACTCGACGGGCCGCAGGGCCGGGTTGAGCCGCGCCTGCGCGACGTAGGCGTTGACGCCGGCGATATAGCCGTCGAGGTCTTCCTGCATCGCCTGGCCGTCGGGAGAGCCGGTGCGGATCGCCTCGAGCTGGGCGGTAAGGTCGGATTCCTTGTACGGGGCGATCGCGAGCTGCTCGCGATCCATGTGCAGGTTGGCCTCGGAAGGTCCGAGGAATTCGGCCATGCGTCCGCGGCCGACGTGGCGAAGCACGTCCATGAGGAAGAGGCGGTCTTCGGCCGTCGCGTAGCCCTGGCCGAACATCGTCGCGTAGCGCGTCTCGCCGAAGATGTGCGGCACTCCGTGCGTGGCGTCGCGCAGGATCGTGACGCCCGCCATCGGCGAATACGTGCGCTCGATGTTGCCCGACTCGACGCCGAACGACGCGTCCTTGAAGAAATCGAGGATGCGATCCTCGGTCAGCCCCGGCGAGTTGTAGACGAGGTCCCCGTACATGGAGAGCTGGTCGATGACGTGGGGCGGGAACGTCCCGGCCTGGGCCTGGATGGTCTCGAGGGCGTTGAGGACGCCGTCCTGCCCCGGCGGAACGATGTTGAGATAGCCGCGCGAGTCCCCGAAGCCCTGGTAGTTGCCCGTCGTCTGGGCCGGGCCCTCGGTCGCGGTCAGCAGGCTCAGGGCGGCGCCGGTCGCGGCCGCCATGGTTCGGCGAAGCATTGGATCCCTCCTCCCGGTCGAGTTGCCTGGCCGAGAACTGACCCGCTACGAACATAAGTGTCAATAGACTCGACGCGGAAACTTTCATTCTTGTAGGTTGATCAGGGGATCCGTTGTGCGGGGAGGCGCGGACCCGGCAGATAACCCACTGCTTTTTCTAGGTAATTCCTTGTTCTCCGCCGTGCGATCGCTCTCTAGCCCGGGCTCCTCCATCGCTCCGCAGAAAGGTCTTTTTACTTCGATGTAAGCCAAGTCCGGCAGGGTAGCCCCGTTCCATCATGGATCGCGGCCCGGGCCTGGATCCCGGACGTTACTCCGCGAGTGCTCCGCCGACGGCGTTGCGAGCCCGGGCGCCCGACGCCATTGTCGTCGCCTGTATTGCGGCCGCGCGCGGCTGCGACGGGATTTGCCCCGAGACACGCCGGCGACGCCTCGTGCGAAGTCGCTGAAGCCGGCCAGACAGGAGCCCGCATGGACTGGAGACGGTCGCGCCGGAGTCAGAACGTCGAGCAGGTCGGCCGCCGTATCGGCGGCGGCGGCATGGGCCTCGGCGGCATCGCCGCCGTCTTGGTCATCGGAATGGCGCTCGGCCAGAACCCGATCGAGATTCTCGGTTATCTTCTCAACTCCGGCGCCGTCGATATCCAGGGCGGCGGCGGCCAGTCCGCTCCCGACGACCCCGAGCAGGTCGAGTTCGTGCGCGCCATCCTCGGCAGCACCGAGGACAGCTGGGCAGAGGTCTTCTCGGCTTCGGGCGGCGAGTATCCCGCGCCGCGGCTCGTTCTCTTTCAGGGCGCCGTCGACTCGGCGTGCGGGCGTGCATCGTCGGCCGTCGGTCCGTTCTACTGCCCCGGCGATCGGCAGGTGTACCTCGACCTCGGTTTCTTCCGCGACCTGGAGCAGCGCTTTCATGCGGCCGGCGATCTCGCGCGCGCGTACGTGATCGCACACGAAGTCGGCCACCACGTGCAGAACGTCACAGGCGGAATGGACAAGCTCGAGCGCGCGCGCCAGGCCGGCGGCGCGATGGAAGGTGCCGACGGGCTGTCGGTGCGGCAGGAACTGCAGGCCGACTGCTACGCAGGCGTGTGGGCCAACCGCGCCGAGCAAAGGCTGAAGTGGCTCCAGCCCGGCGACGTGGAGAGCGCGCTCGGTGCGGCCACCGCGATCGGCGACGATGCATTGCAGCGCCAGTCGCAGGGACACGTCGTTCCCGATTCGTTCACGCACGGATCGTCGGAGCAGCGCGCGCGCTGGTTCCGCATCGGGCTCGACAGCGGCAACGTCGGCGACTGCGATACCTTCCGCGCGCGCCAGCTCTGATTCCCAAAGTCGTGCGCTCCCTGTTCCCAGATCGGAAAAGCTCGGCTATGCAGGGCGCATGGAGGAAAGGGCAATGAACACACCTGTCTCGACGACTGCCGCATCGGGCGTCTCCAGCCTCACGCTCCTGTCGATCGCCATCGCTTCCCTGCTTTCGCTCTCCCCGGGCTCCGCGCGCGCCGACGAGACGTGCATGTCGCCGTTCATGCCGAAGCTGACCGGCCAGGAAGACTACGTGTACGTGTGGACGCTCGGCGTCGAAGGCCTCGGCGACGGCTCGGACAAGCTCGTGACCGTCGGAGCCAATCCGGCGTCACCGGAGTATGGGAAGGTCGTCTCGTCGACGTCGGTCGGCGGGCGTCACGAGGCGCACCACGGAGGCTTCACGGACGACCGCCGCCAGCTGTGGCTTGCGGGCATCGACGACGGCGCGATCTTCGTGTTCGACGTCGCCTCCAGTCCCTCGAATCCGAAGCTCACGAGGACCATCACCACGTTCGAAGCCGACAGCGGCCTCGCCGGCCCGCACGGCTTCTACGCTCTGCCCGGTCGAATGCTCGTCCCCGGCCTGTCGAATGCGAAGAACCGCGACGGCCGCACCGGCATCGCCGAGTACGGCAACGACGGGAAGTTCGTGCGCGCAACGTGGATGCCCGACGACGCGCCGTACGGCTACGACGCGCGCGTGCAGCCCCGCCTCAACCGGATGCTCACGTCCTCGTTCACCGGCTGGAAGAACTACATGCGTCCGCTCCCCGACCTCATGACCGACGCCGAGGCGATGAAGAACTTCGGCAGCACGATGGTCGTGTGGGACTTCCACGCGAGAAAGCCCCTGCAGACGCTTCAGGTGCCCGGCGCGCCGCTCGAGATCCGCTGGGCACTCCAGCCGGGTCACGACTATGCGTTCACGGCCGCCGCGCTCGGATCGAAGCTGTGGCTCGTCGAAGCCGGCAAGGACGGCAATTTCCAGGCCACGGCGGTCGCCGACATCGGAGATCCCTCGAAAACCCCGCTGCCCGTCGACATCAGCCTGTCGGCCGACGACCGCTTTCTGTTCGTCGCCACGTTCATGGAAGGCAAGGTGCGCGTCTTCGACGTGAGCGACCCGCACAAGCCGAAAGTGGTGCACGAGCAGGTGATCGGACGCCAGGTCAACATGGTCTCGCAGACCTGGGACGGCGAGCGCGTCTACTTCACGTCGTCGCTGCTCGCCAACTGGGACAAGACGGGCGACGACAACGAGCAGTTCCTCAAGGCCTACTCCTGGGACGGCAAGACGCTCACGCCGCGCTTCGCCGTCGATTTCCACAAAGAGAAGCTCGGCCGGCCCCACCACATGCACTTCGGACAGAAGAGTTTCTACGCGAACCAGCTGCCGGCCACGCCGGCATCGTGACGCAAGCCGCCTCGAGGCTGGCCGCCGCAGCGCTCGCGATCGTGCTCGGCACGGATGCGCGGGCTGAGGACGTCGCGCCGAAGGCGCGCGCCGCCGATCGTTCGCCGGAGGCGCGCGCCGTGGACAGTCTGCCGGCGGCACGCCCTCCGATCGGTCACGACGATGCGAACTATACGTTCGCCGTCGGCGTCTTCGCGCCCGACTACGCGGTCCCCGCACCCGGCAGCTACGAGCTGCCGCCCATCGACACGATCTCGGATCATCCCCTCGTCGACGCCGACGGCCGCGCGACGACGCTCGCCGAGGTTCTCCGCGGACGTCTCGCGGTCGTGTCGTTCATCTACGCGACCTGCGCGGAGGCGACCGGCTGTCCGATGAGCACGGCCGTTCTTCGCACGCTCGACCGCAGTCTCGCCGCGGCGAAGCCGCCGGCCGAAGACGTGGCGCTCGTGACGATCAGCTTCGACCCCGAGCGCGACACGCCCGCACGCCTCGTGGAGATGCAGAAGCTGCGCAGCCCCGGCTCGACTTGGCAGTTCCTCACGACCGGCGGCGAGGCCGCGCTCGCGCCCCTGCTCGACGACTTCGGCCAGCAGATCGCGAAGCTGCGATACCCGGACGGCGCGTGGACGGGCGTCTTCCGCCACGTGCTCAAGGTCTACCTGCTCGATCGCGAACGGCGCGTGCGCAACGTCTACAGCGTGGGCTTTCTCAACCCCGAGCTCGTGCTGGCCGATCTCGAGACGCTGCGCCTCGCCGGCGCGGCTGCGAAGAAACAGACGAAACCGGAATAGGCCCGATCAGGGAGCGCAGCTCGCGTCGGCCGCACCGTTGTCGAACAGATCGCAATCGCGCGAGAGACCGTCGGCGACGTTGAAGTAGCGGCATGCTCGGCACGATGCACTCGCGACCACGCATGTATCGAACGCGGAGCCGATCGCCGCGCCGCACGCTCCCGGGAATGCCGCGGCGAGATCCACCGCCGCGCACTTCTTGAGCCGGGCCGCGGCGAGCTTGCCGATCGACATCGCGAGCTTCGAGTCTGCGTTCGCCACGCCGTCGGTGATGTCGTCGAAGCAGGCTTCGAGCGTTTCGGGCGCATACACCGCGTGCGAGGCGAGCCGCGCCTTCTTGCAGGAAAGGAAAGTCTCCAGCTCGGCGGCGAGCAGCTTGTCGGCAGCCTTCGCGAGTCCCCTCTGGCAGCTCGCACCTTCGGCGTCCGTCGCCTTGGCGATCACGGCAGCCGAGAAATCGGCACCGAACAGGTCGTGGACGAACGCGCGCCTTTCGTCGGCGGCCGCGCCGGACGCGACCAGGGAGCCCGTGTAACCGAAGTCGGGAGGCGACGTGCAGGCAGACTCCTCCGCAAGCACGACCTTGGCCCGGGCTTTGGCGACCTTGCTGCGCACGTCTGCCGAGAGGCACGCATCCGCATCGGGCTCGGAGCCGCCGGCGGCCGCCGACAGGCAGAGCAGGTTCTCCTTTCCCTGGGCCTTGGCGACGCGCGTCGCGCGGTCGTTGATCGTGTAGACGCAGTCGGCTTCGGCGTCGCCGAGCGGGACCTCGGACGTGCAGTCCGGAGCGCAGCCGTCGCCGGAGGTCGAGTTGCCGTCGTCGCAATCCTCGGCAGGCAGCTCCGGCACGCCGTTGCCGCAGTCCGGAATCACGCGCACGCCCGTCACCGGCCCGACCGCCGGGCTGTCTCCGTCGAGCGCCGTACGGGCGCTGACCCAGTAATCGTAGCTGGTACCCGGAACCGCCGTCGGGTCGGCGAACGGCGATCCGTCGGTTACGTCGAGCGGTGCCATCGCCCCGCCGCTTTCGGCGCGGTAGACCTGGAAGCTCCACGGCCACGGGTGGTCGAACGAAACCTCGATGCGGTCCGTGTAGACGGTCGACGCCTCGAGCGTGCCGGGGGCCTCGAGCGTTCGGAAGTCGCACGACACCGTGGAGGTGGAATCGATCGCGAGCGCGCAGGCGGCAGCGTCCGTTTCCCCGGCGTCCACACCGGTCGGATCGCCGAAATAAAGCACGTCCGGATTCGCGAAGTGCGCGACGCGCGGGCACGGCGACGGGCATCCCCCCGAGATCGCCATCACGGTGCGGAAGTCGCCTTCCGGATCCTGGAAGCCGAACGCCCACGAGTAAGCCGGACTGCTCGTCGCGTTGGCGCGGTCGTGCTGGCAGCCCATGTTGTGGCCGATCTCGTGCGCGAGCGTGAGGTTGCCGACGGCGCACGGGCGGTAGGTGACGCTGAAGGCCTGGGACTCGAAGGCCGGCGACGCCGTCGACATCAGCGAGGCGAGCCCGCAGTAGTCCGGACTGATCTCGGTCAGCAGCGCGACGAAATCCGCGAGGTAGGCGTTTCTCAGCGGGTGCACTTCGTCCATCTTGCCGTCGAAGCGGCCCGCGAGGTACGCAAGGTCGTCGTAGATGTCGCCCTGCTCGACGTAGTCCGTCTCGGCCGTCGCGACCAGCTCGAGGCGCGTGAGCATGCCGCTGTTCGCGTACGCCGTGTTGGCGGCGTCGATGGCGAGCTGGGCTTCGGCCTCGATATCGGCGGACGCAGCGGCCGCGGCCGCCGTGTAGACGATCAGGACGCGGATGGAGTCGACCGAGTCGCGCGGGACGGCTCGCGTGGCGCGCGATACGCTCTCGGCCGGCGAGCCGCTTTTTTCCGCGACGAGCGGCTCCGATTCCGGCGGCAACGAGGAAGGATCGATTTCTACGATCTCGTGGACGGGGCCGCCGACCGGCCGGATCTGGAACAGGGACCCCGCCGCTTCGACCTGTCCGAGTACGCGCTCGTCGCGCGCAACGAAGAGCGCATAGCCGAAACGGTCGTCCTCGATCCGCGAAGACCAGCTCGACAGGCCATGAGCGCGACCCTCGACGCGCGCACCTTGCGAGATCGCGACCGCATCGTCGAAGAGATTGAGCGTGACGTCGGCTCCGGAGCGGAGCAGTTCGCGGTCGATGCGCACGTAGCGGTGGCGCAGCCCGCCGCCGCCGTCCGGCGGCCCGCCTGCGTCCTCGAACAGTCCGGGAGGCGAGGCCAGCGCCGGCAACGCGCCGGCGAACAATGCCGAAGACGCCACGAGCGAAAGCAGGAGTGTCCCCCCGGATCTCACGGCATCGAACCTAACACCCGCAGAGGGTCCGTGACCAGAGCACGAAGCAACCTGAATCGTGAGTAAGGCGCGCGAGCTCGCGCCTCAGAGCACGACCTCGATGAGCCGCGGCCCGCGTGACTTCATCGCGTCGGCAAATTGCGCCGCGAATTCGTCGGTCGTCGTCGCCTTCGATGCTTCGACGCCCATTCCGCGCGCCAGCAGGCACCAGTCGAGCTCGGGGTTGTGGAGGTCGAGCATCGACAGCGCCTGGGGCCCGGCCTCGCCCGCTCCGACGCGCGCGAGCTCGATGTTGAGAATGGAGTAAGAGCGGTTCGCGAAAATCACGTTCGTCACGTCGAGCTTCTCGCGGGCCTGGGTCCACAGCGCCTGCAGCGTGTACATTCCGCCGCCGTCGCCCTGCAGCGCGAGCACCTTGCGATGCGGGCACGCGACAGCCGCTCCCGTCGCGACGGGAATGCCCTGCCCGATCGAGCCGCCGGTGAGCGCGAGATGGTCGTGCGCGGGGGCATTGGCTGTCGCGAAGGCGATGCCGAGGCCGCTCGTCGCCGCCTCGTCCGACACGATGACGTTCTCCGGCAGCAGCGCACCGACGATCTGTCCGATGCTGAACTGGTTGAGGCCTCCGGCCGGCGCACCCGGACGTTCGAGCACGGCGCGTCCTGCCGCTTCGCGCGGCGCGCCGATCGCCGTCGCGACGGCCTCGAGTGCCGCGACGCCGTCCTCGTGAGGATGCGCGAGCACCGAAATCGCGCACCCCTCGGGCGTGCACCAGCTCGGCTTGTCCGGATACGCGAAGAACGAAACCGGCGGCTTCGAGCCGACGAGCAGCAGCTGGTCGAACGCGGACATGAAGTCGACGATCTGCTCGGCGAAGTACGGAAGCCGCTCGACCGCGACGATGCCGGCGCCGCGCTCGAGGCGCGGCGCGAACGTGTCGCAGAGAAGCCGCGCGCCGGAAATCGCCGCGATGCGACCGGCCGTGTCGAGGCCGGCCTTTCGAAGCGCCGCGCCGCGCAGGAGGATCGCGGTGCGTTTGCCGTTCTTCAGTACCTTCGCCGCCGCGTCGATCGCATCACCGGAAACTTCGGCGAACGGAGTCGCCGCAAGCGGCAGGGCAGCCTCGCCGGCCTCGTTCCACGCGGTGTCGGCGGGCAGGATGAGCGTCGCGATTCCGCCCGGCGCCGAGCGCGCGGCCTGCACGGCGCGCGCGCCGTCGGCGGCCACCGTGAGCGCACTCGTGCTCGTGTGCACCCACGAGGAGACGGGCCTCGCGAAACCCGTGATGTCGGAGGCGAGAGGCGCGTCGTACTGCGCGTGATAGGTCGCGTGATCGCCGACGATGTTGACGATGGGCGTCGAGGCGCGGCGCGCGTTGTGGAGATTCGCGAGCCCGTTGGCGAGCCCGGGGCCGAGATGAAGGAGCGTCGCGGCCGGCTTGTCGGCCATGCGGCCGTAGCCGTCCGCCATACCGGTCACGGCCCCTTCGAAGAGGCCGAGGATCGCGCGCATGCCGTCCACACGGTCGAGCGCCGCGACGAAATGCATCTCCGACGTACCCGGATTGCTGAAACAGACTTCGACGCCGCTGTGGACGAGGGTGCGGACGAGGCTCTCTGCGCCGTTCATGGCGGCAGGGCGTAGACCCGGGCGGCCGCAAAGTCGACGCCTGCGGTGAAATCGGGGATGGGAGCCCCGAGCCGGCGAGGGGCGAGACCAGTTCCGATTGGTAAGGAGCGCGCAGCGCGACGTTGAGCTAGCGCACTCGAAGCGCAACCGAACCAAGCCACACCCGACTCAACGCAATCGGGATCCGTCCCCGATTTCCTCTACGCCTCCAGCGCGGCGATCTCTCCGGTCAGCGATCCGGTGATGGCGTTCGACACGCGCAGCAGGCCGCGCAGCAGCGCATTCTGCAGCTTCGGATCGTCGCGGCCCATGCGGTCGAAGGAGTCACGGGTGAGCACGAAACACTCGAGCTGGCAGTCGGCGCGCACGTCGGCGGTTCGCTGGCCGCCCGCGAGCATGCCGGCCTCGCCGAAGGCCATGCCCGGCGAAATCGTCGAGAGGCGCTTCTGCTGGCCGTTGCCCAGGTCGAGCGTCGCGCTGCATTCGCCCAGGGTCACGAAAAACAGGCGGTCGGCCGCGTCGCCTTTTCTGACCACCGTCTTTCCGCGCGCGAAGCTCGCGCGCTCGCAGTAGCTCGCCAGCTTCTCGACTTCCTCGGGAGTCATGCCGCGGCAGAGCTGATGCTCTCGGAGCTCGCTCGGCTCGTCGTGGGAACGCATCGCCGACGCCTGCTCGAGGATCGCGTTCTCGCACCATTCCATGCCGGGCTCGAGCTGTGCGAAGGTACGGATGCCCGACGTATTCTCGGCGCCGAGCTGTTCCTCGGCGTGACGCACGAACGCATGAACGCCGGCAACGCCCGTCAGCACCGCTCGCGTTCCGTCGTTGTTCAGAGTGCGGATGAGATCGGTGAGAAGGCGGGTGGCGGCCGCATCCATGCTGCCGACGCGCTTGAAATCGAGGATCACGAACGCAGGAGGCTCGCGAGTGGCGAGCAGGCGGCGGATCACCGTTTCGGCTGCGGCGAAGTCGATGTCGCCGTGCAGCTCGATCACGCGAACGCGGTAGCCCTCGGCGGAGAGCACCTCGAGCTGCGTCGTGCGGCGGCGCCGCTTCGAGCGCACGCTCTGCAGCGTGTACTCGGCCCGCACGGTCGCGATCGCGGCGCGCGGCGGCGTGAGGAAGTGCAGGCCCCAGTCCTGCGACAGGCGCTCGCACGCGAGCACGCCACGCGTGCTGTTGCCGCGCGCATCGAGGCGCGGCGAGAAGATGCCGATGCCGAGGCGTCCCGGCAGCACCGCGAGGATGCCGCCGCCCACGCCGCTCTTGGCCGGCATGCCGACGCGATAGACCCATTCGCCGGCGTAGTCGTACATTCCGCACGTGGTCATCACGCTCAGAAGATCGCGCACGATGGTGGGCGTGACGACCGGCTCGCGCGTCACGGGATTGGTGCCGCCGGCGGCGAGCGTCGCCGCCATCACGGCGAGGTCGCGGCAGTCCACGCGGATCGAGCACTGGCGGAAGTACAGGTCGAGGGCCGGCTCGGGATCCTCGCCGATGATGTCGAAGTTGCGCAGCATGTGACCGATCGCGCGGTTGCGGTGGCCGGTTTCCTTCTCCGACAGGTAGACGGCCTCGTCGAGATCGAGGCCGCGGCCCGCGTACATCGAGAAGAGCGCGAGCACGCGCTCGTATCGGTCCTGGTGCGAACGGCCGGCGACGAGGGAAGCCGCCGTGATCGCGCCCGCGTTGATCATCGGATTGAACGGGCGGCCGGTGCCGGGCTCCAGGCTGATCGAGTTGAAGGCGTCGCCGGTCGGCTCGACGCCGACCTTCTTCAGCACCGCTTCCTTGCCGCGGTCCATGAGCGCGAGCCCGTAGACGAGCGGCTTGGAAATCGACTGGATGGTGAAAGGGACGCGCGTGTCCCCGACTTCGTAGACGGCTCCGTCGGTGGTCGCGACGGCGATCCCGAACCAGGCCGGGTCGGCCCTCATCAGCTCGGGAATGTAGGAGGCGACGAGGCCGTCGTCGACAGGGGCAAGGTCCTCGTGCACGCGCTCGAGATAGCGACGGACGGGAGAGGAAGTGGGCGGGCGAGACGAGTGCGCGGGCATAGGACCTCCGGCAGCAGGCTTCGTTGCCGGCCACCACGGTCCCGCATGGGTTCTGCCAAGAGCCCAATTTCTATGCAACGCGGCCGGGGGTGCCCATCGGTTCAGCCGTCGCGTTGCCGATGGCGGGGCGGCGCGTCAATCTCCGGCCGGCCGGCTCGCATCTGCCTGTACCGTTCGCCTGAACCCGGTACAGGGGAACGGAACCGCCGTCAGAGGAGCAACATGGATTTCCGCGAAACCATCGAGACCACCGGCACCTGCCGCTTCTACAAGACCGATCCGGTTCCCGACGACGTGTTGAGACGCGTCGTCGACGCGGCGCGCTTCGCGCCGACGGGCGGCAACCGCCAGGGCGTGCGCTTCGTGCTCGTGCGCGACGCTGCCAAGCGCAAGGCACTGCGCGACCTGTACGTGCCACTGTGGGAGCAGTACGCGTCGCGCGCCGTCTCGCATCCCGGCGCGCCGCTGCCGAAGCTGCTCGCCAACGCCGACCACATGGCGCGCCATCTCGATGAAATTCCGGTCCACGTCGTCGTGTGCGCCCAGAACGGCGACCTGATGGCGACCGACCGCCACCTCGACCGCGTGTCGGTCGTCGCGGGCGCGTCGATCTACCCTTCCGTGCAGAACCTGCTGCTCGCGGCGCGAACCGAGGGCCTCGGCACCGCGCTCACCACGCTGCTCTGCGCGGTCGAGCCCAGGGTGAAGGAGCTGCTCGCGATTCCCGACAAGGTCGCGACGGCCGCGCTGATCGCGCTCGGCTACCCGGAAAAGCCCTTTCCGACGAAGCTTTCGCGCAAGCCAGTCTCCGAGATCGCGTACGCCGACACCTACGGGACGTCGATGTTCTGAACGGAAATCGGGATCCGTCCCCGATTTCCTAGTGGCGGGCGCACCAGGCGCGCCAGCCTCCGTAGCTCGTGATGTCGGTGGCACCGGCGAGACCGGCCGGCTCGCAGACGAATCCGCTCACCTCGCTGCCGTCTTCGAGCACGACGCGTCCGATCGCGAGGGGGCGCGGAACGGCCGCCACGAACCTGCCGAAAGCGTCGGGTGCCAGCGCGTAGACTTCGACTTCGATCGAGGCGCCGCCATCCGCGACGTGCTCTAGGCCCGGCTTCGGCGGGACCGTGTTCGCGAGCGCGTGCAGCCTGTAGCACGGCGCCGTGCGCGTCTTCGAGACGAGGCGCGCACCGAGCGCCGTGAGCTGGGGATGAAGCGGCATCCCTTCGAGATGCGCGCCGACCACGGCGAGGTTCGTTCGGCGCGGTCGTTCGAGCGCCGGCACTGCGCTTCGCGTGGCCCCGGCGAGCCGCGATCCGAGATCGAGCAGCAGGTTCTCACTGCAGGCCGGCCCGCAGAGCGTCACGCCGAACGGCACGCCGCAGCCGAACGCGCCGGTCGGCACCGCGCAGCCGGCGAGGTCGAGCAGGTTCATGAAGTTGTGGAGCTGGCCGCACGCACGGCTGAAGTCGAAAGGGTGCGTCATCGCATCGGCGATCGTCGCGGGCTCGTGCACGGCGGGAACGACGAGCACGTCCACCGCCTGCCAGAACGGCTCGGTCTCGCGACGAAGGCGCATGAGCTCGTGCATCGTCTCGAAGACCTGGCGGCCCGACGGAGGTGCGCCGCCAACGACGAGAGCGGCGACGGTGGGGTCGATCGCCTCCGGATGCGCGCGCAGGAAGTCGCCCACGGCCGCGTCGCGCTCGGCGATCCATCCGCCTTCGTAGAGAAGCCGCGCCGTTGCGAGAAAGGGGGCGTAGTCGACGCTCACGCGGAATCCGCCGAGCGACTCGAGCGTGCTCGCTGCGGACTCGAAGAGGGCGCGCGTCTCCACCGGCACGATTTCGGGGAGAGGCGCCGGTACTCCAAAGCGGAACGTCGCGCCGGCCGACGACGGAAGCCGCGCTCTCGTCGCTTCGCTGCGCGACCAGCGGTCCTGCGCGTCGAATCGATCGAGCACGTCGAGCACGAGGCCTGCGTCGCCGCACGAGGCCGCGAAGACCGACACGCAGTCGAGCGACGCGCACGCCGGCACGACGCCGCGAGTACTGATACGGCCGCGCGTCGGCTTGAGCCCGACCACGCCGTTCAGCGCCGCGGGCACGCGTCCCGATCCAGCCGTATCGGTGCCGAGCGCAAACGACACGAGGCCTTCGGCGACGACGACGGCGGAGCCGCTGCTCGATCCGCCGGAAACCCGATCGGCCGCGTGCGCGTTGCGGCACGGACCGTGCGGCGAGCGCGTGCCGACGAGCCCGGTCGCGAACTGGTCCATGTGTGTCCTGCCGACGAGGACGGCGCCGGCGGCGAGCAGCAACTCGACGGCGGGCGCGCTTTCCTTCGGCATGTACGCGAATGCGGGACATCCGGCCGTGGTCGCGAGGCCGGCGACGTCGATGTTGTCTTTCACCGCGAACGGTACGCCGAAAAGCGGCAGGCCCGCGGCCTCGCCGCGCCGCGTGTCGAGCTCGCGCGCGCGCGCTCGCAGCGCTTCGGGAGAGACCGTCGCGAGCCACGCCTCGGGCCGCCGCGCGAGCGAAAGCGCGTCGAGGACCTCCTCGACGACGTCGGAGACGCTCAGCGCGCCGCTTCTCGTGGCCGCGACGAGCGCGGCGATGTCGCGGAAGTCCATCATGCGAGTCTTCCGGCCGCAGCGGTGTCGAGAGCGAACTTCTCCATGATCAGATCGGCGCAATCGCCAGCATCGGCGTTCCGGAGAGCACGACCTGCCCGGGCCTCACCGAGAGACACTCGACACGTCCCGAGATCGGCGCATGCACGGCCGTCTCGGTCTTCATCGCGGACAGCACCACGAGCTCGTCGCCTTCGCTCACGAGCTCACCGTCGCCGACGGGAACGGCCCAGACCTGCGCGCCGAGCGGCGCGGTGACGATGAGAGCACCCTCGGACGCTTCGAACGCTTCGCCCGACACGTCGCCGTCGGACGCGGCGACCTCGGCCTTCTTCGCCGCCTCGAACTCGCCCGAGGCAACCCAGCGCTCGCGCTCGGCCTGGAACGCGGCCTGCTGGCGCGCGCGGAAACGCTCGCTGTCCTCGCGGATCGACGCGAGGAAGCGGTGGTACGCGTCGACGTCGAAATGGCCGCTCTCGATCTCGGGCTCGTAGCGTCCCTCGACCGCCGCGAGCCTCAGCTCGAGCAGTTCCTCGGCACTGACCGGATGGAAACGGATCTGGTCGAAGAAACGCAGCAGCCACGGCGCACCGGATGCCGCGCCCGGCCAGCGCTGCCACGTGTTCCAGACGGGAACCGTGCGGCCGACGAGCTGGTAGCCGCCCGGACCTTCCATGCCGTACACGCACATGTACGCGCCGCCGATGCCGACCGCGTTCTCCGGCGTCCACGTGCGGGCAGGGTTGTACTTCGTCGTGACGAGGCGGTGGCGCGGATCGAGCGGCGTTGCGACCGGCGCGCCGAGGTAGACGTCGCCGAGGCCGAGCACGAGGTAGCTCGCGTCGAAGACGATGCGGCGCACGTCGTCGTGCTCGTCGAGGCCGTTGATGCGGCGGATGAACTCGAGGTTGCTCGGACACCACGGCGCGTCGTCGCGCACGACCGTCATGTACTTGGCAACGGCGGCAAGCGCCTGCGGGTCTCCCCACGACAGCGGAAGATGAACGGTGCGCGTCGGCAGGCGAAGCCCGGCGCCGCTGCCGAGGCCGTCTTCCATCGCTTCGAGCGCGCCGAGCAGCACGGAAGCCGGGAGCGCCGCCGGGTCGAAGTGGATCTGCAGCGAGCGCACGCCCGGCGTCACGTCCACGATCCCGCGCAGGCCTCCCGCGCGCCGGGCGCTTTCGATCGCTTCGAGAAGCAGCTGCGCG
>CAYYVZ010000003.1:7667-35805 GCA_964475235.1 uncultured Myxococcales bacterium | reverse complement strand
GCAGGCCGCGCAGCCGATGCACTCGTACTGCGTTCCGTTCCGGATATCGATGCCGGTCGGGCACACGTGGACGCAGAGCCGGCAGTCGATGCAGTCGCCCTGCTTCGGCGCCGACGGGTCCGCGTCGCGCAGCCGGCGGCCGCGCGGCTCGCCGCGCCCGGCGTCGTAGAAGATCGTCAGCGTCGCGCGATCGAACATCGCGCCCTGGAAGCGCGCGTACGGGCAGGCGTACTTGCAGATCTGCTCGCGCATGAAGCCGGCGTCGGCGTAGAGAAGCAGCGACGCGATCGCGAGGAACACGGCCTCGCCGCGCGTCACGTCGAGCACCGCGATGCGCGGCACCAGCTCGCGGATCGGCAGGAAGTAGCCGACGAACGTGACACCGACCATCGCCGAGAACACCAGCCACGAAGCGTGCTTGGCCGACTTGCGCGCAAGCTTGTGTACGCTCCACGCCTCGCGGTCGAGCTTGATGCGCTGGTTTCGGTCGCCCTCGGTCAGCCACTCGATCCACATGAAGAAGCGTGTCCAGACCGTCTGCGGGCACGCGTAGCCGCACCACAGGCGCCCGGCCAGGTTGGTGAAGAAGAAGAGGCTGAGCGCAGCGAGGATCAGCAGCCCCGACAGGTAGATGAAGTCCTGGGGCCAGAACGTCAGCCCGAACAGGTAGAAGCGGCGCTCCGGCACGTCGAAGAGCACGGCCTGGCGGCCTTCCCACGTGACCCAGGGCAGCGCGACGTAGAAGCCGGCAAGCAGGAAGAGCAGCACGGCGCGGCGGTTCTGCCACGGGCCGCGCACTTCGCGCTGGTAGATCGTTTCGCGCGCGGCATAGAGCGGGATCTCGCCGCCGCCGGCAGCGGACGATCGCAGCGTTCCTGCGCTCCGCATGCCCGCGACGGGGCGTACCGCTCGTGCCGCCGTGCCCAAGCTACCGCTCCTTCGCCCCGTCTCCGTGCGACAGGCTGTAGACGTATGCGGCCACGAGATGGGCCTTCTGCTCGCCGAGGATGTCCTTGTGCGCGGGCATCTGGCTCATGCGCCCCTTGCGCAGGCCTTCCTCGATGGCTTCCGCCGTCCCGCCGAACAGCCACACGTCGTCGGTGAGGTTCGGCGCGCCCATCGCGCGGTTGCCCTTCGCGTCCATGCCGTGGCACGCGATGCAGATGGTGTTGAAGCGCGCCTTGCCGGCCTCGGCGAGCACCGGATCGGCCTGCTGGCCGGACAGGCTCATCACGTAGGCGACGACTTCCTTCACGCCCTGGTCGCTGCCGAGCGCGGGAGCGAACGCGGGCATCATGCCGGTACGTCCCGAGAGAATGGTCGTCTCGATCGTCTCGGGCTCGCCGCCGAAGATCCAGTCGTCGTCGGCGAGATTCGGGAAACCGGTTCCGCCGCGTGCGTCGGCGCCGTGGCAGGGCGCGCACGTGTTCGCGAACAGGCGGCCGCCGATCGCGGTCGCGCGCGGATCCTTCGCGAGCTCGGCGACCGGCGTCGCGGCGTAGGCGGAGTAGATCGGATCGTACTTCGCGTGCGCTTCGCGCTCTTCGGTCTCGTGCTGCCCGGACGATGTCCAGCCGAGCGTTCCCGCGAACGTTCCGAACCCCGGGTAGAGAACACAGTACGCGACGAGGAAGACGATGGTGCCGACGTAGAGCCACAGCCACCAGCGCGGCAGCGGCATGTCGAGCTCCTCGATGCCGTCGAAATCGTGACCGGTCGTCTCTCCCGGAAGCGCTTCGCCGACTTTGCGCGTGCGCGCCCAGAAGAGCAGCCAGGCCGACGCCACGACGTTCAGCGCCACGATGAGCGCGACGTAGAGTCCCCAGCCCGCGCTCATCGCACCGTCTCCCCGGCGCGCGGCCGCGCGTGCTCGTCCTCGTCGAGGAAGGGCAGGCGGGAAGCCTCGTCGAACCGGCGCTTCTGCGACGGTGCCCAGGCCCACGCGCACAGCGCGAGGAACGAGAGGAAAAGGGTCAGTGTGCCGAGTGCACGAACGGCCGCAGGATCCACGACTACTTCCTCCCCTTCATCACGGTACCGAGCTGCTGCAGGTAGGCGACGACGGCGTCGAGCTCGGTCTTCCCGTCGACGGCTGCTTTCGCGCCGGCGATCTGCTCGTCGGAGTACGGCACGCCGACGGCGCGCAGTGCGCGCATCTTGGTGGCCGAGTCGTCGCCGCTCAGCACGGTACGCTCGAGCCAGCGGAACGCCGGCATGTTCGATTCGGGAACGACGTCGCGCGGGTTGTTCAGGTGCACGCGGTGCCACTCGTCGCTGTAGCGACCGCCGACGCGGGCCAGGTCCGGGCCCGTGCGCTTGGAGCCCCACAGGAACGGGTGCTCGTACACGGACTCGCCCGCCACCGAGTAGTGGCCGTATCGCTCGGTCTCGCTGCGAAGCGGCCTCACCATCTGCGTGTGACAGACCGTGCAGCCGTCGCGGATGTAGATGTCGCGTCCTTCGAGCGCGAGCGCCTCGAGCGGTTTCAGCCCCTCGACCGGCGTCGTCACTTCGCTCTGGAACATCAGAGGCACGATCTCGGCGAGTCCGCCGAAACTCACGACGATGACCACGAACAGGCCCATGAGGCCGATGTGCTTCTCGAACGGGGTCTGGGAGGTCGACATGGCGGTTCCCTCACGCCTCGACCACGGCCGCTTCGGCCGGCACGAGTGCTTCGTCCTCGTCGGTCTCGCGCAGGGTGCGCCAGACGTTCCACGCCATCACGAGCATGCCCGCCAGGAACACGGCGCCGCCGATCACGCGCACCACGTAGTACGGATGCGTGGCCTGGAGCGCCTCGACGAACGTATAGGTGAGCGTCCCGTCCTCGTTGAAGGCCCGCCACATGAGGCCCTGCATGAGTCCGGCGATCCACATCGCGGCGATGTAGAGCACGATGCCGATCGTCGAGAGCCAGAAGTGCACGTTGATCAGGCTCTTGCTGTACATGGCCTTCTTCCCCCAGATCATCGGAACCAGCGCGTACAGGCAGCCGATCGTGATCATCGCCACCCAGCCGAGCGCGCCCGCGTGCACGTGCGCGATCGTCCAGTCGGTGTTGTGTGTGAGCGCGTTGACGCTCTTGATCGACATCATCGGCCCTTCGAACGTGGACATGCCGTAAAACGACAGCGCGACGATCATGAAGCGCAGGACGGGATCGGTGCGGAGCTTCTCCCACGCTCCCGAGAGCGTCATCATGCCGTTGATCATGCCGCCCCAGCTCGGTGCCCAGAGCAGGATCGAGAAGACCATGCCGAGGCTCTGCGCCCAGTCGGGCAGCGCGCTGTAGTGAAGGTGGTGCGGGCCCGCCCACATGTAGATGCCGATGAGGGCCCAGAAGTGGACGACCGAAAGCCGGTACGAGTAGACGGGACGTCCCGCCTGCTTCGGGACGTAGTAGTACATCATCCCGAGGAAGCCGGCCGTGAGGAAGAAGCCGACGGCGTTGTGGCCGTACCACCACTGCACCATCGCGTCGACCGCGCCCGCATAGATCGGGTACGACTTGAGGGGCCCGACCGGGATCGCGAGGCTGTTGACGATGTGCAGCAGCGCAACCGTCAGGATGAACGCCCCGAAGAACCAGTTGGCGACGTAGATGTGCTGCACGCGCCTCTTCGCGATCGTGCCGAAGAAAACGACGCCCACGCAGACCCAGACGACGGCGATCAGCACGTCGATCGGCCACTCGAGCTCGGCGTACTCCTTGCCGGTGGTGTAACCGAGGGGCAGCGTGATCGCGGCGAGCAGGATCACGAGCTGCCAGCCCCAGAACGTGAA
The DNA here is from genome assembly GCA_964475235.1 of uncultured Myxococcales bacterium. Classification (GTDB taxonomy): domain Bacteria; phylum Desulfobacterota; class Binatia; order UBA1149; family CAITLU01; genus DATNBU01. Next base: position 32,019 of record CAYYVZ010000003.1, on the reverse strand, counting down.
CTTCGCGAGCCCCGGAAGGAACAGACGCGCACCGCAGGTGCGCTGCACCACGTGATACGCCGACGCGAACAGCGCGCAGCCGCCGAACGCGAAGATCACCGCGTTGGTGTGAAGAGGCCGGAGCCGGCCGTACGTGAGGAAGGCCACGTCCGGGTTGAGCTCCGGCCAGGCAAGCTGGCAGGCGAGGATCAGCCCCACCAGCATGCCGACGATTCCCCAGACCAGGGACATCACCGCGAATTGCCGGACGACTCCGTACTCGTAGTCGTCCGCCGCCAGCGTCACACTCGACATCGCCTTTCTCCGCCGGTCCCTTGTTACTTGGCCGCCAGGCTCCGCACGTGCGCGCGAAGGGCTTTGACGACGTCCGGCTTGGAGGCGAGGTCGGGGTTGGCGACCATCAGCATGTTGAGGCCGACAGCCTGCCCGCCTTCGAGGATCGTCTTCTCGATGTGCTCGTCGGTGACCGAGGCCTGCCAGGCCGCGAGCGTGAAATCGCGCGGCTTCGGCGTCAGTGCCACGGCCGCCGCCCCGTCGCCCTTGCCGCCGGCGCCGTGACACGTGGTGCAGCGCTGCGTCCAGATCGTATCCGCTTCCGCCGTCGCCGCGGCCGGGATCTCCTCGGCCGGCGCGACGCTCGCGATGAGGCAGAAAGCTGCCGCGAGCAGCGCCACCGCCATCCCGAGACGGTCGGCGATTCTCGTGCTCGTGGCGGACTCGATTTCCAGAAGTCTCATGGCTCGGTTCTCCTTTCTTCGTCAGGTTCCTGTCGCGAATGGGCCGTCTACAGATGGAGTACGAAATCGGTCGTGACGCGCCAGTTCATCAGGTCCTGGTCGTCGGTCATCGGGGTTTCGTACGCGAAGCCGAAGTCGGCGTTCTCGTGCAGCCGCACGCGCACTCCCGGTGCGAACGTCACCACGGTCGAAGCGTTGCCGGATCCCAGGTTCACGAGGTCCATGCCGTTTGCCCCGACGTTCGTGCGGTTGCCGTCGTCGATGGGCGTGAAGCCGTTGATCTCGAGCACAGGGTAGATGCGCTCCAGAACTTCGTAGTCGGCGTGCAGCGAGTAGTGCGCGAACGACATGTCGTCGTCGCCGTCCATCGCGATCTGCGTGCCGAGGTTCGCTTCGAGGCCGAGCGGCCCGAACGTGCGCGCGGCGGAGACGAAAAGGTCGAGGAGGCCGTCCCCCTGGCCCTGCATGCGGATCCCGCTCGACTTGATGTCGCCGCTCGGCGCCTCGTACTTGATGCCGACCGTGACGAACGTGTTGGTCTCGGCCTCGGCGAACGCCGCGTACTTGAGGCCGAAGGCGAGATCGACGGCGCCGTCCTCGCTCTGGAGCACGCCGTCGAAGTCCACGTCGGCCCATCCGTCCTTGGTCGCGATGAAGCCGAGGCGGTCCGTGATGGCGACGCGGATCTGCACCGCGAGCACGTCGATGTCACCGCCGCCCGTCGCGAAGCTTCCGGGAATCTCCTGGTGCATCCACATCGGGCGCAGCTCGGTCGTGATGTAAGGCGTTTCGTTGAAGATCGGGTTCGAGACAGGAGCGACGTAATGGGTGAATCCCGCGTCGCCGAGCGAGCCCTTCAGGTCGAAGGTCTGCGCGAACACGGTTACGGGGAGTGCGACACCGGCAGTTGCGAGCAGCGCGGCAGCGCGGACGATGTTCTTTCGGACTTGCATGGTTCCCTCCGGGCGAAGGCGTTCGCCCGCGAGCCCCAAAGCAAGGATCCGGCCAACCGGACGGGCGGAGAAAATGCGCGTCAGACTCGGGAGTTAGCGCGAAGAGCGCGAGCCGGCCGGGCCGGATCTTCGCAATGCTGGGAATGGGAATTCCCGTTCTCGCGGACGTGAGAGAGAGACGGTGGCGGGCGAGCGAGAGCATCGGTTGCCGCGAGGCGGGAGCGCCTCGCGGCAACGCGATCAGTAGGACACGGCGCCTTCGAGCCTTCCGTTTTCGCCGACGACGATCACGAGCCTCGACATGCAGGGCATGCAGTAGACCCGGTCGCCGGGCCTCAGCTCGCGCGCCGAGCGAATGACGACCTTGCAGACCGGGCACAGCACCTCGTTCGGTGCGAGCTCGTCGGTCGCGCCGCCCCAGGCGCGGTAGAAACGCCGGTACTTCTTCGGCACCTCGCGAAAGCCTGTATCGGCGAGCTCGTAGCGGCGTCGCCCGTCGTGGTCGCGACGCTCGGCCGCGTCGTCCGCGAACAGCGGATCGCGGAACGGAGCCGGGATCGGTACCTCGATCTCGGCTTCGCCGGGGTGAGGCAGCCCGGCCGTGACGGACACCGCGGGCGCTTCTGTGTCGAGCGCGCTCACGGGCGCGGCGGAGACTGGTACTCGAGGCCCAGCCGGCCAAGGCGGACCTTGAACTCCTTCAGCACCGTGTCGGCGAGCAGCGACTCCATCTCTTCCGGAGCCATCGCGCCGAGGTCGGCGCCCTGGTAGCTCGTGTGCGAGCGCGCGTGCCCGATGCGCTCCATCTCGGCAACGCTCTGGTTGTTGCGGAATGCGTCGGCGAAGGTCGCGAGCATGTAGTACGACATGTCGCGCTGCATGCGCTCGATCTCGCCGCGCTTCTCGGGGTACTGCTCGAGCAGCGAGCCGATGCGGTTCTCGCCGAAGCCGACGTGGCGGCGCTCGTCGGCGATGGTGCCGGAGAGGGTCCTGGCGAAGGTCGGGTTCATCTCCCTGTTCATCGCCTGCATCATTTCGAACACGCTGAAGGCCATGCCTTCGAGCACGATGTTCTGACCCACCACGCCGGCGACGAAGTCGCGGCGATCGACTTTCTCGAGCAGCACGCCGGCGAAGCGGACGAGGTTCGGGTTGACGAGGTCGCGGATCGTCGACTCGAGATCGGCCTTCTTCACGCCGAGGTCCAGCAGCCGGTGCGTGAAGACCTCGACGTGGCGAGCCTCGTCGAGGGTCTGCGTCGCGAGGAAGCGCTTGCTGGCTTCGTCGGGCGCGGCGTTGATGAGGCCCGACGAGGCGGCGAGCGCGCAGCGCTCCCCGACGACCAGCTGTACCGTGCTGCGGATCGCATCCTCGCGAAGGACGTCGTTTTCGAGAAGGAAGCCGGGCTCTCCTTCCCCGGCTCCGTGGCCGAAGACGGTGTCTTCGAGGTAGCCCTGGGGACAGGACTCGAGCCAGCGCTGGATGGAATACGCGTTGAGGAAGTCGCTCACGGGATGGTCCTCCGGGTTGAGCCCGCGTCGCTCGCAGGCGTGGGCGGTGCAATGCAAACGTCATTCCAGCCCGGCGCACGGTGCCCGACGAGGGAATGCGCGCGGGAATCGCGGCTGCGCCGGCGACGGTGCCGGACGCGATTGTCACCGGCAGGAACGCGGCGCCCGCCGATTCGCAGGATTGGGGACGGTACGGGCCCGGCCGAACGCCGGGGCCGGGACTACAGCGCCAGTTCTTCGATCTTCCGGTAAAGCGAGGACAGGCTGATGCCGAGCAGCTCGGCCGCCTTCTTCTTGTCGCCCTCGCACCGCTGAAGGACGTTGGTGATGTGACTTCGCTCGTAGAACTGGACGGCCGACTTCAGGTCGTCGCCCGCCCCCCCCTCCTCGGCGCTCGAACCCACGGAGATTCGGCCGGGCAGGTCGGCGGTGGTGATCCACTCGCCGTCCCCGACGATCATCGCGTGTTCGATCACGTTGTCGAGCTCGCGGATGTTGCCCTTCCACGGCATGCGCAGCATCGCCTTCATCGCGGTGTTGTCCACGCCGCGGAAGCGGCGGTTCATGTCGGTGTTGTGACGCCGCACGAGGAACTCGACCAGCGCCGGAATGTCCTCCCGGCGGTCGCGCAGGGGCGGGATCTCGATGCCGAAGACGTTGAGCCGGTAGTAGAGATCGTCGCGAAACGTGCCTTCCTGGCAGCACCGCGCGAGGTCGCGGTTGGTTGCCGCGATGATGCGCACGTCGATCCGCACCGGCGCCTGTCCACCGACCGGCAGGATCTCCCGCTCCTCGATCGCCCGCAGCAGCTTCACCTGCAGAGCCAGCGGCAGCTCGCCGACTTCGTCGAGGAAAATGGTCCCGCCGCGGGCGCGCTGGAAGAGCCCTTCCTGGGCGGTCACGGCGCCCGTGAACGACCCTTTCGTGTGACCGAAGAGCTGGCTCTCGAGCAGGTTGTCGGGAATCGCGCCGCAGTTGATCGGCAGGAAGATGCTGTCGCGCCGCGTGCTCTCGCGATGGATGGCGCGCGCGACCACTTCCTTTCCCGTGCCGCTCTCGCCCGTGATCAGCACGGTCGAGTTCGTCGGCGCCACCTTGTGGATGCGCGCCATGATCTGCTTCATCGCCGCGCTCTCGCCGATCATGTTGTCGATGTCGTAGCGCGACTCGACCTCGCGACGCAGGTACTGGATGTGCCACGCAAGCTCGCGACGCTCGAGAAGCCGCGCGACCTTGATCAGCAGCTGGTCGAACTCGAGAGGCTTGAGCATGTAGTCGTGGGCACCCTGGCGCAGGGCCTCCACCGCCGTCTCGACGCTCGCGTGCGCCGTCATGAGGAGCACGAGCGTCTGCGGGCAGAGCTTGCGGACCTCGCGCAGAAGCGCGACGCCGTCGAGTCCCGGCATGCGCAAGTCCGTGATCACGATGTCGAATTCGGCGCTGCGCAGCAGATCGAGCGCGTCGCGCCCGTCCGCCGCCACGGAAACGTCGTAGCCCTCGTCCCCCAGGACGTCCTTGAGGCTCTCCCTGCTGGCCGCCTCGTCGTCGACGACCAGGATGGTTCCGCGTGCCTCTGCCGTCATTTCGTCGTTCTCCGCGCTGCTGTCGAAGGCCGCGCCTGCCGCGTTGACTCTCATCGGTCTGGGTGCGAATCAGGCGACGTGAAGTCGCTGCTCGAGCGTACAGGCCTCGACGCTGCCGAATGCGAACGCCGCATGCAATTCATCGGCTTCGCGGATGCCGACCGGGAGTGCCTGGCGGCGGTGGTGCCGTTGATCGAATCCATCGCGGACGGCATGGTGGAAGCCTTCTACCAGCATCTGTTCTCCTTCGAGCGCACGGCTGCTTTCCTCGAGGATCCGGCCCTGGTGCGCCGGCTCAAGGCGGCCCAGCGGCGTCATTTCATCGAGCTGTGCAGCGGGCCCTACGACGAGGCCTACTTCGAGAGCCGGCTGCGGGTCGGGATGGCCCACGCGCGGATCCGGCTCGAGCCCCACCTCTACCTCGGCGGCTACCTCGTCCAGCTCACGTACGTGCAGCAGAAGCTGCGCGAGTCCCTCGCCCACGATCCCGCGCTCGCCGAGCAATCCATCCTGTCGCTGATCAAGATCATCATGCTCGACATTGCACTCGCGACCGACGCCTACATCTACGGCGGCTTCGTCGAACGCTCATCGTACGACAGCGCCGCCTACGAGTCGCTGCTCGCCCAGGAAGCGCTGCAGTCCAAGTTGCGGGAGGAGGAACGGCGCGAAGAGCTCCTGCGCATGATCGTGCACGACATCCGCAGCCCCGTCGCGGCGATCATGGCAACGGCGCGCGCCGCCCTTCGGCGCTACCGCGACACTTCCGAGGCGCCGGGGAAACAGTTCGCACTGGTCGAAGCCACCGGTACGAACCTCCTGCAGATCATCGACAACATGGTGTCGCACGCGCGCGCGCCGGGCGGCGACCTTCCCCTGATGACCGAGCCGTTCGACGTGGCCGAAGTGGTGAGTGCCTGCGTCGCCCAGCTCATGCCCTTCGCGAAGCAGACCGCACACACACTGAACGTGGTCGAGCTCTCGCCGGCGCCGGGCATCGCGCTCGACAAGGTCCTCGTCCGCCGGATCGTCTCGAACCTGCTCGTCAACGCCTGCCGTCACACGCCGGCGGGAAGCACGATCGAAGTCCGATGCGAGGCTGCCGGCGACGGCTTCTGCACGATCGTCGTCTCGGACGACGGACCCGGACTTCCGAACGCGGTCCGGGACGCCATCGCGACGGGCAGCCTGCGTCCCCGCGCCGATGCCGGGGCGTATGCCGACAGCGGCCTCGGCCTGCCGTTCTGTCAGATGGCCTGCCGGCGCATGGGCGGAACACTGGAGGTGCAGCCTTCGCCGCGCCGCGGAACGCGGCTGGTCGTACGGCTTCCGCTCGGGACCGCGCTCGAGCGGACGCTCTTCTCCGAGGACTGAGGCGCGCATCATGGCATCATGGGCCGCACGCTGCGGCCGCCTTGACCTCGCGCCTGGGCACATCAGCGTCGGCCGCACGCCTGGGCGCGGCGGCGTCAACCGCACGCCGCGGAGCGGCTGTGTCGGAAGTCCGTCGGACGTTGCGGAGCTCGTTTGCGATCACGCGAAGCGCCCGGCGAACCTCCGGCTCGGCGAGCTCGATCAGATCGACGTAGAGCTCGCTGGCCATGACTCGCTCGAGCGATTCCGCGCAGGTGCATCCGGGGTGGGTGGTACACGTGTCCCGCCGCCACTGGGCGCTGTCGAGGGCACGGCGAATCTCTTCGAGCTGGAGCGGAATCTGGACGAGGAAGGGCCCTTCGGCTTCGAGCGCGGTACATAGCTGCGCGAGGGCCTCGAGAAACCCCGCGCGTCGCCGTTCGCGGGCGGCCGCTCCTCGCCACTTCCCGGCTCGCGCGTCGTCGCCCGGCGACTGGTCGCACAATGCGTCATACTGCGCAGCCGTCTGCTGTTGGAGCTGCGAGCACCGCAGCAAGGCTTCCTTGAGAAACATGCGAGCCCTTCGAGCAGAAAGCATGCCACGGCCGGCAGGTTGCACGTACGGCCGGTCCCGGCGGCGGCAAAGCGTTTGTCGAACGGGCGGTTGGACGAGCCTGCCTCTGCGAGAGAGGGTCGGGATTTCGCGTCGATGAGAACCGCGCGCGGGGGGATTGTCAGGCGCCGGAATGAAGAGCGGCCGGTGTCGCCCCGAACGGAGCCCGGCTCATCGGCGACCGGCGCCGAACAGGCCGAGCAGCGGCACCAGGAAGGACGCCCACACGAACGTCGCGAGGAGAAAGAACACCGCAGCGATGGCCATCCACTCGCTGCGGTGCGCTGCGTCGATCGTCATCGCGGCACGCGCCGCGGTCGCCGCGAGCATGAGAATCGCGATGGCCGCGACCTGCCACGGCTGGCCTCGAAGCAGGTCGGATCGGTCGCCGTGACCGAGGATGACGTGCGTGCTGACCGCCAGCGTGAGCATCGCGAATCCGCCGACGAAACTGACGTGCAGCCCGGCCTGGTACCAGTCGGGAAACAGCGCGGCGAACGCGAACCCTGCCGGGATCAGCCACGCAGCCAGCCAGATCGTGCGGCGGTTGGAGCCGGCGACGGAAGGCAGCCTCCAGAGCCCGGCACCGAAGGCGAGCTCGGCTGCGATCACGGCGGCGCGCAGTCCGCACCCGGCCCGGATCGACACGCTCTGCTGAACGAAGAAGCTGGCGACGAGCAACGCCGCCGCGACGAGGTGCGCGCCGATCACGAGGAGGTCCCGCGAAGACAGCGAGCTGTCGGGCGGCGCCTCTCCGCGCGTCATCAGCGGGAGCGCGAGCCCGCCCACCCCGAGCACCAGCGAGACGAAGACTCCCTGCAGCACGAAATGACGGCCGAGATCGTGCAGCCACATCCAGTCGGCGCCGAGGGCACCGCCCGCGCCCGTCATGATCGATCCGGTAAGGCCGAGCAGCAGCGCGACAGGAATCCAGACGAAACTGGCGGGCGGCCGCCGGCGCGCGCTCGCGGATAGAAACCTGCGCAGCACGAACGTGACGAGCAGCAGGCAGGCCGCGATCCAGCCGATCTGGGAGGCCGCCCAGCTCTGGTTCCACGCAGCCGCGACCGTGAAGAGCGGAGCGGCGATCCCTGTCGCCATCTCGAGCGGCGACGGCGGCCACGTTCCCGAGCGGCGCGGGATCATCGTGAAGAGGAAACCGATCGCGAACGAGAGCAGGAAGCCCTCGATCTGCGCGATGCCGTGGAAAATGTAGACGGCGACGTAGTCTTCGTATCTCCCGGTCAGCGCGATCGTGAGCCACCGGCCGACGCCGGCCCACGAGATCAGAAGACCGAGCGGGAAGAAGACGATGTAGGGCTCGCGCCGCCAGCGCGGCGCGGCTTCGAGCGCCGTGCTCGGCGTGACGATGGCGGCTCCGGGTCCCACCCGCCGCGAATAGGCGCTCTCGGGCCCGGCCACAAACACGGTCGCGCCGCAGGGACGGCCGGACGGCGCGGCCGTCACGGCCGACCGGCGATCCGTCGATTCCCAGTCGCGCGATTCTCCGCTTCGAACGTCGTCAAGACTGGGAAACCGGGTCCGCATGCGCTCGGGATTCTCGCGGCATGGCCGTTGCAACACGTTCCATCGAGGGACCAGCGATGCGAGACAGCGACAGCGCACACCGCGGACGCGAGAGGGATCGTCCGCGCGAAATCGCGCCCGGCCGGTTACTCCTCCACGGCCTCCGCTGCCTCGTCCTTGCCGGCTCCCTCCTGCCGGGCTCCGCGGGTGCCTCCGGACTCCTCGCACCCGCGGCCGGCTCGGCCGACTCGGCCAGTGCCGGCGCAACCATTGCCGAGCCGCTCTCCGCCGTTGGCGCGCAGTTCAGCAATCCCGCCGGGCTGGCCGGGTTCGAGGAGCGCGCGATGGGGACCGGCATCGGACTCGCCTACGGCGAGGGCGAGATCACCGCGGACGATCCCGCCGGCTACCACGCGGACAACGAAGTTCTCGTTCCGTTCCTCAACGGCTTCCTCACCGTGCCGCACGGCCGCTGGACGTTCGGCGTCAGCACGATGGGAACTTCCGGCGCACGTTTCGACTACGGCGCCCGCCCGTCCGTCGGAGTGAACGACGGCTTCTTCTCCGAATCCGCGATGCTCGGGTTGCCGATCGGCGCGGCGTACCGGGCAACCGAAAAGCTGTGGCTCGGCGCGCAGATCATTCCTCTCTACGGCAGCACCCATCTTCGCTTCTCGAAGCCGGTATCCGAGCTCGACGGGGCGACGATGCCGTTTCGCTTCACGGTCTCGGGCTTCGGTGTGCAGGGCATGCTCGGTGCCACCTGGAAGCCCGACGAGAACTGGGCCGTCGGCGGCAGCATCAAGCCTCCGGGACGGGTGTGGACGAACGGCGATACGCGCTTCGGCTCGACGAAGCAGGACGTCGATCTCGAGATCGAAGCTCCGCTCGAGGTCGCGCTCGGTGTGACACGGGCGCTGGCGACGAACTGGAAGGCTTCGTACGGCTTCCGGTTCGCCGACACGAGTGTGCTCGCGAAGTCGTACCTGCGCTTCGAAGAGACTCCTTCGGCCAACACCGCCTTCCTCCATGGCGCGCGCGACGAATGGCGGCACGCGTTCGGCCTGGCGTACAGGGCGCGGGAATCGCTGACGCTCTACGGCGGCTTCTCCAAGGCCAACGGCATCGTGAGCAGCAAGGGCGTAAGCCCCTCGAGCTACGACTCGAGGGACTGGCGCCTGAGCACGGGGGCGCGCTGGCGCGGCGACTCGTGGACCATCGACGGTGCATTCGGGTACGTGTTCGCCGGTTCGCGCCGTGTTTCTTCGGGCGATGCGCTCGTCTTCCCGGGCCGCTACGAGGCCAAGCCCGCCTACCTGCTGTCGATCATGGTGACGAAGGACTTCTGATGAGTGCCGAAAGCGTACAACTCGAGGACTCGTGCCCGGACCGTCCGGGTCGCCCGACCGCCGCCGCGGCCCTCGCACGTCCGGGCAGGGCCCGTTTCGCCGAGAGTCCGCTGGTCGCTTTCTACGAGATCACCCAGGCCTGCGACCTCGTTTGCGCGCACTGTCGTGCCTGCGCGCAGCCCGCGCGACATCCGCAGGAGTTGTCCCCTGAGCTGGCCCTGGCCGTGCTCGACGATCTTGCGCGGTTTCCGGATCCGCCGCTCGTCGTGCTCACCGGAGGCGATCCGATGAAGCGGCCGGATGTCTTCGACATCGTTCGCCATGCGGCCGGCCTCGGGATGTCCGTCGCGATGACGCCGTCGGCAACTCCGCTCGTCACGCGCGAGGCGATCGCCGAGCTGGCCGAGAGCGGACTCACCCGGATCGCGGTCAGCATCGACGGGGCGGACGCGCGCACGCACGACGACCTTCGCGGCGTGCCCGGCAGCTTTTCCCGCAGCCTCGATATCCTTTCCGATGCACGTGCGTGCGGCCTGTCGGTGCAGGTCAACACGACGGTGCACCGCGGCAACCTGGACCAGCTGGGCCGCATGGCCGGGATGCTCGAGACCCGTGGCCTCTCGCTGTGGTCCGTGTTCTTCCTGGTGCCCGTCGGCCGCGCCGCCGCGGAGCAGCGCATCGCCCCCGAACAGTACGAAGAAGCTTTCGCGCTCCTGGCGCGGGAATCCAGGCGTCACCGCTACGTGATCAAGACGACCGAGGCGCCTCACTACCGGCGCTTCGTTCTCCAGCAGAGGAAGCTTCGCCATCGAGGCAGCGGCAACCGCGAGAGATCGGAAGTGGCGGACATGGGCTCGCCCGGGATGATGGGGACCAACGACGGCAACGGCGTCGTGTTCGTCGGCCATACCGGCATGATCCAGCCGAGCGGCTTTCTTCCGATTCCGTGCGGACGTTTCCCCGACGATTCGATCGTCGACGTCTACCAGGACCATCCGCTCATGCGTTCCCTTCGGGATGCGGACGGATTCTCCGGGAAATGCGGCATCTGCGAGTATCGCTCGGTGTGCGGCGGGTCGCGTGCGCGCTCGTTCGCGCTGACCGGCGACGCGCTGGGGTCCGATCCGGACTGTGTGTACCTGCCTCCCGCCTGGAGACGCCGGGAGACCGGAGCGTGAACCGGGTCCGTGCGCGGTCGACGCTTGAGCACGGCGCGTGCCCGCGCTCTTTTGCGTCATGCCTTTCGACGCCGCCCGGCACGTCGCTGCGATCGAGCGCGACGGCTTCACGGTCATCGAGGACTTCCTCTCCGCGGACGTGCTCGCGGAGGTCCGGCGCGTGCTCGCGCTCTACCTCGACAGCAACTCGGGACGCAACGACTTCGAGGGCCTGAAGACCGAGCGGATCTATACTCTCGTCGCCCGCGCGCGCGTCTTCTGGGACATCGTGCTCGACGAACGCGTGATGCGCCTCTGCGAGCGCTTCCTGCTGCCGAACTTCCTTCTCACCGCGTCGCAGGCGATCCGCATCCTGCCGGGCGAAACGCCGCAGCCGATCCACAGCGACGACGCTTACCACCTGCTGCCGCGACCGCGCCCGATGATCTCGCTGTCCACGATCGTCGCGGTCGATGCGTTCACCGAAAGCAACGGCGCCACCACGGTGATCCCCGGCAGCCACCTGTGGGGCGAGGAAGAGGTACGCGGGCAGTTCGCGTTCGAGCCGGTCGGTGAAGACGGACAGACGGAGCTGGAAAAGCTGGCCAGGCCCGCGGTGATGCCGGCCGGCGCGTGCCTCGTCTTCGCGGGAACGTTGCTGCACGGAGGCGGGCGCAACACGAGCGACGCTCCGCGCTGCGCGTTCTCGAACCAGTACTGCCAGCCGTGGGCGCGGCCCCAGGAGAACTTCTTCCTCGGCGTGCCGGCCGACGTCGCGCGGCAGATGCCGCCGCGGCTGCAGAGCCTGCTCGGCTACTCGATCCATCCGCCGTTCATCGGGCAGATGACGGCGAGCCATCCGCTCAAGTCGCTCGCGCCGGACTACGAGAACCGCGTCGTCGCACAGGCGCGCGCGGCCGGGGCGCGGCTGCCGGAGTGACGAACGTTCCCGAAAAGACGCCTGTGCATCTCGCGCGGCCGCCGCGCGAGAACATGCTCGTCAACCTGGTCTGCAACATCGTGCTGCCGGGGCTGATCCTTTCGCGGCTGAGCAGCCCGGACCAGCTCGGACCTGTCGGCGCGCTGCTGCTCGGCATCGCGTTTCCGATCGGCTACGGCGCCTACGACCTCGCCGTCCGCAAGAAGTGGAACTTCTTCTCGATCGTCGGGCTCGGCAGCACGTCGCTCACGGGCGGCTTCGCGCTGATGCAGCTCGATGCGTTCTGGTTTGCGGTCAAGGAAGCGTCGATCCCGACGCTGTTCGGCGTCGCCATCCTCGCGACGGCCGGCACGGCCCGGCCCCTCGTGCGCGAGTTCATCCTCAACGAATCGATGATCGACGTGCCGCGTCTCGAGGAGGGCCTCGCCGAGCGTGGGACGCGGCGCGAGTTCGAGGCGCTCCTGAGAACAGCGACGCTGTGGATGGCAGGAAGCTTCACGATGAGCGCGGCCCTCAATTTCGGCCTCGCGCGCATCATGCTGACGAGCCCCCCGGGCTCGCCCGAGTTCACCGCCGAGCTCGGACACATGACGTGGGTGTCGTGGCCCGTGATCGCGTTGCCGAGCATGCTGCTGACGGGCCTCATCATCTGGCGGCTGATGGCGGGGATCCACGAGCTGACGGGGCTCGGGATGGACGACCTGATGCACGCGGCGCGCGAGCATCGGGCGGAACCTTGAGAATCGCGGCGTAGGAAGGGGACGCTTCCCCAGGGCACTTCGTTTCCGAAAACGTGCCCCGGTCAAGCGCCCGCGCTTTCGCCAGAAGGAGAACGACGATGCGAGTAGAGACAGGGCTTCCGCTGGGGAACTGGCGAGCGGTGCCGGAGGCGGCGCGGCGCGCCGAACAGGCCGGCTTCGACGGATTGCTCAGCTACGAGATCGGCCACGATCCGTTCGCGCCGCTCGTGCATGCCGCCATCGCGACCGAGCGCGTGCGCCTCGGCACCGCCATCGCCGTCTGCTTCCCGCGTAGCCCGATGGTGATGGCCAACATCGCGCGCGACCTTCACGCGGAGACCGGCGGCCGCTTCACGCTCGGCCTCGGCACCCAGGTGAAGGGCCACAACGAGCGTCGCTTCAGCGTTCCGTGGACGGCGCCGCTGCCGCGGCTGCGCGAGTACGTCGAAGCGCTGCGCGCGATCTGGCGCTGCTGGGAGACCGGCGAGAAGCTCGCCTACGAGGGCAAGCACTACCAGTTCACGCTGATGACTCCGGAGTTCTCGCCGCCTCCGACCGGGCTCGGCCCGGTGCCCATCACGATCGCGGCCGTGAAACCCGCGATGATCAACCTCGCCGGTCGCGTCTGCGACGGCATTCGCCTGCACGGCTTCGCGACGCGGCGGTATCTCGAGACGGTGGCGATGCCGGCCCTCGAAGAAGGGCTGCGCGCCGCGGGGCGCGACCGTTCGACGTTCGAGATCTGGGGCGGCGGCTTCATCGCGACGGGACGCGACGAGGAAGCGGTCGCGAAGGCACTCGAGGGAATCCGCTACCGCGTCGCGTTCTACGGATCGACGCGCAGCTACCACGGCGTGCTCGAGGCCCACGGCGCCGAAGAGCTCGGCAACAAGCTGCACGACATGTCGAAAGCCGGACGCTGGAAAGAGATGTCGCGCGAGGTGCCCGACGACCTGCTGCGCGAGTTCTGCGCGGTCGCGACCTACAAGGACCTCGCGCCGGAGATCGCGAAGCGCTTCGGCGGCATCACCGACTCGATCACGATCGACTTTCCGAAGGACATGCCGCGCGAGGAGTGCGCCGAGCTGCTGGCGGATCTGAAAGCGATTCCGTCGACGTTCCGCGACTTCGGGCTCGCGCCGGCCGGCGGAGCTGCGAAAACTCAAAGCACCGCCGTCGATCCGTTCGCCTGAAGAAACCCCAACGCCCCGGGGATCGTCTCCCCTGCGACGCCGCCCACCCATCGGGCAGCGTCGCAAGGGGACTGTCCCTGCTCTCCATCCGGACGATCACTCGTCCCGGCAGACCTGATCGCATCCGTCCCCGTTGGTGACATTGGCGTCGTCGCACTCCTCGTCGCAACCGACCACGCCGTCGCCGCAGCGGCAGACCTGGACGAAGTTGCCGAGGCGGAGCGCTCCCGGACCCGTGATGCCGGTCGTCGCATTCACCGCCGCGTTCGCCGTCGCCGGCATGCACAGCAGTGCCACGGTCTCGGGTCGTGCCGCATCCGCTGCGCAGAAATCGCCTGAGGTCGTGCAGTCGGCGTTGGTGTCGCATGTCCTGTTCTCGAACGCGCAGTACTTGCCGAGCGGAGAGGCCTCTCCCGACCGCGTGATGCGCGATTCGAAGCATGGACGTGCCTCGGAATGGCAGACACCCGCTCCAGCGCAGTCCGCGTTGGAATCGCACAGAAGGTAAGGCTGCTCGGAGCAGGTCGCTTTCTGCGTCTTCGCGCACTGCTCGTCCGCCTCGCCGCCACAGAGGAAACCGTCGTCGGAGCAGTCGTTGGGACGCTGCTGCGGAAGGTTCGGCTGGGTGCCGGTACCCGTGCCCATCTGACAAGCCTGGCCCTCAGGGCAGTCGCTCGTCTCGAAGCACGGCAACGCCGGATCGTTGTTGCAGAAGCCGCAGCTGCACCAGAATCCGCAGGTCACCGGCTGATCCGGTGCTTCGCCGCACAATCCCTTGCCCGTGCAGTCGCCGTTGCTCGCGCAGGACGTCTCGATGTCTTCCGTACACCGGCGGCAGTCCGCGTTGCTCGCACAGACCGGATCTCCTGCTGCCAGTTTGTCCAGGCACTTCGGATTGCTGCCCGGCACCGTGGGGTTGCCGGTGAATCCGAAGAACTTGCAGGGAAGCCGGGCCGTCGTCGTCGCCGTGTCCGTCGTGAGCTCGCCGAGACGGATGGCGAGGCCGGCACTCGAGATGTTGGATTCCGGCGCGGGCGGGCAATCCGTGGATGCGCCGCCGAACAGGACGCTCACACCTTCGACGGTACAGGCCTGGCCGTTCCGCAGTCCGCCCGTGCACGTGAACTGGTCGCCGACCGCAGGGTCCTGGTCCGGCGTGCCGCACTGCGGACAGGGCTGATCGATGTCGATCCCGAGGTAGTGACGCATCCGCAGGCTCGTGGAGAGCCGCGTCTCGCCGGTCCCGGAGTCGAAAGAACCCGAAATCGGTTCCTGGAACTCGAGGACGGCGCAGACCGGGATGAGGCCTGCGGAAAGCGGCGTCGGCGGGCCGAGCAGGTGCACGCAAGGAACGTCCGGATCGCAGTCCGAGTCGCTGTCGCAAGTCTCGAGATCGTTCCGGCAGTGCTTCTCGTGAGCAGGGCCGGTGAGCTCGCAAGACTGGTCGTCGTTGCAGTTGCACGTCGGTTCGCAGGTCTCGCTGCCCGGGCAGTCGTCGTTCCGCGTGCATTCGACCGAAGTCGTGCTGCTGCAGACGCTCTTCATTCTGACGGAGAAGCCGCTCCCCTGCAGGAGCTCGCCGTCGTGCGCGAGGCCCGTCCAGCCACGGTCGAAATCGCTGTCCGCAATCGTGAACGCGGCCGACGTGCAGCCTGGATCGATGTCGTCGTCACAATCGCAGGTCAGGGTAACCGGCTGACCGACCATGCCGCGAAGCACGCGGATGGCGTCCGATAGCGCGATGGTTCCGTTGCCGTCCACATCGCAGAGGCACGGCTCCGGATCGCACGCGCTCGCTCGACCTACCGCTTCCCAGAGGATCGCGAAGATGTCCGCAACGGTCGGCCTGGAGCTGGTGGAGACCGGTTGCCCGCAGTCGCCCTTCGCAGCGAACGAAGGGGCAACGGGAAAAAGAAGACCGCACGCAACGACTGCGCGGACGAGCACGCCTGAGTTTCGCATGGCACTCTCC
Organism: uncultured Myxococcales bacterium; assembly: GCA_964475235.1. GTDB lineage: Bacteria > Desulfobacterota > Binatia > UBA1149 > CAITLU01 > DATNBU01. Next base: position 16,391 of record CAYYVZ010000003.1, on the reverse strand, counting down.
CTGCCGGATGGCGGCCCGCACCGCCCCGACTCGCCGGATCAGCTACCACGGCTGGACGCATCAAAGCATCCGGTTTTCTGGGCAAACTGCGGCGGGCGCTCGTGAGCGCACGGAGTGCCCGCACCCCGGGTGCCCCACTCAGGGAAGCGGCTCGGCCTGGCAGAGGTCGTCGCAGCCGTCGCCACCGATCAGGTTGCCGTCGTCGCAGTCCTCGTCGCAGCCCACGCTGCCGTCGCCGCAGCGGCAGACCTGCATGAAGCTGTTCAGGCGCACGGCGCCGGGGCCGGTGATGCCGGCGGCGCTGTTGACTCCCGAGCTCGACGTGGCCGGCACGCAGAACAACGCAACCCTCTCGGCGCGCGCCGAGTCGGGCGCGCAGTAGTCGCCGTCCTGCGTGCAGTCGGCGTTCGAGTTGCACGTCCGGTTCTCGAACGCGCAGTACGTGCCGAGAGGCGACGGGGATCCCGTGCGCGTGATGCGCGATTCGAAGCAGGGACGCGGCTCGAAAACGCAGGTGCCGGCGTCGAAGCTCGCGCAATCCTCATCGGACTCGCAGGTCCGATAGGGCGCGTCCGAGCACGACGACTTCTCGGTCGTCGCGCACTGTTCCCTTGCAGTCGCTCCGCCGCAGATGAACTTGTCGTTGCTGCAATCGTTCGGGCGCTGCTGCGGCGCGTTCGGCTGCGTTCCCGAGCCGAGGCCCGCCACGCAGGTCTCGCCGTTCGGGCAGTCGCTGGTCTGGAAGCACGGCAGGCTCGGATTGTTGTCGCAGAAGCCGCAGCTGCACCAGAAGCCGCAGGTCACGGGCTGGTCCGGCGCTTCGGCACAGAACCCCTTGTCCGGGCAGTCGGAGTTGCTGGCGCACGCCACGGCGATGTCTTCCGTGCAACGCATGCAATCGGCGTTGCTCGTGCAGACCGGATCGCCCGCCGTGTTCCTGTCGAGGCATTTCGGGTTGCTGCCCGGCACCGTCGGATTGCCGGTGAAGCCGAAGAACTTGCATGGCAGCTGGGCGGTCCTGGTCGTCGTCCCCGTCGTCACCTCGGAGAGACGGATGGCCAGTCCGGATCCCGAGATGCCGGCGCCGAGCGACGGAGGGCAGTCGGTCGAGGTTCCGCCGAAATCCGGGCTGACGCCCTCGACGGTGCAGGGCTGGCCGTTCTTCTGGCCGCCGCTGCAGGTGAACTGGTCGCCCACTTCAGGATTCTCGCCTGGTGCGCCACAACGCGGACAGGGCTTGTCGATCGCGATGCCGAGGAACACGCGCGAGCGCAGGCTCACCGAAATCTCCGACTCACCGGTGTCGGAGTTGGCCGTGCCGGTGATCGGGCCGTCGAAGACCCCGACCACGCACACCGGGGTACCGCCCGACGAAAGGGGCAGCGGTGGCCCGAAGACGTGCTCGCAGGGGATGCCCGGGTCGCAGTCGGCGTTGGTTTCACAGTCCTCGAGGTCGGTCCGGCATTTGCGCTGGTGCGTCGGGCCGGTGGCCTCGCAGGTCACGTCGCCGTTGCAGTCGCAGGTCGATTCGCAGGTCCCGTTGCCCACGCAGTCCTCGTCGTGCCCGCACTCGGCGCCGTCGCCGGTGCACTCGCGCTTCACGCGTACCGTGATCGATGCACCGACGATGGCATCTGCGTCGTGGGCGATGCCGGTCCAGCCGGTGTCGAGGTCGGAGCCGGCGCGCGTGAAGATCTCGGCAGAGGTGCAGGCGGGCCCGCAGGAAGCGATCGGGCAGCAGCAATTCAGCGCAACGAACCGGCCAACCGCGCGGTAGAGCATCAGCAGTGCATCGGTCGTCGTAATGACGCCGTCGCAATCCACGTCGCAAATACAGAAGCGCTCGCCGGAACAGTCGGGTACGGACTGGCCCACCGCCGCACGAAGGATCGCAAGTGCGTCGCTCGTCACCGGCGCTGGCCCGATCGAGTGCGGCCGGCCGCAGGGGATGCAGCCGTCGTTCGGAACCCCGAAAACGTCATCGGGGCAGACCTCGACGCCGCACGCCCCGAAACCCGGTGCGGCGAACGCGGCGACCAGCAGACCGGACGCGAAGAACGCGCAGAGGAATCGGGGTGAAGAACGTCGCATCGCTGCTCCCGACGATCCCGAAGCCCCCGTGCTCCGGACCGTACCCGCGCGACCGTCCTAACACGGCCGCGCCGGTCCAATCATCAGGCTATTTTCAAGAGTCCGTATCGCCGGTCGCGTGGCGGTGCCGAAGCTGTCCGCACGCCGCGTCGATGTCCGGTCCGCGCGAGCGGCGGAAGTGTGTGACGACGCCCTGGTCTCGCAGCACGCCGAGGAACGCATCGGCCTGCTCGGGCGCAGACGGTTCGTAGTCGATGCCGCGCAGGCTGGTTCCCGTCGGGTTGTACGTCAGCAGGTTCACGTGCATGCGCCGGCGGCCGACCAGGTCGGCCAGCGCGCGGGCCTGCTCGAGCGAGTCGTTCACGCCGCGAAGCAGGCAGTACTGGATCGTCACCGGCCGCCCGCGGCGCGCCTGGAACAGATCGGCGGCCGAGAGTATCTCCGCGATCCTGTAGCGCTTGCCGGTCGGAATCAGCTTCGCGCGCGTCTCGTCGTCGGGCGCGTGCAGCGACACGGCGAGATGAAAGGCGAGTCCCGTTTCGGTGAGTTTCTCGATTCCCGGGACGATGCCGACGGTCGAGATCGTCACCTGCCGCCAGCCGAGTCCGCCGTACCTGTTGTCGGCGATGCGCCGTACGGCTTCGACCACTTCGTCCACGTTGAGCAGCGGCTCGCCCATGCCCATGAAGACGACGGTCTGCAGGCGGCGGTCGGCCGCGTCCGCCTCGCGGCGCAGCGCGAGGAACTGCGCGACCATCTCGCCGGCGCTCAGGTTGCGCTCGAAGCCCGTCTTCGTCGTCGCACAGAAGTCGCACTGCATCGCGCAGCCGACCTGCGAGGAGATGCAGCCGGCGACGCGGCGGCCGGCCATGTCGGGAATCATCACCGACTCGACGGTGCCGCCGTCGTGAAGCCGGATCAGCAGTTTGGTGGTGCCGTCGGAGGAGACCTCGCGCATCTCGAGCGACGCCGCACCGGAAGTGGTGGAATCGCTGAGGCGCTCGCGCAGCTTCGCGGGCAGCGCGAGCACGCCCTGGGAAGGGAACGAACCGGTCGCGTAGTACGCGCGCACGAGCGGCGCGGCGTGGCTGGCCTTGCAGTCCCACGACTCGAACAGCGATTCGAGCTCTTCGATGCGGAAGTGTTCGAGCGCGGCAGGCACGCCCTTTCCGTCTCAAATAACGGCGGCGATTCCAACCGGAACGCCGCCGTCCACGGGTTCGCTGCGCAGGACGGCGCGGCGCGGGAAATCGGGATCCGTCCCCGATTTCAGCCCTTGCCGGCGGCGATGATGGCGCTCAGGTCGAAGAATGCCTCGTCGGTTCCTTCCGCGTCGCCGAGGTAGACGTACCAGCCCTGCTCGCCCGGGAAGCGCGAGCTCGGCAGCGAGCAGTTGGTTCCGTGCTCCAGCTGGATGTCGATCATCGAGATCGACGGCCGGTAGCCGAATACCCAGGGCATGCCGTACTTGGCGCCCTTCATCGGCTCCTTGCTGAACTTGTAGTTGTTGACCCAGACTTTCCAGAGCTCGCCGGCCGGATCGTACATGTCGGTGAACGGCACGCGGAAGACTTCCTTGTCGAGGAAGATGACGCGCTTCGAGTAGGCGTACTGCGGCAGCTTGGAGACGCCCTCGATGACCCAGACGTCGCGTGGCTCCCAGACGTCGTCGTGCAGGAAGTCGCCCGACGCCTTGCCCCACTGCACGGGGAGCGACTCGGCGTGCATGGTTCCGAGGACCTTCTGCTCGCCGATGAGCTTCCAGGTCATCCACGCGATGTTGCCCTGGTAGCCTTCGAAACTGTCGGCATCGGTGTCCTGGCCGAACAGCGCGTCCGAGCGCTGCGCCGACGAGAGACGGCGAACGCGGCGAAGCTGCGGCAGGTAGAGCCACGTGTCGTCCTGGCGCGTCTCGTCGATGTAGCGCGTGAACGTGAACCCGGTGCCCTTGAGGTCGAACGGCTCGATGAGCGGATACAGCGCTTCCTTGAAGCGCGCGCGGTCGCGGTTCGGCATTTCCGGCTTCGGATCGACGACGAGCCGCTCGCGGAAGAACAGGCGGCGGATGTGGTCGATGAGGAAGTGCTTCTCGACCTTGAGCGGCGAGCCGTTCTTGCCGACCTGGCCGGTGTCGCAGTCGAAGTTGCGCGTGTCGGAGTCGTCGATCGCGATCGCTGCGCCGAAGTTGAACATCAGCTTGGTCGCGATCCACGGATCGCTCGAATCGATGGTCGGGAACGGCTTGCCGGCAACGTGGTTGATGAGCGCGGTTCCGTCCGGCGACAGCGTCACCTGGCCGGCGAACTTCTCGGTCGCCTCACGGTAGGGAGGCGGATCCTGGATCTTCTCGTAGGAGCGCACCGGCAGCGTCGCGCCGCGCTCGACCAGCCACTGCATGCCCGGACCGAGCAGATGGCGGTACTCGTCGAGATTGGACGTGCCGATGATCGTACCCGGCGGGGGCACCTTCACCTTGCTGTCGACGACTGCGACGGTTGCGGCTTTCGGCTTGCCGTCGGCATTCGAAGGCGCCGTCGGTTTCGTATCGGCGCTCGCGGGGGACTTCGTATCGGCTCCCGCAGGCGCTTTGGGCTTGGTCTGGACACTCGGCGCGGCAGGGGCCTTCGGCTTTTCGACCGGCTTGGCGGGAGCCTTTTTCTGCGGAGCGGTCAGCGGCAGCTCGTCGTTGGCAGCGCCGGAGGCATCGGCGGGAAATCCGGCGGCGGGTTCGTTGGCCGAGCCGGATGCGTCGGCAGGAAATCCGCCGGCGGGCTCGTTGGCCGAGCCGGACGCATCGGCAGGGTACGCGGGATCCGGTTTGGCCGGATCGACTGCGAGTGTGCTCGCCGGCACGCCGAGGCAGACGGCGAGGCAGATCAGCACGCCAATCGTCGCTCGCCGCCCGGAGGCGTTGCGGATGAGAAGCGCGAGCCCGGTCCCTTTCATGACAACCCTCCGTGCTGCGTCGGCGATGCCGAAACACCGCTGCAGCAAGGCCGCAGAGTACCTCTCGGGCCAGAGGTCGCGCAAGCGAAGCGCCTGATTTCCTAGGCGATTCGGCGCGTCGCGAGGCCGTTGCCGCGTGGCATTCCTCAGGACGTCACAACATCGCGGAAGTGCGCTTACGGCGGCTCGCGCTACTTCGGCGCAAGCTGCTCGAGCATCATGCCCATGAGGCGGTGCAGCAGGTTGACCGCCTTGAGCGGACGGACCATCACCTTGAAGTCGTCGATCCGGCCGTCCGCGTTCCAGTGGATCATGTCGACGCCGTTGACGACGATGCCGTCCACGTTCGCGGTGAATTCGAGAATCGCGTCGTGCTCTCCGACGACCTCGCGCACGTAGCGGAAATCGTTCGACCCGAGCACCTGCAGCGCGGCGGCAAGGTACAGCGTCGTCAGGTCCTTGCCGCGCTGGGGCGTGTGGACGACGGGCGAGTGGAAGACCACGTCGTCGGCAAGCAGGGCGTCGAGACCGGCTGGGTCGCGCGCCTCGGCGACGGCGTGCCATTTGCGAATCGCGTCTGGTGTCATGCGCCCTGAATCGGGGACGGATCCCGATTTCGCAAACAGGAGCCCCGAGCCGGCGAGGGGCGAGACCAGTTCCGATCCATAAGGAGCGCGCAGCGCGACGTTGAAATGGCTTTCCCGGAGCGCGACGGCCCCAGCCGCGGGGCGAGTCCGTCCCCCCGCGCCGGCGTTTCCCCGGGCCGGACAGCCTCGTTAGAAGCCCGGGCATGAGCACGAGCCGCAAAGCCATCCACGACATCGCCATCGCCGTCACCGGCGTGGTCTCCAGGCTGATCCCCGATCGCGTGCCGATGACGCTGCTCGGCGCCGGCTCCTCGAAGGACCTCTGCTCGGCCATCGGGCAGGCCGGGGCGAAGAAGCTCCTGATCGTGACCGACGCGATGCTCGTGAAGCTCGGCATCGTCGAGCGCGTCATCGGCGCGCTCGGCGACAACGGCGTCGAGCGCGTCGTCTACGACGGCGTCGAGCCCGATCCGACGTCGAGCCACGTGGAGGCGGGTCTTGCCATGCTCAAGCGCGAGGGCTGTGACGCCGTGCTCGCGATCGGCGGCGGCTCGCCGATGGACGCTGCGAAGGTCATCGCGGCGGCCGCGACCAACCACAAGCCGCTGCACAAGCTCGAAGGTCTGATGAAGGTGCGCCGCGCGCCCGTCCCGCTCTACGCGATTCCCACGACGGCCGGCACGGGCTCCGAGGTGACCATCGCGGCCGTCGTGTCGGACCCGGTCTCGCACGCGAAAAAATTCTTCGTCGATCCGAAGCTGCTGCCGCAGATGACGGCTCTGGATCCGGCGCTCATGACGGGGCTCCCGCCCGCGATCACTGCCGCAACCGGCATGGACGCGCTCACGCACGCGATCGAGTCGTATCTGTCGAAGACGTCCACCGAGCAGACCGAGCGCTGGGCAACCGCGGCCATCAAGCTGATTTTCGCGCATCTCGCGCGCGCCTACCGTGACGGCAACGACATGGAAGCGCGACGCGCGATGGCGCTCGCGTCGTACTACGCAGGACTTGCGTTCACGCGCACGAGCGTCGGCTACGTGCACGCGATTGCGCACCAGTTCGGCGCGCACTACCGCACGCCGCACGGCCTCGCGAATGCCACCGTCCTGCCGCACGTGCTCGAGTTCTCGATGGGGCCAGCCGAGCGCCGCATGGCCGACATGGCGCGCATGGTCGGCCTTTCGGGCGGCAGCGACGCCACGCTCGCACGCGAGTTTCTCGAAGCCGTGAAGAACCTTGCTCGCGAGGTCGGCATCCCGCCGACGCTCGCGGCGCTGAAGTCGCACGACATCCCGACGATCGCACGCGATGCGCTGAAGGAAGCGTACGCGAACTACCCGGTGCCGCGTTACATGGAGGTGCACGAGTGCGAGCAGCTCGTGCACAAGATGCTCGACCGGGCCTGAGCGGCATTGCGTGGCTTCCCCGCGCCCCGGCGACACGGCCGTCGGCACGGCCCTCGGCCTTGCGATCGGCCGGCTGTCCGGGCTCGCACACGACGCGTAACGAAATCGGGATCCGTCCCCGATTTTCCGTGACGGAACCCACCGTGGAGGATCGCCCGGAATTCGTAACGCACCGGCCTCCGTACTAGCGTCCGCCGCCCGCCGACGAGGACCGCATTTTCGGTCCACGCGCGCCGGCCCACATCACACAAGAGGACACGACCATGAAGACCCGCATCACCGAGCTTTTCGGCATCCAGCACCCCATCATCCAGGGCGGCATGCACTACGTCGGCTACGCCGAAATGGCCGCGGCCGTCTCGAACGCCGGCGGGCTCGGCATCCTCACCGGCCTTACGCAGCCGACGCCGGCCGATCTCGCGAAGGAGATCGAGCGCTGCCACAAGATGACGAGCAAGCCGTTCGGCGTGAACCTCACGATCCTGCCGATGTTCGTCACGCCGCCCTACGATGAGTACATGCGCGTGATCATCGACGGCGGCGTCAAGATCGTCGAAACCGCCGGCCGCAGCCCCGAGCCCTTCATGGAAACTCTGAAAAAGGCGGGCGTGAAGGTCATCCACAAGTGCACGTCGGTCCGTCACTCGCTCAAGGCCGAGCGCATCGGCTGCGATGCGGTGAGCGTCGACGGCTTCGAGTGCGCAGGCCATCCCGGCGAAGACGACGTTCCCAACATGGTGCTGCTGCCGTGCGCGGCCGAAGCGCTCAAGATCCCGTTCGTCGCCTCGGGCGGCATGGCCGACGGCAGGAGCCTCGTCGCCGCGCTCGCGCTCGGTGCCGACGGCATGAACATGGGCACGCGCTTCATCGCGACCGTCGAGGCCCCTGTGCACCCGAACGTGAAACAGGCCCTCGTCGACGCGGACGAGCTGTCCACGCGCCTCATCATGCGTCCGCTTCGCAACACCGAGCGCGTGCTCACCAACGCCGCCGTCGAGAAGATTCGCGAGATCGAGAAGGAAAAGGGTGCGGGCACGACGATCGAGGACATCCGCCACCTCGTGGCAGGGACGGAGAACCGCAGGGTGCTGCAGAACGGCGAGATGGACCGCGCCGCCTGGAGCTGCGGCATGGTGGCCGGCCTCATCCACGACATCCCGACGTGCCAGGAGCTCATCGACCGGATCATGGCCGAGGCCGAAGCGATCGTGAGCAAGCGCCTCGTGACCGCTTTCGCATCCTGAGCCGGGGCCGGCGCTCCTCGATTCCTCACCGCAGCGCCATTCTCGCAGCCGTCCACCCTGCTGCGTCGCGTCAGGACCTCCAGGCGGCCGCGCCCCCTCGAAAAAGGGGGCGCGGCCGTTGACGTAATTCGTGACGCGGGCGTAGAAGTTGCGCCATGAGCAACCTCCGCACCTCGAAGTCCGTTCTTGCTTCCCTGGGATTGCTGCTTGCCGTGGGCGCTCCGATGGCCCTTGCGCCGGCCGCCCACGCCTTCGGTCTCGGCGGCGGAACGGCTGCCGACGTGAAGGCGACCAAGGAGATTCGCGATCTCTACGCCGAATTCGTCAAGGCCTGGAACAAGCACGACGTGAAGACGATGGCGGCGCGCTGGGCCATCGACGTCGACCAGACCGAGCCCGACGGAACGCGCGCCAGGGGCCGCGACGAAGTCACCGCGCTGCTCACCA
>CAYYVZ010000003.1:0-7657 GCA_964475235.1 uncultured Myxococcales bacterium | reverse complement strand
CCCTCGAACCGGTGGAGGTGTCCACCGACACCACCCAGCTCGACCTGACCGTCGATACGGTCTGGATGATCAGCGATACCGTTGCCCTGGTGGACGGAAACTACGAGCTCTCGGGCGCCACGCTTCCGGACGGTTCGGCCATCCCGGCTCGCAAGGGCAAGCTGACCGCGGTGCTGATCAATGAAAAGAACACGTGGGCCATCGCTGCGAGCCGCCTGATGATTCCGACCGTGCTGCCGTACAAGGCCAAGGGCGACATCTCGCATTCCGACGCAGCCGCACCGAAGCAGCCCTGATCCCCGGCGAGGCGACGGGCGCCAACCTCTGGCCGGGAAGGTCCCCCCACTGTCGTCGAAGCAGAAAAGCCGCGGAGAGCGATCTCCGCGGCTTTTCTCGTTTCGGGGTTTCGAGGAAGCGCGATCCTGACGGAAAGGAACTGGTCTCGCTTCGTGAACAGGACGGTCGAGCTTCGAGAGAGCCAGCTTATCCGTCGCGCTGCGCGCTCCTTCCGGAAAGGAACTGGTCTCGCCCCTCGCCGGCTCGGGGCTCCTACTCGGAGTATTTGTCGATCATGAGCTTCATGGACTTGCGGAGGCGTTCCATGGCGGCGGCGAGCTTCTGCGTCTCCTCGTCGGAGACCGACTCGATCGGCGTGTCGAGGTCGCCCTTGCTCATGCGCTCGACGGCCTCGGTCAGCATCACGATGGGGCGCGTCACCCACTGCGCCACGATCACGCCGAAGCCCAGCGCGAGCGCGAGCGCGAGCAGCGTCAACCAGAGGAAGACATTGCGCGGCGCGGCGGCCTTCGCGTAGAGCACGTCGGTCGGCATGACGTCGACGAGGACACCGAGCCCGCCGCGCGCGACGCCCGGAATCGGAATCGGCTTGGCGATCGTGAGCGTGTCCTTGCCCTCGTCCTTCACGAGATCGGTGGCCGCGAGCAGCTTGGGCCCGAGCTCGGGGAAGTCCTTCGTGAGGTTCTCGCCGGTGGCGAGGTCGCGCTCGCTGCCGAACAGCTTCGATTGGTCGGGATGACTCAGGTACGCGCCGCCCGAATCGGCGACGAGAAGCTTCTCGCCGCTGCTCTGCGGAGCGGTCGAGACGAGCTTCATGATCGGATCGACGGCGACGCCGATGATCAGCACGCCGCGGCGCCGCGACGTGTTGTCGAACACGGACGTGCTGTAGCGCAGGATCGGACGCGGCGTGTCCTCGAGAGTTCCCTTCTCGCGGTTGAGCTCGACGGGCGAGATCATCACCTCGCCCTTGGGAAGCTTGAGCGCGGAAGCGAAATCCGGAGTCGCGCGCCGGGTTTCGAGCTTGTCGGGCGCAACCACTACGGTCACGTCCTTGTCGCGGTCGACGCGCAGGCGCTCGGCACCCGAGCTGTCGAAGTAGCGGATCTGGTAGTAGTTGCCGCGGATCTCCGAGAGGCGCACGAACGCGAGCGAGAGATTCTTGCGGGCGGCGTCGATCAGCGCGGTATCGCCGCTGTCCGACGCGAGCAGGTACTGGGCGAGTGCCGGTGTGTCGGCGAGCAGGAGCAGGTCGCCGTCGACACCGGCGAGGTAACGTTCGATCTGGGCCGAAAGGCCGGAGATGCGGGCCTCGAGTCGCTCGAGGCCGTCGGTCCGCAGGACCTGCTCGACCTGGCTCCCGCCGAACCAGCCGAGCGCAACCAGCGGCGGCAGGGTAACGGCGGCCGAAGCCGCAACGAGCTTGTTGCGCATGCTGCTCATGGGCTAGTGGTCTCTCCTTCGATTCGAGGAACGCGGGAGCCAATTCCAAGTTGCCCCGGTTTGCCGAAGACGCCCAAAGAGTGACGGGGCGAAGGCAAGGGCGGATTGGGTTGCGGGTCCTCGGCGTTCCATACCTGCCACACGACGCGGTTGCACGAGCAACCGCCCGAATGAGGGGTCAGCTTCCCCTCAGGCGTTCGACGGCATCCAGGAAGGCCTTCTTTTCGCTGTCGCTCGAAAGGTCCGCCGCGAGGATCTTGGCGAGCTCTCCGAGAGTCCCGACGGTCGGCGTGCTGGTCTCGCGCCAGCGCGTCACTCCGCGCTTGAAGCTCACGCGGGCCACCGGGCCGATGTACTCGGTCAGCAGGGCAAGAACCTGAGGAAGAACGGGCTCGGCGTCCTTGTCGGAGCCCTTGGCGGCGGCCGCGGGGGCCGCTTCCGGTTTGGCAGCGGACGCCGGGGGCGTTCCGGGGCCGGGTTTGGCGGCTGCAGCAGGCTGGGCCGGCGGGGCCTGACCGGGCTTCGGTGGTGGAGGCGGGGCACCCTTGGCGACCTGGGCCTGAGGCGGAGGTGGCGGCGCGGGACGTCCGGCGGGCTGAGGCGGCTGCGGCCGTCCGGTCGGCGCAGGCCTGGCGGCGCCGGCGGCCTGGGCCTGAGGCGGAGGAGGCGGGGCGGCGGGCTGGGGCCTCGGCGGCGGAGGCGGAGTGCCCGGGGCACCGGGGCGAGGAGGAGCACCGGCGGCGGCCGCAGGCTGAGGCGGCGGCGCCGCGGCGGCCGGCTTCGGCTGGGCCGGCTCGGCCTTCTCGGGAATGTCGTGCATGCGGCGGAGCTGGCGCGCCGAGGATCCCATGACCACGCGCAGCAGCTGCGTGTTGGCGTCGGGCGCCGCGAGCATCGCGAGCACGAAATCCTTGGCGACGGGCGTGACCATCAGCGAGCGCCCGCTGAAGTCGACGAGCACTTCTTCGAAGCCGCGATCGACGAGCTCGAGCCCGTCGCTGATGCCGCGCACGAAGCCGAGGCTGGCGGCCTGCGCGACCTTGTCGTTCTCGGGGAACGTCGTCGCGAGCACCTCGCCCTTGCGCACGATGCACGCGCACTGGACGCCACTGACGGTTCCGAGGTCTCTGAGAAGCGTACGCACGACTACACCCGCTTGAGCAGCTCGCCGACTTCCGCGAAGAGCTCGTTCTGAGGCCGCGAACGCTCGGACACGATCGCGAGGGCCTGTTTGTTTTTCATCAGCAGGGAAAGGTCCTCGTCCTTGTCGGTGCGCACGACCATGCGCTGGACCTCACCGAGCGCGGTCGCGCTCTTGCCGTCGAACGCTACCTTGAAGAGGAGCTGGAAGAGCTCGTTGATCTCTTTCGAGCTGATGTTCGAATTCGCGACTTCGCCCGACTGGCCGAGCACGGCCGCGCCGCGGACGCCGCGGATCTTCATCACGTCTTCGACGATGGACTTGTTCATCCGTTCCCCATCCCCTGGTGCCCCTGGTCGTTCGTTCCGGCGTTTCGAGCGATCTTAGAGGTCCTCGCCGAGGTCGGTCGCGCTCGCAACGGCCTGCTTTCGCAGCCTCATCTTCTCGGAGCGGATGTCCTCGCGCTCCTCGGCGGTCTCGCGCAGCGCAGTCTCGAGGCGCACGCGCGAATCGGCCAGCCACGATTCGAGGCTCGACAGTTCCCTGCGGCGCGCGGTGATGCGCGACTCGAGCTGCTGCTGGTCGTCGAGCAGGCTTTCGCGCTCGCGGCCGATGGCCGCGCGCGCTTCGCGCAGCAGTCGCTCCTGCTCCGCGAAACGCTGCGTCTGTTCGTCGGCGCGCTTTTCGAGCCCGATGACTTCGTCCTCGAGGGCCTTGGTGTCGCGCTCGAGGCGCGCTCGCGCCGCCTCGATCTCCTTCGAACGCTCTTCGACCTTGACCATCGCAGCCTTGCGCTCGTTCTCGAGGTTGGCGCGGTCGGCGTCGATCTTCGCGCGAGCCGCGGCCCATTCGCTTTCGGCCGCCTTGGTCTTCTGCACGAGCTCCGCGTCGCGCTTCTGGAGGTCGGCGAGCTGGGCCTGCAGCTTGGTGCTCTCGCCGTCGGCGCGGCGGCGTGAATCGGCCAGCCAGTTCTCGAGGCCGGCGATCTCGGCGAGGCGTCCCGCCACCTGCTCTTCGACCTTGGCACGCTCGGTACGGATCGCGTCGCGCTCACGCGACAGCTCCATGCGGCGCTCGTCGAGCTTGCGCTCCTCGGCCGCGAAGTCGGCCGCAGCCTTCTCGGACTTGGCCTCGAGCGCCTTGATCTCGCTCTCGAGCGCTTCGCGGTCGGCCTTGACGCGGGCCTGGAGCTTGCCGATCTCGCCCTCGCGCGCTTCGAGCGCCGAGGTCCTTTCGTCGAGGTCGAGCGCCATCTCGTCGCGACGGGCCTCGAGGTCGCGCATGCGGCGATCGAGCTCGGCCTCGGCAGCCTCGACGGCCTTGGCCCGGCGCGTGGCCTCCTGATCGAAGGCGGCGGCCCGTTCCGCGTGGGTCTGGGTGGCCTTGTCGAGGTTGGCCCGTTCGGCGTCCTGCTTCTTGCGGGACTCGGCCAGCCAGGCCTCGAGGCTCTTGATGTCCTCCATGCGAGCGGCGGCCTCGGCCCCGAGGCGGGTGCGTTCGTCGGCAACGCCCTGGCGGTCCCGGGCCAGCTCGGCCTGGCGGTCCGCCAGCTCCTTCTCGCGTGCCGCGATGGACCTGGTCTGTTCGTCGGTCTTCTTCTCGAGGGCAGCAACCTCGCTCTCGAGGGCGCCGCGATCGGCCTTCAGCTTCTCTTCGGCGGCCGCGATCTGCTTCTCGCGGTCGGCGACGGCGGCGGCACGCTTCTCGATGTCGACCGACAGCTGGCTGCGTTTGGCCTCGAGCTCCTTGCTGCCCTGGTCGAGCTCGGCCTGGCGCTGCTTGAACGCGGCGTCGCGGTCGCGGGCCTGCGCGGCCGCCTTCTCGACGTCGGTGGCGTGCGTGGTGCGCGCGGCGTCGAGCGCGACGAGCTCCTTTTCGAGACGCGAGCGCGAGCCCGCGAGCCACTGTTCGAGCTGCGTCATCTCGCCGCGGCGCTCGGCGAACTCGGCTTCGATTCTCTGGCGCTCGCCTGCGAGCGCCTCTCGGTTCTTCGCGAGCTCTTCCTTCCGCTCGGCGAGTGCACGCTCGCCTGCAGCGATGACGGCGGCCGCCGCATCCGAGCGCTCCTCGAGCGCCTTGATCTCGCTCTCGAGCGCGGCGCGATCCGCGCGCAGGCGGTCCTCGGTGCGCTTGAGGTCGCCTTCGCGGCGGTCGAGCTTGTCGGAGCGCTCGTCGAGACTCATCGCGAGCTCGTCGCGGCGCTGCTCGAGCTCCGCGGAACGGCGAGCCAGCTCGCTCTGTTCCCTGGCGATCGCGGCGAGGCGCGACTTCTGCTCTTCCTCGCTCTGGGCGACGGCCGACGCGTGCTTGTTGCGCTCGGCGGCGAGTGTCGTGAGCTCGTTCTCGAGTCGCGTGCGCGAGGCGGCGAGCCACTTCTCGAGATCGCCCGCCGCGCGGATCCGCGATTCGGCGTCGGCCCGAAGCTCGCGGGCGTCCTTCTCGAGCCCCTGGCGGTCGCGCGCGAGAAGCTCGCGGTCGCGGTCGAGGTCCTTGCCTCGGGTATCGAGCGCCTTGGCCTGTGCCTCGAGCTCGGCGCGCACGCGCGCGCGCTCGGCCTCGACGCGCTCGCTGTCCTTGGCGAAGTCGTCCTGGGCCTTGAGAACGGCCTTTTCCAGCTCGCGAACGCGCGCTTCCTCGGCAGCCACCATGTCGCGCAGGGTCTTGTGCTCGCGCTCGAGCAGCAGGCGGCGCCCTTCGACTTCCTGGGCCTTCGCCTCGACGGCGGCCATCGCGTCGTCGTGCTGCTTTTTGAGGGTGGAGCGTTCGAGCGCGATCGCGTTGCGCTCGAGCTCGAGAGCGTTGCCGCGCTCGTCGAGCTCGCGGCTGCGCAGCGCGAAGGCGCGTGCGCTGGCCGCTTCGCGCGATTCCGATTCGCGCTGCCTGGCTTCGAGCTCGGCGCGCTGCTCGTTGATGAGCTGCTTGCCCGCCTCGACTTCGCGCTCGCGAAGCTCGAGGCGCGCGGAGCGCTCGGCCTCGGACGCTTCGGCTTTGGCGCGCTCGACCTTGAGTGTCTCGAGCTCGCGCGTGACCTGCGCTCGCTCGGAGGCAACCATCGCCTCGCGCGCGGCGATCTCGCGCGTCGCGGCCTGGTTCTTCGCCTCGGCGGCCGCCTTCTCGCGCGCAAGGGCCTGCATCTCCTCGTCGAGACGGTCGTGGGATTCCTGGAAGGTGCGCTCGCGCGCGGCGAGCTCGTCGGCGCGCTTGGCCGCGCGCTCGCGCATCGTCTTCTTCTCGGCCTCGAACAGCGCGCGCTCTTCGTCGAGACGGTCCTTCTCGTCGATCAGGTGGCGTTCGAACTTGGCGGGATCGAGGGGCTGGCTGGCGCGGCGCTCGAGCTCTTCCTTCTGGAGGTCGAAGTGGCGGCGCTCTTCCTCGAAGCGGTCGAGCGCGCGCTGGAGGTCGCTGCGAACCTGACCGAGCGAATCGACGCGCGAGCGCAGCGCGTCGCGCAGCGCGACGACCGACGCGACCGCATCGCGCTTCACCGACTCGATGCGGTTCAGGACCGCGTCGGTTGCCAGTGCCGGTTCGGAGTTCTCCAGTTTCATTGTCGTCGTCGCTCTATCTTATCTTCGGCTGCTTCGCGCTCAGTTCTTATCTTCGGCTGCTTCGCGCTCAGTTCTTATCTTCGGCTGCTTCGCGCTCCATTCGGTCTTCGGCTGCTTCGCGCTCAGTAGTCGTTGCCGCCCTTGCCGGCGGCGAGGCGTGCGGCCTCCTGCCTTAGCTCCTCGAGTCGTACGGAATGGGCCGACTCGATGGTATCCACGAGCTGAAGAATCTTTTCTTCCAGCCTCGCGAAAGCGGAGTCAATCTCGGCTGCTCCGGCGTTCTCGCTCTCCGTGAGGCGCCGCCGGAGCTGGTCGATGTTGGGATCGCTCATGCCGCGTGTCTCCACCCCCCGCCCGCGCTCAGCGGCCTTCCCCGATGAAAGTCGCCACATCGAAGGAACTGTCGGTCACGCCCTCGGCTTCGCCGTTGTTCAGGAACCATCCGTCTTCGTTTTTGAAGGCTTCGTCAGGGAATTGGCAACGCGTCGCGTGATTGAGCTGCATGTCGAACATTTCCACCGATGCCAGCACGGCCCGTTCGAAGCCGACCGAGTACTTCGAGTTCGGCGACATCTTGTCCCGCATCGCCCAGTTCTGAACAAGGCCCTTCCACAGCTTCCCCTTCAAATCGAAGATCTCGGTGTAAGGGATGAAGAAGGACTCGCGGTCGACGTAGATCACGCGGCTTCCGAACGCATAACCGTCGAGACGGGAGCGGCCTTCGAGCACCCATACGTCGCGCGGCTCCCACACGTCGTCGTGGAGGAAGTCGTTGGGGGGCGGAAGCCACTTCGACGGAAGATTGCGGGCGTGCATGGAGGCGATGATCGTCTTCGTCCCGAGCAGTCTCCATTCCGTCCACGAGGGATTGCCGGAGTAACCTCCGTAGCTGTCGAGGTCGATGTCCTGACCGAAGACGCCTTCCGAACGCTGCGCCGTAGAGAGTCGCCGGACGCGCTTGGTCTGCGGAAAGTACAGCCACGAGTCGTCCTGACGTTTCGGATCCAGGAAGCGATTGTAAGTGAATCCGGCGCCTTTCAGATCGAACGGCTCGAGCACCGGATGCAGCATTTCACGGTAACGAATGCCGTCCGGCGTCGGCCAGGTCGGCATCGGGTCGTGGTAGAGACGCGACACGAAATACATGCGGCGGAAGTGGCCGGTCAGGTACTGACGCTCGATATCGATCCCTGTCGTATTGCCGAACGAGCCCGTGATGCAGCCGAAA
>CAYYVZ010000002.1:0-39110 GCA_964475235.1 uncultured Myxococcales bacterium | reverse complement strand
ACGAGGATGCCGTCGGCGATGCTCGCGCCGCTTCCCGTCGCATACTCGGCACGAAGCCCGGCCGCCCAGCCGTAGTGAAATCCGACCAGAAGCTGCGTGTAGAAGCCTTCGTCGTGCAGCGTGCCGGAGGCGAGGTCGTTCGGGAACTCGCCCGAAGCCGGATCGATGTCGGTGCCCGCGACGAAACCGTCGGCGTGGTAGCTGCGGCCGATCGCCTCCGTCTGCCACAGCACGAAGGGCCAGCCGCGGAAGTTGTCGGCGGGCCGCCATCTCAGTTTCGCGTCGATCCCGTAGATCCACGTTTCTCCGTCGGAGCCGGTCTGGTTCGGGCCGTAGAGGCCCGATGCTCCGACGAGCAGCGCGGTCTGGTCCGTCAGGTCCCACGACGCGTTCGCGCGCACGAGCCAGAGCAGGTCGTCGAAGCCGCGCACGTCGCGATCCACGCTCGGCCTCCCGCCGACCCCTTCGGCGGCCATGAAGCTCGGCGTGAACTCGCCTTCGTTGGCGTTCTGCACGCCCGCGTGGAGCTCCGCGAAGAAGGGCACGGGTAGCAGCCACGCCAGGCGTGCGCCCGGCGAGCGCGTCCCCTCACTGCCGAACATGCGCGTGTTGACGACCGGCTGGTCGAGCCAGTCCCATGCATGCACGTGCGTCGGGTTGATCAGGCCGAACTCGGTCAGCGAGTAGCCCGCCTCGACCTGGAGGCCGAGCGGCAGCGCGCTCGTCGTGAGGAACGCCTCCTCGAGCTCGACGCCGTGGAGCGACGCAACGATGTGCGCCTCGCCCGAGAAGTACGGATCGACGGCGCCGGTCAGCGACAGCTCGCCCTGCTGCAGCGTAAACCCGTTCTGGTTCGGATCGTGACCGCCGCCCTGAAGCTCGCCCAGCGCTTCGTTGCCCACCGACGAACCGCCGCCGGCGACGAGAGTCGAGAACGCAATGTCGATCAGGCGCGCGCGCGCCGCCCCGCCGCCGATGGTGGCCGACGCAAGATCGCCGCCTGCGCCGCCTGCCGCCGGCGCCGGTGTCGGTGCCGATGGTGAGGCAGCGAGCGCGCGGTCGAGAGCCTCGGCCGGCGTGGTGGCAGTGGCTGCTTGCGACGAGGCGTCCGAACCCGGCCGCGCGGCCGGCGTGCCGTGCGGAGTCGCGGCCGGCGTCGCCGCGCGCGCGTCGAGGACCTCGCGCAGCATGCGCTCCATCTCGGCCATGCGCGCGCGGTTCTCGTCGTCACGTCGGCGCAGCGTTTCCACCTCCTCGCGGAGCGAGCGGATCTCGGCTTCGGTATCGCCCGCGCGGGCCGGAGCGGCCGGAAGCGCAACGACGAGGGTCATGAAGAAAAGGATGCGGGCCGCCCTTCGAAGGGGCGGCACGCGGTGCGATGAGAACATGTTGGACTCCTTGCCTGTACGAACGCGACGCCCGCGACCGCAGATGCGCGCAAACGCGCGAATGCTCGGCCACGGCAGATACGCCGCGCGCACTACCGTCGGAAAGAAACGGAAAAGGTGCTGTTCAGGCGAGGAAGGGCGGAGCGCGCGGCGCGCCGGTCCCGTGTCCGGCGTGGGAGAGCAGACCGGCCGCCGGAGTCGCCCCGAGCCAGCGGGCCTCGATGGCGGGAAGAGCGGCGACGACGGAAAGCGGGGCCAGCGACTTGAGCTGGGAGACGAGGCGGCACTGCGAGCACGACGCCGGGTCGTGAGGACCCTCGTCGGCAACGTTCCGAGCGTCGATGAGAACGGCGGCGCCGCCGGCGGCGACGACTTCCGGACGGATGCTCGCCGAGTGCGGCGCATGCAGAGCCGGCAGGCCGACCTGCATCGCCGCGGCCAGCAGGCAGAGCGCGGCGGGAAGGCGTCGTGCGACGAGCTTGCGAATCGGTTCGATCATCCGGCGGCCGCACAGGAAAGCAGCGGCGGCGGCCCGGGGCAAATCGGGATCCGTCCCCGATCTCAGACCCCTCGCATCAGCGATGTGAACAGCAGCGAGCCTGCGAATCCCCGCATGCGGCGCGCGATGCTGGCCGTCGTGCGGCCGGCCGGATCGGCCGGGGCGGGCTCGCGCGAATTGCGGTCGCCGATCTCTTCCATCGATGCCGCGCCGTGCGCGTCGGCGAAGCCGCCGAGGCGCACGGACAGGTCCTGGGCGCTCGGCCGCGCACCCGCCTGCTTGGACAGGCATGCCGCAATCAGGATCGCGAGCTCGCTGCGAACGTCCGGACGGAGCGTCCTCACGTCGGGTGGCGCGGCCTGGACGTGCTTCATCATGATCCTGCTCGCGCCGTCCACCTCGAACGCGAGCTTTCCGGTGAGGAGCTGGAAGAGCAGCACGCCGACCGCGTAGACGTCGGCCTTGGCGGTGACTTCGCCGGCGACCACCTGCTCGGGCGCCATGTAGGCGGGCGTGCCGATGATGAGGCGGCTGCCCGTCGCGTGCTCGTCCGTCCGGTTATGGTCGTCGAAGAGCTTGGCGAGACCGAAGTCGAGCAGCTTGAGGCCCGGCTCCTCGCCGGTCAGCATCACGTTGGCCGGCTTGACGTCGCGGTGCACGATGCCGCGTGCGTGGGCCGCCGCGAGCGCCGCGCACAGTACCGAGCCGAGCCGGGCTACGTCCGCTTCGGCCCACGGCCCGTCTTCGACGCGGTTGTCGAGAGTCCGCCCGTCGACGAACTCCTGGGCCTGGTAGAGATAGCCTTCCCCGGTCACGTCCACGTTGATCATGCGCACGACGGCCGGGTGCGAGATCTGCGCAACGGCACCCGCCTCGCCGAGAAAGCGGCGGATCGCATCGATGCCGATCGTCTCGCCCGGACGGATCACCTTGATCGCAACCGTCGAGCTCGTGATGCGGTCGCGCCCCGAATAGACGACGCCCATTCCGCCGGCGCCGAGCTTGCCGCGGATCTCGAAGCGATCGTCGATCACCGTACCGGGACGCAGGATGCCCTCTTCCTCGCGCTGCGCCGCGAGGCGCGCGAGCGCGGCCTGCAGCTCGTTCGAACGCTGGCGGATCTGGGACTGGAGCTGCGCGTTGAGCTGGCTCACCTCTTCCGCGCGCCGGACGATCTCCGCGACCTGATCGTCCACGCGCCTTTCGAGATCGGAGTTGAGGCTGGCAAGCTCGTCGCGCTGGCTCGCGATGATGCGGCGCTGGCGGAAGTCGCGGCGGCGGGCCGCGTGCAGCAGCACGTTCAGCGCGATGCTCGTCGTCGCGACCGTGACCGTATTGAGGATCATCGAAATCCGGATCGACGGATCGGCCTGGAAGTGATGGATCGCGAGCATCACGCTGGCGGTGCCGATGCCGTAGACCCAGACCGCCGTGCGGAGCGGAAATGCGCAGATCACGGCGATTCCGAACGCATAGCCGGTGAACGCGTCCACCTTGGCGAAGGCAATCTGATCGGCGCCCGTCGCCATCGCGCCATGGGCCAGGTAGACCGTCGCCGCCAGCGGTGTGAGCAGTCGCGACCGGTCCGGGCGCGAGACCAGGTACGCAGCCGCAGCGATCGCGATCGCGAACGGGAGCGTCCACGTGTGGACCCGGACGACCTGGTCCTGCCAGCGCACGATGTCGGCGCCGAGGGTGGAGCGCAGCTCGTCGGGGATGCGGTACACCGCGATGTGCGCGATGTGCAGGACGACCATCAGGGGTGCAAGCACGCGAACGCGACGCAGGTTGCGGTCGCTGTCGTCGCCGGCGAAGGCCGCGATCTCGTCGCCCGTCAGTGCCTCGCCCGCGAAGCGGCGGTAGAGCGCGGCGATGCGGGCAGCGATCGACCCGCGCGGTGTGGCGGCGGCGTCGGCCGCGTTCGGACCCGCGGCATCGGACACCTTGCGACCGGCAGCCGCCTCCGGTTCGCCCCGATTCCTCCGCATGACGGAGCACCGTAGCACGGAGCTCGCCGATCGGCCCAGCCCGCGCAGGGACGGAACGCTCGCTCCGGAAATGTGCAGCGCCGCTGAACGGTGCGGCAGGTCCGCTAACGATGCAGTGTCACGGCGCGGTGCAGGGCGCGCAGAAACGCCCGCTGCTGTCCGGGCGCGACCGGCGCGGAGTAGCCCATGCGCGAGGCGAGCGCGGTCGTCGCCTTCTCGAGTATTCGTGCGCGCGCTTCGGAGTCGGCGTCGTCGGCCTGCCGGAGCGCGCGCCGCAGAAGCGTGAGCTCGACGCGCCCCATCGTCCGCAGCTGCTGCGCATCGAACACGAACGTTTCGTCGCCGGGCATGGGCTCGTCGTCGATTGCCGCCGCGCCGGCCGGGCGATCGAGGCGAATCACGATCGTGCCTGCCGCCCAGTCGCCGAGCCGCTTGCCGCTGGTCGAGCTCAGCATGGACGCGAGGCCGACGATGTACTGGGCCGGCAGGATGTCGGCGACACGCAGCAGGTTGCGCGTCACGGACTGGTTCGCCGACACACCGCCGCCGTCGTCGCTGACGACCCTCAGCTTGAGCAGGCGCTTGCCGGGCGACTGGCCTCGCCAGACCCGTTCGAAGAAGGCGAAGTACAGCAGCTCCACGCCGAGCTGCAGCGTCAGGGCGACCACGACCGAGACGAGCACGAAGGTGCGGATCCGTTCGACGTCCGGCGGCTCGCCGGGCTCCGGAATCAGCGCGAGAAGCTCCCTGAACTGCTCGACGATCCAGCTGGCGAGCGTGCCGGAACCCGCAAAGAGCACGACCACCAGCAGGGCGAGCACGGAGATCGCGAGGAAGTCGATGGCGTACGCCGCCATCCTGCTCGCCGGCCCGGCCACAGGAAGATCGAGCCGCACGGACTCGGCGGTAAGCACTTCTTGACGAGGTTGCACTGGAATGACGCCGCGCCTGGGCCTACGCTCGGATCGAACCGAACCACCGATGACGACCGCAGCGGGCAGAAATAGAACGCAAACGATTTCGGATGCCAAGCGATTCGAGCTCCTGCTCGACCGCAGCGAGAAGACCCGGCTGCGCGGCGTTGCGCTGGACGATCTTCGCGAGCTCGTGTCGCTGTACCGGATCCACGCCGCGCGACTCGCGAGACTGCGCGAAGCGGGCAGCGACGACGACCACATCCGCTACGTCAACGCATTGTGCGTCCGTGCCCACACGCTGCTGCCAGCGCCGCCGGCGGCCGACGCCGGATCCGGCCCGACGCCATGGACGAGCCGCGCAGCCGACGCACTGAGGCGAACCTGGCACGCGCAGGTCCTTGCGTGGTCGCTGCTCGCGATGGGCGTGTTCGTCGGCGGAGTGCTCGCGCGCTCGACGCCCGAGGCGCTGACGGCGTTCGTCCCCCGTCAGCTCGGCTACTCCCCGGCCTCGCTCGAGAAGCTCTGGTCCTCGCGCGAAGCTCGCGAGGACTTCCTCCAGTGGGAAGCTTCGGACCTTTCCGAGCGTGCGTTCTTCGGCTCGATGCTGTTCGCGAACAACACGCGCGTTGGCCTGCTTTCGTTCGCCGTCGGCATCCTCGCAGGCGTCCCGACACTTCTGTTGCAGATCTACAACGGTCTGGTGCTCGGAGCGCTCGGAGCCGTCTTCCTGCGCGACGACCTCGCCTGGCGTTTCCTCGCGTGGATCCTTCCGCACGGGATTCCCGAGCTAGGCGCGATCTCGCTCTGCGCCGCCGGCGGGCTGCTGCTGGGCGAAGCGGTGGCGCTTCCGGGGCGCCGGGGGCGCGCTGCCGCGCTGCGCACGGCGGTTCCGTCGGCCCTCATGCTGCTCGCGATGGCGATTCCACTGTTCCTGCTGGCCGCGTTCATCGAGAGCTTCGTGCGCGAGTCGGGCATCTCGACCGGGGCGCGCTTTCTCGTCGTCGCCGCGTGCTGCGCCCTCGTCGCCGGTGTCCTCGTCACCACGCGAAGGCTCGCGAAAGACGCTCCGCCCTCGACCGAATGGATGTCCGCGCTCATCGTTCCGGCCCGTAGCGCAGCTCCAGATAGCGATTGACCAGCGATGCCCCGAGCGCGCGCGGCATCGCGTCGATGGTCGAGATGCCGGCGCGCCGAAGCTGCGCGAGCGTCGATTCGCGCGCGGCGGCCAGGTCGTCGAGCACGAGCCGGCGCATCATCGTAATCTCGGCGGACGGACCGGCGTGCGGCACGGCGTCCGGCGCCGCGCGGTCGAGCTCGAGAAAGACGGGGTCGCGCAGCGCGGCGACGACGACGCCGTGCTGGCGCGACAGCGTCCGCAGCGGCAACACGAGCGACTCGGGATCGATCTCGACGAAATCGGTGAGCACGATCACCAGGCAGCGCCGGCGCTGCCTGGCACAGAGCGTGCGCACGAGATCCCGGTAGCTGGCTTCGCCGGCCGACGGCTCGAGGGGCTGAAGCGCATCGACGATCGACGCGAGCTGCCGGCGCGAGCCGCGCGGTGCCACCAGCGCGTGCACCTTCGCGTCGAACGCCGCGACTCCGACGCGATCTCCGTGACCGAGAGCCGCGAGGCCGAGCGCGATCGCGGCATCGACCGCGTAGTCGAGCTTGCTGCGGCCTTCGACCTGGACGCCCATGAGACGGCTCGTGTCCACGGCGAGCAGCACGGCGTGATTCGATTCGTGCTGGTTCACGCGCACGACGGGTCGGCCGCGGCGCGCGCTCGCTGCCCAGTGCACACGGCGCGGGTCGTCGCCTTCCACGTAGTCGCGCAGCGACTCGAGGTCCATGCCTTCGCCGCGGCGCCGGATGGGCTTCGCGCCCGTGTCGACGAGGAGCCCGGCAGGATCCCGCAGCGCCTCGCGCAACGACTGCGCCGCGCTCGGAAACACCCGCAGCGACGCCGGGGATTCGTGAACCGTGCGCCGGCGCAGCAGCCCGAGCGGCGAGTCCGCGACGGTGAGGATCGAACCGAACGGGCGGTTTCCCCGCTTCCCGGGTCGTGCGGCATACGTCACGACCACGCGGTCGCCGCCGGGAACGGGGCCGGCTCGCAGCAGAGGCTCGTCGCGGCGCAGGTCGTCCGCCGGTTCGTCGATGACCTCGACGGCGACGCCGCGCGTGCCGGCGTTCGCGATCTCGACGCCGATCTCGATGTCCTGCCCGACGAAAGCCCGGTCGGGAAGCATCCGCCTTGCCGCGATGCGGGGCTCGCGCGCCAGCGACCGCGCATCCCACGCGAGCACGACGGCCAGTGCGACGAGTGCGCTCCACGCCACCGGCGCGAGTCCCGGCGCCGCGACCACCAGCAGCGCCGACGCCGTCCAGGCCGCGAACAGCCGCAGCAGTCTCGTCGAGGGTCCGATCATCGCCGTGCCGGTACCGTCAGCGCGGGACGGTCACGCTCGACATCGTTGCCTGCAGCGCGCGGCCGACGGACAAACCTTCGATCTCCGCGCTCGGCTGGAGCTGCACGCGGTGCTGGAGGACGGGCAGAACCATCTCCTGGACGTCTTCGGGCAGCACGAAGTCGCGGCCCGCGATCGCGGCGCCGCACTTGGCGGCGCGCAGCAGGAACACGCCCGCGCGCGGCGACGCACCGAGTGCGAAGTTGGCGTCCGAGCGCGTGGCGCGGACGAGCGCCGTCGTGTACGCGACGATCTCGTCGCGCACGATGACGCCGCGCACGGCTTCGCGGCAGCGCGCCAGGTCCGCGGAGTCGAGGATCGCCGAGGGAACGGCGCTGCGCGGATGCGCGTGGTGGCCCGCCAGAATCGCGATCTCGTCGGCCTCGTCCGGATAGCCGACGACGATCTTGAAGAGGAAGCGGTCGAGCTCCGCCTCGGGCAGCGCGTAGGTGCCTTCGTGCTCGACAGGGTTCTGCGTCGCGAACACGCAGAAGTCGGGACCCAGCTCGTGGCGCTGGCCGTCCACGGTGACGGCGCTTTCCTGCATCGCTTCGAGCAGGGCCGCCTGGGTCTTGGCCGATGCGCGGTTGATCTCGTCGGCCAGCAGGAGGTCGGTGAAGATGGGGCCCGGACGGAACTCCACGCGGCCGCTGTTCGGCTGCAGGATCGGCGTGCCGGTGATGTCGCTCGGCATGAGGTCCGGCGTGAACTGCACGCGCCCGAAGCGGATGCCGAGCGCCGACGCGAGGCAGCGCACGAGCAGGGTCTTGGCGAGACCCGGAACGCCTTCGATCAGGCTGTGTCCCGGGCACACGAGCGTTGCGAAGACGAGGCGCAGCGCTTCGTCCTGTCCGATGACGACTTCGCGAATCGCCGATGCGATCCGTTCGTAGCTGTCTTTCGTGAAGTCCACGTCGGGCGAACTCATGGGCGGGCCTCCTGGATGAGCTGGTCGAGTCGGTGCATCTGGTCGATCATGTCGTCGCGCTCGCCGGCCGCCTTGCGGTCGAACAGTGCGTGCACACGATCGCGGGGAATGCGGCGGCGCCGCTCGAGCGCGCCGGCGAGCACGTCGAGCGCCGTGTCGGCAGGCATTCCCAGGAAGTGACGCAGCCGGCCGGACGCATAGTGGCGGTAACGTTCGTGCAGGGACGGGTAGTCTGCCGTCGCCGCGTAGGCCGCGGCCAGCGCATCGATCGAGCCGTCGAGGGACGGCGGCTCGAGGTGCGTCCGCGCGGTTCGGGCCGGCACGACCGCACCGTACCACGCGAGCGCGAGCGCGAGCAGCGCGATGCCGCAGAACACCGGCAGCGCCGGCGACGAAAGCAGATAAAGCGGAAGGCTCTCGTGCGTGCGAAACCCGTGCAGCCATTCGTCGATCGTCGGGTCGCCGTACGCACGCACCACGTCCACGAGCAGCAGCGCGGAGTCGTGCAGGTCGAGGAACTGGTTGCTGGCGACGCGGGCGTCGGCGATCGCGACGATGCGCCCGTCGCCGAGCTCGCGTTCGACCACGAACGGACTGCCGTTCGCGTCGAGCACGGTCTCCCACGTGGATCCGGGCAGGAACGTGCGCAGGACGGATTCGAGCCGGCGAGGCGAGGCGGCCAGGCGCCCGGTCATTTCCACGGTTCCGGATTTGCCGGTTTCCTGCTGGATCGACGGGGGTTTCCCAGCCTTTTGTTGCTCCCCGGGATCACCGTCGTTCTCCGCTCCCGGCTGGCAGACGAGTGGATCGAGCATCGGCAGGTCGAAGCCGGCAATCGCGTCGCACGAGTCGTTCGATCCCGCGTCGAGAAACAGCACGAGCGTTCCTCCGCGCCGCACCCATCCGGACAGCGTCCCGTCGGCGCCGTAGTCGTCCATCGGCATCACCTGCGCTGCCGGACCGCAGAGTCGCGGCGGGTCGATCAGCCAGAGCGTGCCCGGCGCGAGCGCAGCCGGATCGGAAGAGCTGCGGCTGACCGGAACCGCGAGGCGTCGCAGCAACTCGTACGCGGCGCGGTAGCCCTTCGGTGTTTCGCCGAAGCTCGTCGTCGTCACCTCGCGGCCGTCGCTCTGCGCGAAGAAGCCGACGACGATGAGGCCGAAGAACACCGAAAGGAGCGCGGCCCGCTGCAGCGTGCTCACCTGGCCGCTCCGCCGGCGAGGCGCCGGTGTGCCGCGCGCCACGCTTCGTAGAGGGGTGCGTCCGCCTGGCGCGTGCGGAACCACGACGACTCCATGCTGTCGAGAAGGCGGCAGAGCTCTTCGGAGTCCGCCGCCGGCAGCGAGGACGCGCGCAGGCGAGCCCTCAGCGTGCGGTTGGGCTCGGACCGCGAAAGGCGCAGCACTCCGCGTTGCAGAAGCGCTTCGATGCACGCGAGGTGAAGACAGTGCGCCGCCTCGAGGTAGCGCCCCTCGCGCGCGAACGCTTCGGCTTCGGCGGCGAAATCGGTGGTGCGGGCCTCACGCGTAGGGCGCGCAACGGCGACCCGCGGCGCGCGCACGGCGCGGATCGTTCGCACGGCCTGGGAACCCAGAAGGAGAACGAACGCCGCGAGCGCGCACCAGAAGACGACGTAGGCCGCCAGGCTCACGTCCGCCGTTCCGGAGAGAAAGCGGACGATCCAGTTGAGCCATTCGATCAGCGTCTCCTCGAGCGACCCCATGGCGGCCGGCCGCCAGCGTGCGAACTCGGGTTCGCTCAGGATCTCGCGCGCGAGGCGGCGGATTTCCTCGTCCGAGCCGGCCGGAGTCGCCAACGTGCTGGTTCAGGAAAGCGCAGCAGCGCTTTCGGCAGCCGGAGAGGAAACGATGGTCGCGAGGTGCTCGATGTCGAACTGCTCCTTTCGGCAGCGCAGGTCGAAGTACATCACCACGAGGATGATCGACGTGAACGTGCCGCCGATGGATTGAACCACCCCTTCGACGAGCGGACCGACCAACGGCACGAACCCGAGCGTGAGGCTGACGGCTACCGACAGCACCCACACGACGATCCCAATGACGAAGAACAGGCCGAAGGTTCGCCAGCGATACCCGCGGACGAGCTCGGAGCTTCGCTTCAGCGCCTTGTACCCGAACGTGTCCTCGAGCACGGCGATGTTGGTCCACTGGGACCACGCGAGCATGAGATAGATGCCGGGGATGACGAGAAGGATCAGGCCGAACAGGGTGAGCGTCCAGGCGAGAATCGCCGTCCCCGACAGCGGCAGGATCAGCTTCCAGCCGCGCGAGAGTGCGGCACCGATGGTGACCTGGTTGCCGCGGTAGATCTCGCCGATCGCATGCGCGAGCGAGGCGGTCACGATCGGCCAGAGCACCGAGAGGTAAACCAGGATGAACAGCCCGGCCAACAGGTCCTGCACGTCCAGCTCGGGCTGGGCCTCGGCGACGGGTTGGCCGAGAAACGCCGAGACGATCGCGATCGGCAGGTACATGCTGGCCGAAACGCCCACCAGCAGAACGAAGTTCTCGCGGAGGATCGAAAAAGAGGTGTCGAGGATCTCGCTGAACGACAGCGCCCGGATTTCGTAATTCATTCCTCTCTCGCCTCCGCGCCGCCCGGGCGCCTTCAGGAGCTTCCGGGCCACCGCGCCCGGTCGCGTTCGTGCCGAGGGGGCGCCGCCAACACAAGATGGGCAGGTGCTGGAACGTCGCGTGCTGCCTTCGACGGTGGCCGGCATCACCGCCCGCCTTCCGTTTCAGGCGTTCTGCCGAAACGCCGCTTGTCTCGCGCGTGCTCGGCCGCCATGCTCGCGGCGGCCGATGCGCTCGCGTTCCGACATTCGAAGAAGCGCGCGCGCGATCCTTCTCGTCGTTGCTGCCGCCTTCGCAGCGAGCTGCGACAGTCCAGGTCGGCTGCAGGCCCCGCCCGCCGATCTCGCCGCGCGGATCGAATCCATCGAAAAGGCTCCGAGCGGGCTGACGCTGCGGCTGACCGAAGGCCAGGCGAGCGCGCCGGCGCCCGAGCGCGCCCGAACTCCGGAAGCGCGAAGGCTGTCCGACGAGGAGACGACCGGGTTGCTCGCGCGGCTCCCGGCCGCCACCGCCGCAGAACCTGCGCCGGCCGGCGCGCCTGTGCTGAAGCCCGGTCCGCCGCCGCCTTCGGCAGCCCCTGCCCGAGAACAGATTCCTCCGCCCCGTGAGCCCTCGCCGCCCGCGCCGCGCACGGTCGCCGTCCCCACGCCACTTCGCGTCGTCGAATGGAGTCCCGAAGGCAACACCGGCGACACGAAGTACGTGAAGGTCGTCTTCAGCCAGCCGATGGCGACGACGTGGGCGGAGGCTGCGCCGGCAGGTTCCCCGGTGAAGATCACGCCCGCGGCGGAGGGAAGCTGGCGCTGGAAGGACTCGCGCACGCTTCAGTTCGAGGCGACCGACCGCCTGGCCGGGGCCACGCCGTACGAAGTCGAGATTCCGGCAGGAATGCGAAGCTCGGCCGGAGGCGTGCTGGCCGAGGCAAAGCGGTTCTCGTTCACCACCGGCGGCCCGAACGTCGTCGGCAGCTATCCGCCGGGCTACGAGCGAGGCAGCCTCGAGACGCCCATCGTCCTCCAGTTCGACCAGCGGATCGTTCCGGCCGATGTGCTGCCGCTGGTCAGGGTCAGCGCCGCCAAGAACGCAGCCGCTGTGCGCCTCGCGAGCGACGCCGAAGTCGCCGCTGCGCAGGAAGCCGACCCGCGCCTGAAGAAATTCCTCGAATCCGCTGGAGAGAACGCACGCACCGACCGCCTGCTCATCCTCAAGAGCGACGCGCCGTGGCCGCGTAACGCGCACATCGCCATCGAGATCCTCGCCGGAGTCCCATCGGCCGAGGGCCCGAATCCGAGCAGGAGTGCGCGCAGCGTCTCGTTCTATACGCTCCCTCCCCTCTCCATCACCGACGCGACCTGCGAGCGTACGGCATGCGACCCGGGTGACAGCTTCGAAGCGGGATTCTCGACCGAGCTCGATCCGGCGAGCTGCACTTCTTCGTTCGTCGAGGTGTCGCCTTCGATCGAGGACATGAGCGTGTCGTGCTCGGGGACGACGCTGCGCGTGCGCGGCGAGGTCCAGCCGCTCGCGACGTACGAGGTGAAGTTCTCCGGCAAGATCACCGACACGCGCGGCCAGCAGCTCGGCCGCGACGAGAAGCGCGCGTGGCGGGTTGCGGAAGCCGATCCATCCCTCCGTGCGCCGTGGGGAATGACGGTGCTCGAACCCGGCGCGAAGCCGGCCGTGCCGGTCGAGCTGCAAGGTTACGACCGGCTCGCGCTGAAGATCTGGCGAGTCGAGCCGAAAGACCACGAGGCCTGGTCGAGCTGGGGAGCCGGTTACGGCGACAAGGACTATTCGAAGGCGCCGGGAACCAAGGTCTTCGACGACACGATCGTCGTGACGGGAACGCGCGGCGCCAAGCGTGTCCTCGACATCGACCTCGGCGCGGCCGTGGGTCCGGAAGGTTTCGGGCATGCGATCGTCGCGATCGGTCCCGACAAAGTCGAGAAGGCCGACGACGACGATTTCTACCGCTCCGGCGAATCGACGGCGTGGATTCAGCTGACGCATCTCGGCCTCGATGCGTTCGCCGACCGCGAGTCGGTGACGGTGTACGTGAGCGAGCTCGCGAGCGGCGCGCCGGCGAGCGGCGTGGACGTGTCGCTCGAGCCCGGCGGCATCTCCGGCCGCACCGGCAGAGACGGGCTCGTGACCCTGGCGATGCCGGACGGGACTCGTCGCAACGACATCGTCCTCGTGGCACGCCGCGGGGCCGACTCCGCGTTCGTCGAAGGCTCTTACTGGTACTGGAGCGATTGGTCAGGGGCGACCGACCGCAAGCTCGTCTGGCACGTGGACGACGACCGCGGCACCTACCGGCCCGGCGAGGAAGTCGCGATCAAGGGCTGGATCCGCACGGTGGACTTCCGCAAGCGCGGCGACGTCGGCATGCCGTCCTGGCTCGAAGGCGTGCAGTTCCGGGTGCGCGACGCGCGCCAGAACACAGTGGCCGAAGGCAAGTCGAACGTCAGCGCGGCCGGCGGCTTCGATGCACGCTTCAAGCTCTCGCCTGAAGCGAATCTCGGCGAAGCCACGATCGAGCTCTGGCTGACCAACGCGGCGGCGCTCGGCCTCGCCGGCTCGGGCGAGCACACGATCGACATCCGCGAGTTCCGGCGTCCCGAGTTCGAAGTGAAGGCGTCGTCGCCGGGCGGCCCCGCTCTGGTCGGGGGCGGTGCCGACATGCGCGTGGACGCGAGCTACTTCGCGGGCGGACCGCTGGCCGGCGCGCCGGTGCGCTGGACGGTGAGCTCGTCGCAAACCCGTTTCGTGCCACCCGGTCACAGCGAGTACGACTTCGGCGCGATCCCATCGTGGGGATACGGCGAGTACGACGGCGGAGAATACGATTACTACAGCTACTCGCGCGGGCCGGCGGCGACGAGCAGCGGCACGACCGGGCAGGACGGCTCGCACACGCTCCACCTCGACCTCGTGAGCGCGAATCCCGCCGTACCGATGAAGGTGACCGCGGAGACCGAAGTCATCGACGTCAATCGCCAGGCCTGGAACAGGAAGTCCTCGCTGATCGTCCATCCCGCCGACCTGTACGTGGGCCTGCGCATGGACAAGTCCTACGTGGATCCCGGCACCGACGTGACCGTCTCGGTGATCGGCGTCGACCGCGACGGCAGGATCGCCGCGGGCGCGCCGATCGACGTGACGGCCTCCCGCGCGGAATGGGGCTATCGCGACGGGACCTACGGAAAGCGGACCACGGACGTCCAGCGCTGCTTCGTGACGAGCGGTCGCGAGCCGGTGACCTGCCGCTTTCATGCGGCGAAAGGCGGCAGCTACGACATCCTCGCGTCGATTGCCGATCCGCAGGGACGGGTGAGCCAGACGGTCTCGTCCTTCTATGCGAGCGGATGGTATCGCGACGAATCGACGGGAGTCCGGGAGGAGAAGATCGAGCTCTCGAGCATCCGCAGGCAGTACGCCGGCGGCGAGACCGCAAGAGTCACCATCGGCGCGCCGTTCTATCCGGCCGAGGCGACCGTCACGATTCGCCGCAGCGGCATCGTCGACACGAAGCGGCTTCGGCTCGAGCGAACCATGTCGATCGACGTACCCATCACCGACTCGCTGGCCCCGAGTTTCCAGGTGCAGGTGGATGCCGTCGGCCAGGCGCCGCGAACGCAGCCGGACGGCGGCGCTCCGCTGCCGCCCCGGCCTGCGTACGCGAGCGGTGCGATCCAGTTCCGGGTGACGCCGAAGTCGCGGATCCTCGACGTGTCGGTCGCTCCCGATCGCGCGAGCGTCACACCGGCAAGCGAGGCCGGCTTCGCCATCTCCGTGCGCGACGCGAAGGGCGCGCCGGTTGCCGGCGCCGAAGTGGCGGTGTTCGTCGTGGACGAGGCGATCCTTGCGCTCTCCAACCACTCTCTCGGCGATCCCATCAAAACGTTCCATCCAGACCGCGGGCCGGGAGCCAGCGACTGGCATTCACGCGAGCACCTGCTGCTGCGCGGCGAGGTTCCGGCCGGCGAAGCCCTGGGCGGCGCGTACGGAGAGCCGGAGGAGGCGCCGGGAGGCTTCGGTGACGCGCCGCCTCCCCTCTTCCTGCGCAAGGACATGAGCCCGCTCGCAGCGTTCTTCCCCGCGCTCGTGACCGACGCCGAAGGGAGGGCCTCCGCTTCGTTCAAGCTGCCCGACAGCGTGACGCGCTACCGCATCATGGCCATCGCCGCCGCGGATGCCGCGCGCTTCGGCAAGGCGGAAGCGTCGATCACCGCCGAGTTGCCGCTGGTGGTGAGGCCGAGCGCACCGCGCTTTCTCAACTTCGGCGACGTGTTCGACCTGCCGGTCGTCGTGCAGAACCGGACGGATCGTGAAGCGTCGGTGAAGGTCGCCCTGCGCGCGAGCAATCTTTCGCTCACGCAGGGCGCCGGACGCGAAGTGACGATCCCCGCGAACGACCGCGTCGAGCTTCGCTTCCCGGCGGCCGCCGGCGTTCCGGGCCAGGCTTCCTTCGACGTGGTCGCGGCCAGCAGCGAGGCCGGAGATGCGGCGAGCGTCACGCTTCCCGTATCCACACCGGCTGCGATGCAGTCGGCTTCCGTCTACGGCGTCGTCGACGAAGGCGCCGTCCATCATCCCCTCGCGCTTCCGGACGGCGTCTGGCCCGGAGTCGGCGGCCTCGACGTCACCACCTCGTCCACCAACCTCCAGTCGCTCACCGACGCGATCCTCTATCTGGTCAAGTACCCCTACGAATGTGCGGAGCAGATGTCGTCGCGCATCCTCGCCGTGGTTGCGATGGAAGACGTCCTGTCCTCCTTCCGTGCGTCCGGCTTGCCGAGCCCCGAGGCGATCCGCAGCAGCGTCGAGGCTCACCTGAAGGAGCTCGTCAAGCGGCAGGGGGCCAATGGAGGCTTCGGGCTGTGGAGCGCGAGCGAGGCGTCCAGCCCGTTCGTCACGGCGCACGCGACGCACGCGCTTCTTCGTGCGAAGGAGCGCGGTTACGAAGTCCCGCCCGAAGCGATCGAGAAGGGCCTCGGCTATCTGCGAACCGTCGAAGGCTCCGTCCCGGACTTCTACACCTCGTGGATGCGCGCGGTGCCGTCGAGCTATGCGCTCTACGTGCGTGCTCTCTCCGGCGACGTGGACGTCGCCAGGGTCCGCGAAGTGATCGCGCGCGCCGGCGGCACGGACAAGGTCCCGGCCGAAGCCTGCGGCTGGATGCTCGGGGCGATCGCCGCGACGAAGACACCCGAGAAGAAGGCGCTCACCGACTGCGTGCTCGGCCGCGTGCGCGAGACTTCCGGCACCGCGAGCTTCCCGGCCGACTACGAAGACCGCGCGAGGCTGCTGTTCTACAGCACCACCCGCAGCGACGGCGTGGTGCTCGAGGCGCTGATTCGCGCACGTCCCGATCTCGCCGTCATTCCGAAGCTCACGGCCGGCCTGCTCGCGCAGCGCAAGTCGGGCCAGTGGTCGAACACCCAGGACAACGCCTTCGCGCTGCTTGCGCTCAACACGTACTTCCGAACGTTCGAGAAGGAAGAGCCGGACTTTCTCGCGAAGGTCTGGCTCGGCGATGGGTTTGCCGGCGAGCACGCGTTCCGCGGGCGCTCCACGGAGAGCGCGGCGTTCAAGGTCTCGACGCCGGACATCCTCGCGCGCTCGAAGGGGCCGCTTGCCATCGCCAAGGACGGGCCGGGAAGGCTCTATTACCGCGCAGCGCTGCGCTACGCGCCGAAAGCGCTCGACCTCGTTCCTGCCGAGCGCGGCTTCGTCGTCGACCGCCGGTACGAGGGCGCCGACGATCCACGCGACGTCGTCCAGCAGGGCGACGGGTCGTGGAAGATCCGCCTCGGCGCGCGCGTGAAAGTCCGTGTGGGGATGAGGAACAACGAACGCCGCTACCAGGTCGCCCTGGTGGATCCGCTTCCGGCCGGCCTCGAACCCATTGCTCCCGTCTCCGGCACCGGTGCGACGCCGAGCTACTACGACTTCTACGAAGACGACATGTACTTCGGCTGGTGGAACAGGACGTGGCAGATCCACCAGAATCTTCGCGACGACCGAGCGGAAGCATTCGCTTCGCTGCTCTGGCCCGGCTCCCACGACTACGAGTACACGGCACGCGCGACGACCCCCGGAACGTTCGT
Organism: uncultured Myxococcales bacterium; assembly: GCA_964475235.1. GTDB lineage: Bacteria > Desulfobacterota > Binatia > UBA1149 > CAITLU01 > DATNBU01. The sequence continues at coordinate 22,212 of CAYYVZ010000002.1, read as the reverse complement.
GGTACCGCCGGCTCGCGCCGAGGAGATGTACTCGCCGGACGTCTACGGGCACTCCGCGAGCACTCGCGTCGTCATCGAGTGATCGGGGCTGCGACCCCCCTTCCCTCTCTGTCATCCCTGTTCGCTCCACGCGCTCCGGCGCTCCATCGGCACCTCTGTCGAAGAACATGCGCGATCGAGTCGTCATCGGGTGGCAAGTGGGTCTCCTTTTGACCGAATGGGAATGACAACTCTTCGCGCCACGTCTCTCCAGAAGGCGCGAACGAAGTTGCTTGCCTCCGGTGGCGGGTCTTCTTCGTGAGCCGATCGCGCAAGCGAAAGGAGACACAGATGAGCACGAAGATATCGAAGAACAGCAGGATGCTGGTCCTTACGGCGACCTTTGCCGCAGTTGCGGGCATAGGCGCCGTGCGCGCCGAGGCCCAGAGCATCCACGTGGGCATCGGAATTCCGTTGCCCTCCATCTCGTTCCACGCGGCTCCGACGCTCGTGGCGCTTCCGGGGTCCTACGCCTACGCTGTGCCGGACTACGAGGCGGAGATCTTCTTCTACGACGGGTTCTGGTGGAGGCCGTGGGAAGGCCGCTGGTACCGGTCGAGCTACTACGATCGCGGCTGGGAGACCTACGGCAGCGTGCCGGTCTTCTACTCGGGAATTCCGCGCGACTGGCGGACGCGATACCGCAATCACGACTGGGACGGCCGCCGCTGGGAGCACGAGCGCGTGAACTACAACGACGTCGAGCGGAACTGGAGCTCGTGGAAGCGCGACCGCCACTGGGACCGCACGGTGCGCGATGCCGGCCGTCGGGATGACCGCTACGAAAAGAGCGGTGCCCGGCCCGAGCAGCAGATCCAGGAGAGGAACGCACCGGCGAATCGCAGCGACAGCGGGCCTGCCCGCATGGAGCAGCCGAAATCGTCGGGACGCTCGTCCGGCCAGGGTGACAGCAAGATGCGCAGCTCGGGCGGCGACCAGGCGCCCAGCAAGGCGAAAAGCGCGGGCGGCAGCCAGCCGCCGAGCAAGGCGCGCAGCTCGGGCGGCAATCAGGCGCCCAGCAAGGCGAGAAGCGCAGGCGGCAGCCAGGGCCCCAGCAAGGCGAAGAGCGCAGCCGGCAACAATAGCTCAGGCAAGGCGCACAGCCCGGGTGGAGGCCAATCCGACGGGCGAGGTGCGAGCGAGAAAGGCGACGGCGGAAAGGGCGCCGACAAGGGCCACAAGTAATCAGGCCTGCGGGCGCCGTGCGAGAAACTTGCGCGGCGCCCGCAATCGCTTCCCGAAGTTCTCCGAAGATCGATCGACCGGCCGGCGACTCCTCGATCCCTTCGAGCTCGCCATCCAGAAAAGTGGTGGCGAAACGGCCACGCGACCTCTATAGCCAAGCCACGGGTTCGACTCCTGGGGATGCCTGCCGTGAGGGCAGGTTGGAGGTCGGACCCATTCGGTAGTTGCCGGTCGGCGCGAGCCTTTGGGGGGCCCGCTCATGTCTTTGGACCAGGAGTACGACGAGGCCAGCCTTGCGCGGGCCGTCGCCGAAGTGCGCGAACGCAGCGTGACGGAGCGACTGCGCCTGATCGGCCTGGCCTGCGCGACCGTCATCGCCATTCTGCTCCTCGGCACCGTCGTTCTCCGGGAGTCGCTTCCCGCGCCGTACACGCCGCTGCGCCTCGCCGGACTCGTCGCCGTGCTCGCCTTCGTCCTGGCCAGTTACCGGCCGGCGTTCACGAAGCACCAGGTCCTGTGGGGCTGGATCCTCGTCACGTTCATGGCCGGCCTCTCGTCGTACGGGGCGGTGTCGCGCAACAATCCCGCCATCGCCGGCATCCTCCAGACGATGCTGACGCTGCTGACCTCGGCCGTGCTGCCGTGGGGGCTTCGCATCCAGGCCATGAACATCGCGACCTGTGCCGCGATGTTCTACTTCGCGATCTGGAAGCTCGGCCCCTACCCCGCCGGCGATCCGCACATTCCCGTCATCGTGGACACGACGGCCGCCTTCGTGCTGTCGCTGTTCGTCGCGTACGGCTCGCGCCGGCTCTTCGACAGGGCCGCCGCCGAGAACCTGAAGCTCGTCGAGGCTCGCTCGCGCATCCGCAACCTGGCCGACCAGCTCGAAGCCAAGGTGAAGAGCCGCACGGCCGAGCTCGAAGCCACGCTCGAGGACCAGCGCGCGACCACGCGCGCCATCTCCCACGACCTTCGCCAGCCGCTGCGCCACATCGCGAGCTTCACGCAGATGCTGCGCGACGACCTTGCCGAGAGCCTCGACGACGACCACCGCGAACAGCTCGCACGAGTCGCCTCGGCAACGGCACGCATGGACCGCATGGTGGACGCGATGCTCGAGATCTCGCGCGTGGCCGGCAAGCCGCTCGAAGAGAAAACCGTGGACCTCACGCAGATCGCGACCGAGCTCGGCGCCAAGCTGGCACGCCTCGAACCCGACCACCGCGTGGACCTCGGCATCGACGGCGGGATGACCGCCGTAGGCGATCCCGCTCTGGTGCGAAGCCTCCTGCACGAGCTCATGGCCAATGCGTGGAAGTTCACGCGCGGCCGCGATCCGGCAACGGTGCGCGTCGGACACGTGGGCCGCGTGTTTTTCGTCCGCGACAGCGGCACCGGCTTCGACATGCGCTACGCCTCGAGGATCTACGAGACGTTCGAGCGACTTCACCACGTGGGCGAGTTCGAGGGCGAAGGTGTCGGGCTCGCCATCGCACGGCGCGTCGCGCGCCGTCACGGCGGCCGCGTGTGGGCCGAGAGCGAGCCCGACCGCGGCGCGACGTTCTACTTCACGCTCGGGCCGGACTGACGACGTCCGTTCACCGCGGGGCGATCCATGACTGCCCCGGTGTTTTTCAGTGCTCGGTTCGCCCTTTGTTGCGACGGCCTTTCTTGTCCTTCTCGCGGTCTCGGCTGTGGGCCTCACCTTTCTGGACGCCGCCGGCGCCCGAGCCGCCCTGCCCGCCTGTGCCCTGGTCTGCCACTCGACGGCGCTGACGCTCGATCGGAAACGGCGCTCCCTCGTCCTGCACTCTCCCCTGATGAGTTTCCTTTCCCATGACGCTTCTCCTTCGGGGCGACCGTGTTTCGATTTGGGCGCCTTGCCCGTTGGTCGAGCGAGCCGCGTTTCTCATGCAGTGCACGCGCGGAAAAAACGCGATGGAGTCAGAGGCGTACTCTTTGCGACAGCTTGGCCAGTGCTCTATCGCGTTGCGCGCGGACATCGCCGGGAACCGGCGTGGCTCCCGCGGGGAGGGATCACAACATGAGGGATCTGGGACGAATCGCCGTTCTGGCGTTCGCGGCTGCCGTACTGGCGCAACCTGCTCACGCGCTCGATGCTGCGGGAAAGTGCGAAGCGGGCAAGAACAAGGCGGTAGGCAAGTACTTCGCCTGCCGACACGCCGCGTACGGGAAAGCGATCAAGACAGAGGGCGGGGCCGACTTCACCAAGTGCGACGAGAAGTTCGCTGACTCGTGGAGCAAGCTCGAAACGAAGGCGGAAGGCGCATGTCCGACCAATTCGGACTCCTCGTCGATCCAGTCGTACCTCAGCGGACATGCGCAGATCGTCGCCACTGCGCTCCATGGCAGCGGTCTGTGCGACTTCGAGTTCGGGGGCGAATGCTGGTTCCTGGGAAGCGCGGGCCAGAGTTGCGATCAGGTCTGCGGCGCGCACTACCGGCCTTACGATTCGGCCACATCGAGCGTGGCGGGTAGCGGAAGCGGTTCGGCCGCCAACTGCGAGGCGATTCTCAACGGCCTCGGCGCCCCCGGCAGCGGCATGCAGAGCGGTTTCGCCGGCTGCGCAGGGGGCTACGGCTGCACGACATCGACCGGCATGCCGTTCCGGGCCCGCTGCACCAATCCAGCAACGGATTCCGGTTCGAGCGCATTCGACGTCCTCCGCGCCTGCGCCTGCCAGTAGCAACTCATCGTGCGTACTCATCCTGCGCGGCGCTCGCAGCGCCGCGCAGGAGTCACGGCTTGGGAATGTGCACCCGGCTGATCATCAGCGTGCCGGACGCCGCGAACAGCAGCGCGAGCGGATGAAACTCGAACCCGCCGATTTCCAGGACTCCGAACGGCAGCTCGGTCCCGATCGCGCCCGAAGCCGCGGCGACCACCAGAACGAGCACGAGCACGATGGACGTCGGGATCGGCGTGCCTTCGAAGTACTTCACCTTGTCGTCGTCGCCGGACAGGGCCTCGGCCGTGACGTTGTACCGGGCCAGTCGCGAGACGCCGCAGACGACGAAGTAGATGAGAACGATCCGGTCGAAGAGGCCCTGCATGCCGCAGCCGTACGCGATCATCGCCGGCGCCACGCCGAAGGAGATGACGTCGGAGAGCGAGTCGAGCTCGCGGCCCATGATCGAGGATCGCTGCCTCCAGCGTGCGATGCGACCGTCGAGAAAGTCGAAGACGAGCGCGGCCCCGACGAGGCCGCCCGCGAAGTAGATGTGCCTGACCTCGCGCACCTGCAGGTAGGTCATCATCGCGAAGATGGCCCCTGCCCCGCAGGCGGCGTTGGCCAGCGTCACCCAGTCCGCGAGGGCGAACTGGCGGAACATGGCGGGGCTGCGGGGGGGAGGTTCGGTCATCCGGGGTGAGGGAATTATGCCCAAACTTACGCGGCCAAGCACGTTCGACGGTCACTTTCGCAGCCCGCCAGGCGTACGAGTGGCGCACCATGTTCGCTGCCCAGCGCCCCGCATCTGGGAACGTCCTTTGTCAGGTTGCAGTCCTGCTCGCGCTCGCCTGCGCGCCTGCCGCCGGCGGAACACCCGACCGCAGCCTCGTCGACGATCTTCGTAAAGGCGGCTACGTGCTTTACGTCCGCCACTTCCCGACCGATCCATCGCAGGAAGACACCGACCCGCTTCACCTCGAGAACGTCGCTGCGCAGCGGCAGCTGACCGACCCCGGACGCGCGCAGGCGGCCGCGTTCGGACAGGCGCTTCGGACGCTGGCGATCCCGATCGGCAGCGTGATCTGCAGCCAGTTCCAGCGTGCTCACGAGTCCGCGAAGCTGATCGCGGTGGGCGAGCCGGCTGCCACTGCCGACGTGTCCGCTGCGCAGTCGGCCGGCAATCCGAAGGAGAAGCAGCGCCGCACGGACGCACTCCGTCGCCTGCTAACCACTCCGCCTCCTCCCGGCGCGAACACGTTGATCGTCAGTCACAACAGTAACCTGCGCGAAGCGGCCGGCGAGGAGTTCGCGGACGTCGGTGAAGGCGAGCTCGTCGTGTTTCAGCCCGATGAGGGAAAGTTCCGGAAGGTGGCGCGCATCTACCCGCCGTCGATCTGGACGGAATGGAGCAGGCAGTCCCCCTGAGAGCCGGACCAACAGCTCAGTCGCGAGCGGAGTGATCATCGTCCTCTCTCGAACCGAAAATCATGGCGAGGGGAAGGTAGAGGATCAGCGTGAGCGCGGGGAACCAGGTGAGACCGGCGATCTCGGCGTTCATCCTGTCGAGCGCCTCCGTTTCAGGAACGAGCGAGATGTAGTCGGGATCGCGGGTGGAGTGCCAGACGCGTACGTCCTTCCCGAGGCTGCCGTGCTGGTGCGCGCACAAGTGCACGTTCCCTACCCGGTTGGTCCGGCTAACGCCTTCGACCGTGTAGGTCACGGAGACTTTGCAGCCTCTCGTATTCTCCCACTGAGTTATGGTTCCGCGCGTTTCCACGAACGGCGCGTTGGCTTCGAAAGTCCGGAGGTCCCTCTTCGAAGACGCGAAGACAATCGCGGGCAGCAGCAAGAAAACCAGAGGCGCCAGGTACTCTCGGCGAGGGAGTCTCACGCAAGAGTCCTGGCTCGTCGCAGGATCGTGCCTCAGGCCTGCAGCGCATCCGCCGCCAGCTCGAGCACGTCGCGGTTCTTGACGCTGTCCTCGAGCTCCTTGCTCTTCACGCCGTCGCTCAGCATCGTCATGCAGTAGGGGCACGCCGACGCGATCGTCGTCGCCTTGGTCTCGAGGAGCTGCTCGACGCGCAGGAAGTTCACGCGCTGGTCGGGCCGCTCTTCCACCCACATGCGGCCGCCGCCGGCGCCGCAGCACATGCCGAAAGCTTTCGAGCGCTCCGCCTCGCGGAGATCGACGCCCGAGAGCGCCTCGAGGATGCGGCGGGGCGCGTCGTACACGTCGTTGTAGCGGCCGAGGTAGCACGAGTCGTGATAGACGACGGAGCCCACGGCCGAGCCGTCGAGCTTGAGGCGTCCCGACGTCACGAGGTCGCTCACGACCTCGGTCGCGTGCATCACCTGGTACTCGCCGCCGAACTGCGGGAACTCGTTCTTGATCGTGTTGAAGCAGTGCGGGCAGTTGGTGATCACCTTCTTCACGCCGCAGCTCTCGAAGGTCTCGACCGCCATCTGCGCCATCGACTGGTAGAGATACTCGTTGCCGAGGCGGCGCGCGGTGTCGCCGTTGCACGGCTCGTCGCGTCCGAGGATCGCGTACGAGATGTCGGCGGCGTTCAGCAGCTTGGCGACGGCCTTGGTGATCTTCTTGGCGCGGTCGTCGAACGAGCCGGCGCAGCCGACGAAGAACAGGTACTCGGCCTCCGGATTCTCGGCGAGCGTCGGGATGTCGAGGCCTTCGGCCCAGTCGGCGCGCTTGTCGGCCGCGATTCCCCACGGGTTGCTCTGGCGCTCCATGCCGGTGAACACGCGCGTGAGCTCGGTGGGGAAACGCGCGGCCTCCTGCACCAGGTAGCGGCGCATGTCCACGATCTTGTCCACGTACTCGATGTTGACCGGGCACGCCTCTTCGCACGCGCGGCAGGTGTTGCACGACCACAGCACCTCGTCGTGGATGATCTCGGCGAGGCCGGTCTCCTCGCCGGTCGCGACGATGCCCTCGACGTTCGGATCGGTGACGCTCTCGGGATGCTCGTAGAGGTAGTTGCGCAGGTTCAGCAGGAACTGGCGCGGCGCCAGCGGCTTGCCCGTGGCGGTCGCCGGGCAGTGCGACGAGCAGCGTCCGCACTCGGTGCACGAGTACATGTCGAGCACCTGCTTCCAGTCGAAGTGGCGCATCTGCGAGGTGCCGTAGATGGCGTTCTCGCTCTCGAGGTCCTGCTTCGACAGCTGGCCGAACGGCTTCAGCTTCGTGAAGAAGACGTTCGGGATCGAGGTGAGCACGTGGAAGTGCTTCGACTGCGGCAACAGGTTGATGAACGTGAGGATGACCAGGTTGTGGATCCACCACGCCGTGTTGCTGGCGCTCTCGGCGAAGCCGGGGCCGAAGCCCGCGAGCACGTTCGAAATGAGGTACGAGACCCAGCCCCACTGCTTCTCGGCCTCGATCTCCGGATCGCCGGCCATGAAGACCATGCGGCCGGCGTCGTAGACGAGCCCGCTCGTCGTGATCGCCGTGATGAAGAAGAGGATGAGGATGGCTTCCCAGTGCGGGTGATCGTGCACGCGCTGCTCGGCCGGCAGGAAGCCCATGAGGCGCCGCGGGTGCGTGAAGAGCCAGCGCGACACGAGGATCAGCGCCGAGACCGCGACGAGCAGCTCGAACGTATCCTTGAGGAACACGACGGGCCCGCCGAACTGGGCAGCCCCGAGTAGGGGAAGCTGGAAGTGCGGGAACCAGCCCCGCGCGAACATGTGGACGACCTGGTAGCCGAGGATCAGGAAGCCCCAGAAGACGAAGGCGTGGAGGATGCCGGCCTTGCGGTCGTGCTTGGGCCCCTTGAAGAACTTGAACTGCCCGATGGCGTACTGCAGGGTCCGCGTGATGCGTTCCTGGAGGTTGTCGAAGCGATCCGCCGGGCGCATGTAACCGAGGATCGCGAGCCGCTGCAGGGCCTGGGCGGCGAACAGCCCGGCGAGGCCGAGAAAACAGGCGGTCCAGACAACGGTGCTGATCATGCAACCTCCAGATACGGCGCCTGCCGGAAACGGACCTCCAGCGGCGCGGCGCGCGATTTAACCGGGGAAGACTCCGCCTTGCAATCCAGCCGTTTGCACACGCCGCCACGACGATCGGGGCAACGCGGAACGCGGGCCGTCCGCCCGCTGTCGCGAGCTCGCGCCATCGGCGCGCTGCGATCGCACGCGCTCGCCGCTGCCATGGCCGCCGGCCTCGCAGCGCTCGCCGCCTGCTCCAGGGCCGCGAGCGGTCCCATCGTCACCGTGCACTCGGCCACCGGCGACTCGGAGGTTTCGGTCGAGCTTGCGCTGACGCGCGAGCAGCAGTCCCGCGGGCTCATGTATCGCACCGAGCTGGCCGAAGGCGCCGGGATGCTCTTCGTCTTCGAGGAGGAGGAGGAGCGCAGCTTCTGGATGAGCAATACGCCCATTCCCCTCGACATCCTCTATGTCCGCGGCGACGCGACCATCGTGTCGATCGCCGCCAACACGACTCCCTACTCGGAAAAGAAGATCCCGTCGCGCGGCCCCGCCCGCTACGTGCTCGAGGTGCCGGGCGGCTGGGCCGAGCGGCACGGCGTGAAGCCCGGCGACCGCCTGACGCTGCCCGACCTTCGCGGCGCGGCCAGGGCCGGGGAATAGACGGCCCGGCCGACGCGCCTCGGCAGTCGCCGGCCTGGATCCCTGACGTCTCTCCTGGCGCAGACCGTCGGGGCTCTGGCGCGACACGAACTTGAAGCGCGCCTCGTTCCGTAAGATTTAAGGCGTTGGCGCCCGGCCGGGGCGCCGCCTCAACTCCCCTTCCGGCAGGACCATTCTCCCAATGAAGAAGGCCATCATCACCGTCCTCAAGACGCTCCTCACGATCGGCATTTTCGTGTCGCTGTTCTGGGAGTTCGGCGCCGGCGTCGTGGAGGTCCCGCGGGCCGGCCTCACGGACGGGACGATCTTCTACCAGGCCAATCCCGCCATGCCGGGCTTCGTCGGCCGCATGAAGGCCCGATTCTCCGGCGGCCAGCTTCCCGAGGCCCAGATCCCGCTCGAGGGCTCCAAAGTCTGCGACCTCGCGATGAAGGGCGAAGCCGTCTTCGTAAAGACGACCGGCGGCGAGATCGTGCGCATGCGTGCGCCGCACCACTGCCACGACGGCAAGCTCGACCGCGTGCTCGCTTCTGCCGACACGAACGACAAGGTGCCGCTCGCGGGCGTCACGGCGGAGACCGTCTGGGTCGAGAAACAGGGGGTCCAGCGCGTCCCGATGACGATGGAAGACCTGTGGGAAGAGGTGAAAGGCCTCGACCTCGGCATCTTCCTTCCGTGGGTACTCGCCGCGACGTTCGTCAAGTTCCTCGGCATCCTCGCCAACATCGTGCGCTGGCAGGTGCTGCTCAAGGGCCAGGGGCTGGACTTCGGGTTCGCGTGGCTGACGGCGAGCTATTTCGTCGGGCGCTTCTTCGGCATCGTCATGCCGTCCACGCTCGGCCTCGACGGCTGGCGCCTCTACGACACGATCCGGCTTTCGAGGAAGCCCGTCGAGTGCACGACGGCCCTCGCGATCGAGCGCATCATCGGCCTGGTCGGCCTGCTCGCGACCATCCTGCTCTTCATGCCTTTTGCGGACCTTTCCGGGCGCGACCTCGCCGACATCGTCGAGGCCATGGCCGTGCCGCTCGGTGCGGGCCTCGTCTTCGGGCTGCTGCTGCTGCTCAATCCGGGAATGTTCGCGCCTCTCATCTCGCTAGTTCCGATCGCCAAGGTGCGCGGCTTCCTGCAGAGCACGATCAACAGCGCGACGGCCTATTCCTCGCAGCGCGGCGCGCTCCTCGTTGCCCTCGCGTGCGCGGTGTTCGGCCAGATCACGACGATGGCCATGTATTTCTGCAATGCGATGGCGCTCGGCGTCGAGAACGTGACCGTGCTGCAGGTCTTCTACGCAGCGGCCGTGATGACGCTCGGAACGTTCGTGACGCCGACGGCGGCCGGAGAAGGCGTGCGCGAGCTCGTCTTCGTCGAGCTGCTCGGCGGGCACGTGCCGGCAGCCAAGGCCTTCCTCATCGGTCACATCGGCTTCTGGATCGAGAAGCTCTTCCTCTCGTTCCAGGGCGGAATCTTCCTGATCTGGGCGCCCAAGTCCTACCAGCGCGTCACGCGCGAGGACCTCGAGCGGCTGAAGGAAGAAACCGCCCGCGAACAGCAGTCCCGAGCCGGCGCCGCGGTCGCGCGCTAGCGACCCGGCCCGCCCGCGGCGGGTGGCTGCGAGCGCCCATTTTTCGGGCAGCATCAAAACGATCGACCGCGCAACGAACGATTGTATGGCGTTCGTTACTCACGCATCTTGGGGGTAATGCCGCGCTCCTCGATCGTCTCCCGTATCGCCCACGACAGCTTCCGCCACTCGCCGCCGCAGATCCTGCCCGGCGGAAAATGGTGGGATAACCTCGAGAGCAACTTCTGCGACCGGCCGGAAGGCTTCGAGCTCGAGCCGTGGGACTGGGCTCGCGTCAACGCGACCGCCGCGATCGATCTGGTGATGCGGACGTGGGGCGGCGCCCTTCTTACGGCGACGCTGCCGCTCGGATACCTGCCGTCGCTCTACGGCAAGGGCTTCCTCGACGGCCCGCAGGACTGGCAGCGATACATCGACCTCGTGCAGCCGGGGCAGGAGCCCGCGGCGTTCTTCCGCGAGCCGCCCGACCACGTCCAGGTCCGCGAGTACGAGCCGCGCTGGTCGATCTTCCAGCCGGACGACGGCCGCTGCATCGGTCTCAAGTTCGAGTCGCCGTACGAGCCGTGGAACCCGCGCATGGATCCGGTGTTCGCGAGCCACAAGAACAACCGCATCGCGCGTGCGCGATGGTGGCGGCATGGCGACGGCCCGCGCCCGGTGCTGCTCGCGATCCACGGCTTCATGGCCGACCCGTACTGGCTCAACGTACGCTTCTTTTCGCTGCAGCAGTACTACGAGCAGGGCTACGACGTCGTACTCGCGACGTTGCCGCACCACGGGCTGCGCGCGGAAGACTCGACCGTCTACAGCGGCCAGGGGTTCTTCTCGGCCGGCATGAGCGGCATCAATGAGAGCATGGGCCAGGCGATCTGCGACCTGCGCGTGCTGATGCGTTACCTGCGCCGCCAGTGCGGCGTCGAGAAGATCGCCGTCACGGGCGTGAGTCTCGGCGGATGGACGTCGGCGCTGCTCGCGAGCCTGCACGACGATCTCGAAGCGGTGATCCCGAACGTTCCGGTGTGCAGTCCGGTGGACCTGCTGCTCGAGTGGCAGCCGGCCGGCGCGATCGTTCGCACGGGACTTTTCGGTCTCGGCTGGTCGGTGCGCTACCTGCGCGAGATCATGGCGGTGACGACGCCGCTCACGTACCAGCCGAAGCTGCCGCCCGAACGTCTCATGATCATCGGTGGCGTCGGCGATCGCCTCGCGCCGCCGAAACACTCGCGGCTGCTGTGGGATCACTGGGGACGCTGCCGCATCCACTGGTTCCCCGGCAATCACCTGCTGCATCTCGATCGCGGCGCGTACATCGACCACATGACGCAGTTCCTGCACCAGGTGGGGTTCGTGCACGTGCCGAGGCGCGAGCCGGTTGCGCGGATGGCAGAGGCCGGCTGAGACCAGGTTGTCCGGCCGCGGGAAGAGGCTCTTTTCCCCGGTCCGTATTCGCCCGGACCGCATTGACGGCCCGCTCGAGTTCCCCCTAAGCTCGGGACGACTCGAGGGGGACCCATGACGAATCAGACGTTCGACCGTTTCGCGTGCGCCGCGGCCGGCTTACTGCTGGCGCTGACGCCCGCACTCGCCGCAGCGGCTCCAGTCACCATCCTCAACCCGAGCTTCGAGCAGCCGGTGACTCCGCCGGACAGCTTCATCGTCGGTGCCGTCGCTCCCACCGGCTGGACCAGCTTCGGCACTCTCAACATGAACACGCGCGTGGTCGGCGTGGTCAACCCCAACTCGACGATCCTCTACGTCGAGCCCGTGCCCGACGGCGACAACGTCGGCGTCACGTTCTTCCAGAACTTCTCCGGCGACGAAGCGGGCATGCAGCAGACTCTCGCAGCGACGCTCCAGCTCTCGACCGAGTACACGCTCACGGTCGAGATCGGCAACATGGCGAGCGCACCGCCGCCCAACGATTTCGATTTCGACGGCTTTCCCGGCTACCGCGTCGAGCTTCTTGCCGGCGGTGTCGTGATCGCGAGCGACGAAAACACGCTCCTCCCCGGAGAGGGCCGCTTCCTGACTTCCACCGTCCAGGTGACCACCGGCGTCTCGCACCCACAGGCCGGACAGGCCCTCGGCATTCGTCTCACCAATCTCGACGCCGCGCCCGGCACCGAAGTGAACTTCGACGACGTCCGGCTCGACGCGACTGCGTTCGTCTGTCCGGAGACGCCTCCGGTCGGCTGCAAGGCCGCGAGCGCCGGAGGCAGCACGCTTTCGTTCGTCGAAGGCAGCACGAACGATCGCAACGCCGCTTCGTGGAAGTGGAAGGGCGCCGCCACGAGCCTCGAAGAACTCGACGACCCGACGACGACGGCGAGTTATCTTTTCTGTGTCTATGAAGGCGACGACGACGTGGCGACCGGGTTTCGCGTACCGGCGGGCGGGACCTGCGACGGCAACGACTGCTGGACCGCGCTGGCGACGGGCTTCCGCTACAAGGACCGCGACGGCACCAGCGGCGGGCTCACCGGCCTCCAGCTCAAGGCCGGCGACGACGGCAAGGCGTCGATCAAGCTCAAGGCGCGCGGCGTGACACTCGACGTGCCGTCGGTGCCGCTCACGCTCCCCGTGCTCGCCGTTCTCCAGAACGAGGAATCGGGAAACTGCTGGCAGGCAGGCTTCACCGTCCCGCTCGGCGATCCGGACAGCACGACGAAGTGGAAGGCGCGTAACGACTGAGCGCGCCGCGAGATCCTCTCAGAGTCGCCAGGGGTCGATCAGCTTCGTGCCGAATGCTTCGAAGTGCTTCGAGTTGCGCGTCGCGAGCGACGCGCGCCGGGCAGCCGCGATCCCGGCGATCTGAACATCGCGAATCTCGACGGGGCCGCCTGAACGCCGAGCGCGCGCAGCCAGAGCGGCTGCGTGTCGCGCGGCATCCTCGTCGAACGCCAGCACGCGATCGCCGAGATCTTCGGCCAGGGCGTCCGCGAATGCCTGCTCGAGCGACGTGCGCCGCTTTCCCTTGGGGAGAATGGCCAGGCCGAACGACACTTCGAACACCGTAACGCTGGTCGTCCAGATGGATTCCGAGGGCTGGGCGTCCAGCCAGTCCACCACCTGCTTCTCGGGCCGGCTCATCATCAGCGCCGAGAGAACGTTCGTATCGAGAATGATCACTTGCGGAACCTGACCGGCTTCGCTCCCTGCCCGCGCAACTCTGGAATCGAAGCGTCGAGTCCAATGCCGGCGAAGCGGGAAGCGAGGCGCTTCCCGAGCGGCCCCGGTTCGCGACGCTCGGCGGAAACCGCGGCGCGGAGAATCTCGCGGGCCTCGGCCTCCATGCTCCGCCCGTGGCGTCGCGCGAGTCGCTGCAGACGGCGCTTGACCTCTTCCTCGAGGTCGCGAACGACGAGCTGGGCCATGACTCCGGCTGATATCACGATATCAACATGGCGGAAAACACGATGTGGCGGCAAGCTCCGCGATGTCATGAACGCAGTCGATGACAGGCGCGTCATGAATCGTGTTGCGTCGGACCGTCGGCTGGGGGTGCCCTTCCCGCCCCTTCCGCCATCTGTTAGCTTCCCTCTCGTGGAATCCTCCCGCGACGAGGCCTGCCGCTACTCCGCGAAGGAGTACTTTCAGCTCGTCGAGGACGGCAAGCTCGAGGCAGGCGAACGGGTCGAGCTGCTCGACGGGCTCATCGTCTCGAGGTCTCCGCAGAACCCGGCGCATGCGGCAACGACCTGGCGAATCACCACCAGACTCACAAGGCTTCTCGAGGGTCGCGCAATCGTGCGATGCCAGCTTCCCGTGAGCGCCGGTAACTACTCTGTTCCTGAACCCGACATCGCCGTCGTCCCAGCACGCGAAGACGAGTGGCAGTTCGAGCATCCCGGCACTTGCCTGCTCGCCGTCGAAGTCGCCGACAGCACGCTCGCCCAGGACCGCCTTAGCAAGTCCCGCATCTACGCCGCAGCCGGCATCGAGAACTACTGGATCATCAATCTGCGAAAGCGGCAGGTGGAATGGTTCGCCGAGCCCGTCGCGGGCGGCCGCGTCTATCGGAACAGCGGCATCGCGAGCGGGGACGACCTGCTCCCGCCGACCCGCTTCGAACTGCGACTCCAGGCGGAGGAGCTCTTTCCTCCGAACGTGCGAGAGACCGGAGACGACGAGCCGAGTTCTACCTGACCGCCGTGGCTCGTTGCGCCACCCACCCGGGGCGCCGTGCAAACAAAGGCCTAACCGATCGCGCCGAGCAGCTTCTCCGTCTGCGATTTCCTGCGCGCGGCGATCTCTTCTGCGCTCTCTTCCACCCGCTTGTCGTCGGGCTCGATCTTGAAGATGATTTCGCCCTTCTTGACGATCCTGCCGTCGCCGTCCGGCAGCAGGACCCGCGTGATCGTTCCCGAGAACGGCACCGAGACCTTGTTGAACATCTTCATGACCTCGATCACGAAGAGCGGCTGGCCGGCGACGAAGTGCATGCCTTCGTGCGCCAGCGGCGGGAGATGAGGCGCCTCGCGTGCGTAGAACATGCCGCCAACCGGAGTGAGGATCTCGTCCGAGCTGGTCTTGGGAGCCGGCGCCAGCGCCTTGTGCAGGTCGGCGCGCGTCTTCGCATCGGTGAACACCGGCGGAAACACGGGCTCGAGCTTCTCGTTCACCGTGATCTCGTCGAACGACGACACGCGCGCGAGCGTCGGAAGCAGCAGCAGGATCTTCGAGCCGAGCTGGAAGCCGGCGTGTGCGGCCTTGCAGGCCGCGAAGCGATCGGCGGGCAGGCGCGAGGGCGGCTTTTCGCCGCACAACACCTCGTCGATCTTCGCGTAGTCGTCGGTACCGAGCGCCTTCGCAACGTCGGCGTAGAAGCCGCGCGCTTCGTCCAGGATCCTCTGATCGTGGTCCCAGATCATGTCGATCGGCGCACGGCCGGCGCGCGGCTCAAGGTTCAGGTAGTGGTGGAGCGCTTCGAGCGCATCGATCGGGTTCCCGAGGAAGCGATACCGCTCTCCGTCGCGCGCGAACAGCCTTCCCTGATAGCGGCCGACGAATCCGGCGAGCAGATGCGCGTTGTCGAGCATGCGTTCGATCGGGCGTAGAAACAGGGTCTGCTTCAGCTCGAGGACCTTGCGCGCCTCGGGGTCCTGCGCTCGCAGCAGGCTCTTCCACGCATGCGCGAGGTCGAGGTCGCGCGCCGCCATGTCCAGCGCACCGACGCCGGCGAGGTAGAAGTTCATGAACTGGGTCGTCGGTTTGACGAGGGGCTCGTGGCCGAGCATCCAGCTCAGAAGGCCGTAGTGCACGAGCAGGTTGGTCTCGAGATCGTAGCCGCGCATCTCGGTCCGGCGCAGGATGTCCGCGAGCCGCGTCAGCACGTCCTCGCGGGAATCTCCGTGCGTGATGGTCAGGGCGACGTTCGAGTCGTACGCGCCCGCGAGATTGTAGTGCACGAACGTCTTCGTATCGGGGTTCGGAATGCCGATGCCCTGGTCGTCGCGCAGCTCGCCGGCCACGGCCGGCGACCAGCTCACGATCACGCCGCCCGCGTGCGGTTGCAGCGCGGCATTCGTCGCGTTGATGCGCACCTCCGCACCCGCGAGGTTACGGACCACGCGCTCGGGCTTGTCGAGCTTCTCTCCGTGAACCGAGAGCAGCGCCATCGCCTCGATCAGGGAGTCCAGGTAGAAGCACTCGCTCTTGTCGGCCGGGTTGGTGAACTTCAGGCGATACACCTGCTCGGTCACCCGGTGCTCGACCTGGATGCGCGTGTTCACCTCCATGAAATAGTGGCGGTCGGACTCGACGATCACCTCGAAGGTCGACACCGAGTCGAGCTTCACCGCCTCGCCGAAGGTCTCGCCTTCCTTCTCCATGCGGGCGAGGACGGTCTTGTCGTTCTCCAGTGCCTTGACGCGCGCCTTCGCGCCGCTCGTCTTCTCGGCCTTCTTTGCGGCGGCGATCTCGACGTCGAGTTGCTCGTCGGTCAGCGACACCTCGACCAGCTTCTGCTCGTGCATCTGCACGGAGCAGTCGCGGCCGCCGAGCGCCAGGCACCACTTGCCGTTGCCGATGAGCTGGATCTCGTTGTGTCTGGTCGTCTCGACGTTGAGCTCGATCAGGAAGTTCCGGTTCGCGCCGGGCGCGACGACCTTGGACTCGGCCAGGATGTCCATCACCGCGCCGCGGACCTGGCCCGGCTCGGAGATCACGCGCTGGCCCTTGCCGCCACCGCCGCCGATGTACTTGAAGCGAAGCCGGCGGCCCGGGTTGTCCTTCCAGATCTCGTCGCAGCGGATCGCCGCCTCGTTCTGGAGGTCGGCGATCGTCACGAGCTCGACCAGCTTCTGGTAGCCGGCCTGCAGCACCAGCTCGGCATTCTCTTCGAGCGGCTTCTTCGCTTTCAACCCGGCTTCGAGCGCGTGCTCTTTCGCGATCTTCTCGAGGCCCGCGAAGTCGCCGGCCTTGCGAATCAGCGCGAGTGCCGACGGGTTGTCGACTCCCGGCGTCACCGACACCCCGATGCTGCGCGCCAGCTTCTTCGCCTGGTCCTTCGCGCCGGCGCCGTCCGCGACGTGCGAGGACGGGCCCATGAACCTGAGTCCCGAAGCCTCGATCGCGCGCACGAACTCCGCGTCCTCGGCCATGAAGCCGTACCCCGCGAAGATGTGCGTGTAGCCGTGGCTCGTGGCGATCTCGATGATCTCGCCGATGCGCCTCGTCTTTTCTTCCTGGCCCGAGCCCATGTACTCGGGAATGCGATGCACGCTCTCGGGGAACCGGAAGCCGCGCAGCTCCGGCGCGAGGCACTTGGGATAGACGATCGAGTCTTTCTCCGACAGCAGCATTCCGTACTCGCGGATGCCCATCTGGTCGAAGACGTCCATCGCCTCCTTGCGCACCGGCCCGCGACACACGATCAGGCACTTCACGTGCTCGAGCGAAAGCGACCGGAGCCAGGGCGACTCGGACTCGTGGAAGCGTGCCGGCGTGAGATCGCGATCCAGCATCACTCGAACTCCCGTTGCACGCCGCTCATCGGTGCCGGCTGGTATTTGCTGATCAGGAACAGCAGGTTTTTCGCGAGCACGCGGCGCGTGGTGCCGGGCATCACGATACTCGACACCGACCCCAGCGAGAGCGCTTCCTTCGGGTTCATCAGCTCGCGTTCGTACTTCTGCGAGAGCAGCGCGAGCTCGCGGTCGCGTTCGCTCGCCGCGTCCTGCTCGGAAGCGCCGGAGCGGATCGCGGCCCGGTGCTTCTCCTGAATCGCGGCGAGCTCGTCCTTGTACACGTACTCGCGACCCGCGGGCCCCATTACCGCGATGCGTGCCGTCGGTAGCGCGAACACCATGTCCGCTCCGGTGAAGTGCGAATTGTACGCGGCATACGCACCGCCGAACGCATTGCGGATGATCAGCGTGATGCGCGGGGTGCGAACGTCGATGATCGAGTCGAGGAGCTTCCTGCCGGCGAGCACGATTCCGTTGTGCTCCTGCGCACTGCCCGGCAGGAATCCCGTGGTGTCCTCGATGAAGATCAGCGGGATGTTGTAGAGGTTGCAGAAGCGAATGAAGCGCGTGCCCTTGGTCGCGGCCGCGATGTCGATCTGGCCCGACGACACGGCGCTGTTGTTCGCGACGAAGCCCACGACGTGCCCGCCCAGGCGGCCGAACGCCGTGATCAGGTTGCGCGCGCGCTGCGGCTGGAGCTCGAAGTATTCGCCGTGGTCGCAGATCTGCTGCAGGTACAGCGTGATCTCGAGCGGGGCGTTGAAGCCGGCGTGGCTCGAGAAAGTCTTGCGGAACAGCACGTCCTCTTCGGGCGTGAAGCGATCGACCGGATCGTTCGTCGGCACCAGCGGTGCGAACGAGCGGTTGTTGTCGGGAAGGTAGGACAGCAGCCGGATCGCGGTACGCAAGGATCCGAGCTCGTCGTTCGTCACCAGGTCGACGACTCCGCTCTGGCCGTGCACGCGCGGGCCGCCGAGATCGTCGGCGCTGATGTCCTCGCCGAGGACGCTCTTGACGACGCCCGGGCCGGTGAGGCCGAAGAACGTGCCGTCGCACTGGATCATGAACGATCCCTGGCGCGGGAGGTAGGAACCGCCGCCGGCGTTGAAGCCGAACATGCACATCACGCTCGGCACGACGCCGGAGATTTTTCTCAGCGCGGTGAAGGCTTCGCTGTAGCCGTCGAGGCCACCGACGCCCGCCGGCACGAAGGCGCCGGCCGAGTCGTTCATGCCGATCAGCGGAATGCCCTTCTCACCCGCCATGTAGATGAGACGCGCGAGCTTCGCGCCGTTGGTCGCGTCCATCGAGCCGGCGCGCAGAGTGAAATCGTGGCCGTAGACCGCGACGTCGCGGCCCTTCATGCTCACGATGCCGGTGACGATCGAGGCGCCGTCGAGGTTCGGCCCCCAGTTCTGCCACAGGAAGTTGGGTTCGCTGTCGGTCAGGACCTTGATGCGCTCCCACACCGTCATCCGCTGCTTTTCGTGCTGCACCATCACGCGGCGCAGCCCGCCACCGGCGAGCGGCTTGTCGATCAGCTCGCGGCCCATCGAAAGCGCAAGGTCGTAGGGGGAGGACGCGGCGGATGTGGCGGCGCTGTCCGTGGATACGGACGCGAGCGGATTCTCGAGCGAATACGAACGTTGCGACATAGGCGTGATTCCGTGTTGACCGGGCCCCACGGCAGGGCGAGCGGGTCTCGCTTGGTAGCGCGTTTCCGGGGACAATCAAGCCCCAAGGGTGGACGGTCCATGACCATGCGCGGCAGGTCGCAGAGATGGTTGACCGTCGCGCCGAACGACTGTGCGTGCGCCGAAGTTGCCGCGCATGGAAGTCTCCGCCGCAGGTCTCCAGCAGCCGGCCGCGCGCATCGACCGGCGCTTCGGCGCCATCGCCCGCCGCAGCCGTTGCGCTCGCCAGATCGGACTCGCGCACGAGCGGGAGCCGCGCCCGTCGCTACCACTCCAGCGGCGTCGCCGGTCGCTCTCGCGAAACGTGCTTGCTAGTACGGCTCCAACTCGTTTCGAGGGGTGCCCGGGCTGCGGCGGGCCCCTGCCGCGGAGACGCGCTTTCCCGTCCAGTCGACGGAAAAGGCGCCGCAGATACGCCCTCCTCCAGGCGGAAACACGAGAACGGAATGGCACTCAAGGAAGTCCTCGACGAGCTCCACAGGCGCACCGCCCAGGCCGACGCAGGCGGCGGCCCGAAGCGCATCGCCGCCCGCCACGAGAAAGGCCTGCTCACTGCCCGCGAGCGAATCGACCTTCTGTTCGACAGCGGCACCTTCGTCGAGTTCGACAAGCTCAAGACTCACCGCTGCGACGACTTCGGGATGGACGAGCAGCGCATCCCGGGCGACGGCATCGTCACCGGCTACGGCAACGTGGACGGCCGCACGGTCTTCGCGTTCGCGCAGGATTTCACGGTGCTCGGCGGCAGCCTGAGCCACGCGCAGTCCGACAAGATCTGCAAGATCGTGGACCTGGCGATGAAGGCCGGGGCTCCAGTCGTCGGCCTCAACGATTCGGGCGGAGCACGCATCCAGGAAGGCGTCGAGAGCCTCGCCGGCTTCTCCGAAATCTTCACGATGAACACGCTGGCATCGGGAGTCGTGCCGCAGATCTCGGCGATCATGGGACCGTGCGCCGGCGGTGCTTCGTACTCGCCGGCGCTGACCGACTTCATCCTGATGGTCGATCAGACGAGCTACATGTTCCTGACCGGTCCCGACGTCATCAAGTCGGTGACGCGCGAAGAAGTGACCCAGGAAGACCTCGGCGGAGCCTTCTCGCACAACACGAAGAGCGGCGTTGCGCACTTTCTCGCCGAGAACGACGAGGACTGCATCCTCCAGGTTCGAACGCTGCTCAGCTACCTGCCGTCGAACAACGTCGACGACCCGCCGGCGTTCGCGTCGGACGATCCCGTGGACCGCCTCACGCCCGAGCTCGACGGCGTGGTTCCCGAAAACTCGAACCAGCCCTACGACATGCACAGGATCATCGAGGCGACGGTCGACGCCGGCAGCTTCTTCGAGGTGCATGCGCACTACGCGAAGAACGCCATCGTCGGTTTCGCGCGCATCGGCGGCCGTTCGATTGCGATCTCTGCCAACCAGCCCCAGCACCTCGCGGGCTGCCTCGACAGCAACGCCTCGAACAAGCTCGCACGCTTCATCCGGTTCGCCGACTGTTTCAACATCCCCGTCGTCAGCTTCGTGGACGTCCCCGGCTTCCTGCCGGGCACACAGCAGGAGTGGAGCGGCATCATCCGCCACGGTGCCAAGATCGTGTACGCGTACGCCGAAGCGACGGTGCCGAAGATCACGGTGATCACGCGCAAGGCCTACGGCGGCGCCTACTGCGTCATGGGGCCCAAGCACACGCGCGCGGACGTGAACCTCGCGTACCCGTCCGCCGAGATCGCCGTGATGGGCGCCGACGGCGCGGTGAGCATCATCTTCCGGGGTGACCTGAAGGACGCACCGGACGCCGAGGCCAGGCGCAAGGAGCTGGTCGACGACTACCGGGGGCGTTTCGCGACTCCGTTCCGCGCCGCCGAGCTCGGTTACATCGACGAAGTGATCCTGCCGTCGCAGACGCGCATCCGCATCGCGCAGTCGCTGGCCATGCTCGCCAACAAGAAAGACACCCGTCCGCCGAAGAAGCACGGCAACATCCCGCTGTGACGGCGTTCGACGCGAACAGGGGACAGGAACCATCCACGATGGGAAAGACGGCAGACGAGTTTCGCACCGTTCCACCGGACGCCGGCGGTACTGCCCACAGACCCGACAGCCCCGAGCTGCTGCGCGTCGCGCTGGCCGCCTGGGCGGCCCACCTCGCAAAGCGCGCGCGCGTACGCGTGCCCGGCGCCGCGACGCCGTGGGGACGATCGGCGCGCATCGCCAACCTCCGTCAATTCCACGGGCGCTGAGCTCGCGCCGAGCCCCCGAACGTCGAGACCGCCGAAACGCACATGGCCACGTACAAGGTAAAAGCCTACGGCAAGGAATACACGGTCGAAGTCCTCGAGCAGGCTTCCGGCGCGCGCGTGGTCGTCGAGGGCTGCAGCTTCGAGGTCGAGTCGGTCGCTCCGGGCCCCGTCCCGCGACAGGCGCCCGCGCGCACGGCTCCATCTGGACCTGCACCGGCCCGCGCCGCCGTGCGAAAGGCCACTCCCGGCCGCGGCGCCGTCGTCGCGCCGATCCCGGGCGTCATCACCGAGGTCTGCGTGGCCGAGGGTGAAGAGGTCAGGGCCGGGCAGACCGTCGTCAAGCTCGAGGCCATGAAGATGGAGAACGACATCACCGCCCTGGTCGCCGGTGTTGTAAAAAAGATCGCCGTGGACAAAGGAACGGAGGTCTCCGACGGCCAGCTCCTCGTTCTGGTGGAGTGAGCCGTTGAGCCCCGATCTGGCGAGGGGCGAACATCCAGACACCGCTCTTGAATGACAAGAGCCGACCGACTCTCGAAAATTTAGGACTTTTCTCTTCGGAGACCACGATATGGCAAGTTTCGATCAGGAATTCTCCCGCTGGAACGAAAAGGTGCTCGCGCCGGTCAAGGCCAAGGCGAGCGAGCGCCGCGAACGCTTCGAGACTCTCTCCGGGATTCCCGTCGGTCCGCTCTACGGTCCCACCAACGGCAGCGACTACGCCACCGACAAGTTCGGCATGCCGGGCGAGTTCCCTTTCACGCGCGGTGTGCAGCCGAACATGTACCGCGGCCGGCTCTGGACGATGCGCCAGTACGCGGGCTTCGGCACCGCCGAAGAGACCAACGGCCGCTTCCGCTTCCTGCTCGCGCACGGCACCACCGGCCTCTCGACGGCCTTCGACCTGCCGACGCAGATGGGCCGCGACAGCGATCACCCGCTCGCCGACGGCGAAGTCGGCAAGGTGGGCGTCGCGATCGACTCGCTCGCCGACATGGAGGCGCTGTTCGACCAGATCCCGCTCGACCAGGTGACGACGTCGATGACGATCAACTCGACGGCGGCCGTTCTGCTCGGGCTCTACCTTGCCGTCGCCGAGAAGCAGGGCGTGACGTGGGACAAGGTCGGCGGCACCATCCAGAACGACGTGCTCAAGGAGTACATCGCGCGCGGCACCTACATCTACCCGC
>CAYYVZ010000001.1:0-47029 GCA_964475235.1 uncultured Myxococcales bacterium | reverse complement strand
AGGTGAGGCACGCGGGGATGCTCCTCGGTCTCGAGATGGAGACGGCGACGCTCGCCTCGGAGTTCACGGCGGCATGCCGCAGCGAGGGCCTGCTGCTTGGCTGGACGCTTCACGACGATCGCGTCGTGCGCCTCGCTCCGCCGCTGGTGATCAGTCAGGCCGAGCTCGACGATGCGAGCCTGCGCATGGAACGCGCGATGTCGCGCTGCCTCGGCACCGGCGGGCGGCGGCGCTGAGCGCGCGAACGATTCCGGAGGAGCCCCTCGCGGTCGGCCCGTAGAGCCGGCCGCGAGGAACCGCGGACCTCGCTACTTGATTCCCGGCCCCTTCATCTTCGCCGGCGAATCCGCCGGCGATCCGATGACGACGCCGGCGATGTTGCCGCAGACCTCGTCGGCCGGATCCGCCCCGGGTCCCGCCGGGGCTCCCCAATAGACGTCGCTCGTGGTCACGGCGCTCGCGGACGAGTTCTCGAGCCCGCAATTGCCGGAGCCGTTTCCGTAGAGGTTCCCGCCGGTGACGACCACACCCGTCCCTACCGATCCCAGCAGCAAGCCCTGGCCGCTGTTGTTGATCGCCGAGTTGCCGGTGAGCACGTGGTCGTTGCCGCCCGCGATGAGGATCCCGTACGAGCCGGATCCGATGGCGAGATTGTCGGTCAGGACGTTCGGCATTGCGTTCGTCAGATAGATCCCCGGAGAGCCGTTGTTGACGGCCGCGTTCCGCGTCAGCACCCAGCCGCTACCCGTAGTAATGAAGAATGCGGGGCTCCCCGAGCTGACGACGATGTTCTCCGTCAGCGTCACTCCGGTGGGAGTACCGACCGAGACGAATCCACCGGCGGGGCTTCCGTGCACCTGGTTGCGGAGGAAGACGTGATCCTGTCCGGAGATCTCGAATCCGGCGCCGGACGGTCCGTGCGTTCGATTCTCGCGAACGACGGCGGCCACGCTCGTAGCGCCGAGAGACACCGCCGTCGTGCCCGAGTATCCGAACTCGTTTCCGCGCACCAGGGTTCCCACCCCGCTGACCACCGAGATGCCGGTGGTCAGGTTGTCGAAGCTGTTTTCGCGAATGACGGCCCCGTTCGAGACATTGACCTCGACGCCGGTCGCGCCGTCCGAGAAGCGGTTGCCGCGCACGAGGACCTCATCCGCCGAGATCGTGACGGCAGTACCAGGGACGCTGAAACTCAGCCCTTTTCCCTTCTTGCCGGCTTCGATGCCGCTCGCGGTGAGGTCGAGAGTGCTCGTGATCACGGCCGTGCCCGTGCCGGCGCTCGACACGATAGACACGGATTTGGCGACGGTCGTTCCCGCGTACGCGCCGGGCGCGATCGCGATCGTGTCGCCGGCGGCAGCGTTCGTGACGGCTTGCGCGATGGTTGCGCAGGGATCGCCGGACGAGCCGCAGGTGCCGCTGTCGGCACCGTTGGCGGATACGTTGACGGTGCCGGCGTACGCCGGCTCGGAGGCAAGGACCGCCAGCGCAACGAACCCGACCGACAACCCGGAAAGCCTCTTCGAAATGCTCATTCGTAACCTCTCCTCGAACGCCGGCGGGCTGCGGTTGTGTCCTGCGGCTCGCCGCCGGAACGTTCGCGCCACTACATTTCAGGTCGGCCTACGTGTTGCCAGCGGCTCCGGCAGCCCGCGCGGGCGCGGACGGTCGCGAGCGTGACGCCGCTCTCTCGTCGGACCGAACGAGCGGACGGCGTCGCGCCGGGCAGGACTGCACGCGGACGGCGGGCACGTGGACCACTCGGCACAGGACACCGACAGGGCTAGAGTCGGAGCAGCGACGCGACGATGGCGAAGAATTCCCTCAGCGACGCAACGTCGAAGCGACAGAATCCCGCGCCGAGCGGGCCGGCAATGCCGATCCGTGCGAAGCTCCTGGTCGGGTCGGCCGTCCTGCTCGTCGCCTACACGCTGATCTATGGCTACGTCGCCTTCGCGACCGCGCGCGACGCGCTGCTTCCGTCGATTCGCGAGCAGCTCGCCGACGACGCCATCAACGTGAAGGGCGGGCTGGAGGAAATGCTGACCGCGCACTACCTCAACGTGCGCACGTGGGCGCGGCTCGCGATCATGGGCGACGTCGCGACGCGCGACGCCGGCCAGTCGATCGGACGCTTCCTCGCGGCGGTTCATCGCGACTACGGCGTCTACCTCGCCGTCGTCGCGCTCGACCGCGAGGGAGTGTGCGTGGCCTCGAGCGACGCTCGCGACCTCGGCCGGGACCTCGCCGACACGCCCGTCGCTTCCCCGTCGGACGGGTATTCCGATCCCGAGCCGACCCTCGAATGGTCGGAGCAGTACCGGGCCCACTTCGTGAGGCTGGCCTCCCCGATCCCTGATCCCACCGGCCAGGGCCCCGCGATCGGCACTCTCGTGGCGATGCTCGACCGCGAGGTGCTCGATCGAATCGTCGTCTCCAAGCCGGGTCACAGCCACGTCGAGCTGCGCCTGCTCGACGGCGAAGACCGGCTGCTCGCGGGCCGCGATACGCCGCTCGACATCCGGCACATCGCCGACTGGCGAATCGAGCGGGGCGACAGTCCCAACCAGTTTCCCCCCGGTGCACCGCCGCTGTTGCGCGAAGGTAGCGATGAAGGCGGTCGCTCCTTCATCCTGGCCGAGGTCCCGATCGGCAGCCGCGGAATGCTGCCGACGCCGGGCTGGCACCTCGTCGCGAGCGTTCCCAAGGATCTCGCGCTGGCCCCGGTCACGGCCGCGCGAGATCGCGTGCTCGTGACGGGGATGGGACTCGTCGCGTTCGGCCTGCTCGCGGCAGCGTGGCTCGCGAGCCGGCTCTCGCGGCCGATCAAGGACCTGACGCTGGTAGCGGCGCGCATCGCGCGCAGCGGAGATCTGGAGGACGTGCCGTCTCCGCGCTCCGACGACGAAGTCGGCGAGCTCGCGCGCGCGTTCCAGCAGATGGTGACCGCCGTGGCGACCGCGAACGAAGAGATGGTGAGGACCTCCAAGCTCGCGTTTCTCGGCGAGATGGCCGCCGGCATGGCGCACGAGTTCCGCACGCCGCTCGGCATCATCCGCAGCTCGGCGCAGCTGCTCGAGCGCCGCATGGACAGCACGGGCGACCGCGAGGCGGGCGAATGGGCCGTCTTCATCCGCGAGGAATCCGACCGCCTCGCCAAGGTCGTGACCGAGCTGCTCGAGTTCGTAAAGCCGGTTCCGCCGATGAAGACGGCCGTGGACCTGGCCGCGGTGGCGCGACGCGCGGCGAGCCTGCTGTCGACGGAAGCGGGCAATCGCGGCGTCACCGTCACGGTCCGCGAACCGGACGGGAAGGTCGTCGTGCCCTGCGACGCCGACCAGATCCACCAGGTCTGCCTCAACCTGCTGATGAACGCGCTGCAGGCCAGCCCGCGCGGCGGCGAGGTCAGCCTCACGATCGAGGCGCGAGGCCCGCTCGCCGCCCTCGTCGTGCGCGACCGCGGCGCCGGGATCCCGGCGGCCGTGCTCGCGCGCCTCTTCGAGCCGTTCACGAGCGAGCGCGACGGTGGTATCGGACTCGGCCTCGCGATCGTGCGCCGCATCGTTCGTGCTCACGGCGGCGAGGTTCTCGCACGCAACCGCCAGGGCGGAGGAGCCAAGCTCGTCGTCACCCTGCCCGTCGCGGCCGGAGCGGAGGAAGCAAGTGAATCGTGAGCAAACCATTCTGGTCGTGGACGACGAAGAGCGGTTCCGGCGGTTGCTGGAGGCGTCGCTCGGCCAGCGCGGAAACCGCGTGCTCACGGCGGCGTCCGTCGCCGAGGCGCTCCCCAAGCTCGACGAAGGCATCGACCTCGTGCTGACCGACCTGCGCATGCCGGACCGCGACGGGCTCGAGATGCTGGGCGAAACGCGGCGCCGCGGGCTGCCGATCCCGGTGATCGTGATGACGGCCTACGGAACCGTCGGCTCGGCCGTGGAGGCGATGCGGCGCGGGGCGTTCGACTACATCACCAAGCCTTTCGACCTCGACGAGCTCGACATCGTCGTCACGCGCGCCTTCGAGCTCGACGCGCTGGCACGCGAGAATCGTTACCTGCGCGAGAACGAGGAACACGCGCTGGCGGACCTCGTGGGCCGCTCCGCCGTCATGCAGGAGCTGTTCGCGCAGGTGCGACAGGTTGCCACGTCTCGTGCGCCGGTGCTCGTCGTCGGCGAAACCGGCACGGGCAAGGAGCTCGTGGCCCGCGCGATCCACGAAGCCAGCGAGCGCCGCGCCGGGCTCTTCGTGCCGGTCAACTGCGCGGCGATCCCGCTCGGCCTTCTCGAGAGCGAGCTGTTCGGCCACGTGCGCGGCGCCTTCACCGGCGCGCTCGACAACCGGCTCGGGAAATTCGAAGTCGCCTCGGGCGCCACGCTGTTTCTCGACGAGATCGGCGACATGCCTCTCGCGCTCCAGCCGAAGATCCTGCGCGCCATCGAAGAGGGCGTGATCGAGCGGATCGGCAGCAACCGCCAGATCCGCGTCGACGTGCGCATCGTCTCGGCCACCCACCGCAACCTGCAGGAGCGCGTCGCCGACGGCAGCTTCCGCGAGGACCTCTACTATCGCCTCAACGTTCTTCAGGTGAAGGTTCCCCCGCTGCGCGACCGCGCGACGGACGTGCCCCTGCTGGCCGCGCACTTTCTCGGGGAGTCGGCGACACGCATGGGAACGCCGCCGCTCGCGCTCGAACGCAGCGCCGTCGAGTTGCTCGAGGCCTATCCGTGGCCGGGCAACGTGCGCGAGCTGCGAAACGTCTGCGAGCGGCTCACCGTTCGCGGGTCGGACGGTCGTTCGGGCTTCGACCTGGTCGCCCACCTGCTCGACCTTCCGGAAAGGGCCCCGGCCGGCCGCACCGCTACCGCGCACGAGCAGCAGTCGCTCGCCGAAGCGGTCGCCCGGGCCGAGTCCCAGGCGATCGAGACGGCCCTCTCGCGCAGCGGAGGGAACAAGGCGAAGGCGGCGCGAATGCTCGGAATCAGCGAGCGCAACCTCTGGTACAAGCTCAAGCGACACGGCCTCTGAAAGGGCCGGACCGCGCAAGATCCTGCGCGGTCCGGGAAAGTCGTGCGCTTCCGCCGAGTTCGAGGCCCGGCCCGGCGCGGACGAAGCGGCCTGCCCGGCGATCGCCGCGCAGGCGTTTTGCCGAATGAGGAGAGTAGCCGCCGGGTCCCCGTCCGGACACCTGCAGCGGCACGGCGATTGCTTGCCCCCACAGCCCTTCGAAATACTGAGCGAGGCAGGTTCCCGCGCGCATCCGGAGGACGGCTTTTCATGACCCGGCAACACTCCCCCCGAAGTCGCCCGGCTTCGCCCGGCCGAAGCGCGCGTGCGCGATCGGTGCGCGTCGCCGCCGTGGTCTGCACGCTCGTCGTCGGCGTTGCTCGCGCCCTTGCCGCCCCCGGCGACCCCGACGGTACCTATGCCACGCAGGGTGTCGCACTGTCGGCGATCGGGGACGAAGGAGTCGTCGCGATGGCGCTTCAGGCGGACGGCAAGCTCCTCGTCGCCACCATCGACGACGCAGCCGCCGACCGCGCCACGCTCCGTCTCACCAGGCTGACGACGGGCGGGACGGTAGACTCTTCCTTCGGCAATGCCGGTGTCGCGTCGGTGCAGGTCGGCGCCGACACGCTCCAGGTCGTCCATGCGATGCTCCGACAGAGCGCCGACAACAAGCTCGTGCTGGCAGGCCGCGCGGGAAGTCGCTTCGCGGTCACTCGCCTGACGACGGCCGGGGCGATCGACGCCGGCTTCGGCTCGGGCGGAACCGCGAACACCACCATCCAGGGTGACGACGAAGCGTTCGCGCTCGCGCAGCAGCCGGACAGCAAAATCCTCGCCGCCGGTCGCGCCGACGACGGAAGCGACAGCGACTTCGCGGTGGTGCGCTACACCACCGGCGGCCAGCCCGACAGCGGCTTCTCCGGCGACGGAATCGCCACCGTCGATTTCGGCGGAAACGACGTCGCCCGTGCCGTGGCGGTCCAGCCCCTCGACGGGGCTGTCGTGCTCGCGGGCGCGTCGGAGAAGAGCTCTTCGGACATCGCGCTCGCCCGGCTGACCTCCGCGGGCACGCCCGACGGATCCTTCGGCTCCGGCGGCAAGGTGACGACGTCGGTTTCGGCGCGCGACGACGCGGCGTTCGCACTCCTGGTTCAGCCGGACGGCAAGGTCGTCGTTGCCGGCGAGGCCGACGGCGACTTCGTGGTGGTGCGCTACACGAGCACGGGACAGCCGGACGCGAGCTTCGGAAGCGGCGGCATCGCACGAACCGACGTCTCGCCCGGGGAGATCGACGCTGCGCGCGCGCTCGCACGCCAGGCCGACGGAAAGCTCGTCGCCGGCGGCGTCTCGAATGCCGGGCGGGCCGGCGCCTTCACGCTCGTGCGCTACACGACCGGCGGCCAGCCCGACTCGAGCTTCGGAAACGGCGGCATTGCCGTGACGAGCGCTGCGAGCACGTTCGACGAGGAGCTCTCTTCGCTTCTGCTCCAGGACAACGGACGAATCCTCGCCGGCGGTCTCGCCGACGACGGCCAGGCCAGTTACCAGATGGTCGTTCGCTACCTCGCCGGCCAGATCGCCGCGTGCGGCAACGGCAACGTCGAGAGTCCGGAAGAGTGCGACGACGGAAACGCGATCGATACCGATGCGTGTCCGTCCACCTGCCTCAATTCCAAGTGCGGAGACGGATTCGTGCGCAGCGGAGTCGAAGAGTGCGACGACGGCGGCACCGCGCCGGGCGACGGCTGCGACGCGACCTGCCAGGCCGAAGCGAGCTGCGGCGACGCCGACCTGAACGGAAGCGTCCAGGCGAGCGATGCGCTGCGCGTGCTGCGAAACGCCGTCGGCCAGGCGGTCGCGTGTCCCGACTCGCTTTGCGACGTCGATTCGAGCGGAGCGATCCAGGCGGGCGACGCGCTGCGCGTGCTGCGCAAGGCGGTCGGCCAGGCAGTAGAGCTGAACTGTCCGGGCTGACCGGACCACAACCGAGGAGAGAGACGATGAAAAGAGCAGCGATTCCGAGCACGGTTGCGGCCGTGGTCCTCACGTTTGTCACCAGCGCATCCGCGCTCGGTCCGGGTGACAGCCCCGTCCCGTCGATCTCGGCCTCCGAATCGACGCGCGTGCTGTTCCACGTTCCGGGCGTGATCAAGAACAACGGCATCGAGACGGCGATCATGTGCACCTCGCTCGACACGGTCGACGCGACCGTCGCGTTCGAAGTGTTCGCGCCCGAAGGCGGCGACGCGCTCAACGACGTCGCCGTCGGCTCCGGCAACGGTACGCTGCCGCTACCGGTGGGGCACACCGTCACCATCTCGACCGGCACCAGCGTGGGCCTGCACGAGGACGCGGCCATCACCGGCCTCGGAAACGTCAAGAACGGAGCCGCACGAATCCTCGGAACGAGCACGCGCATCCTTTGCACCGGCATCCTGGTCGACAAATCCAGCGCGACGCCCAATACCATCGCGACGCTCAAGCTCTTCTCGCGGCGCAAGCAGAACGGCGACTGAGCCCGGCGCCCTGGGTGCGATCGCAACGGGAGGCACGCCTTCGGGCGGATCTGCGGCCTCCCGCCGGCGCGATCGCGGGGGCCGCCGCCGCACGACGATCGACATGAAGGTGGAAGTCGCGCTCAACCCGCTGCTGCGCTCGCTGCGCTGGCAGTCGCTTCGTCGCCTCTTCGGCGACATGGCGCCGTTCCTCCATGCCGTTCAGCGGGATCTGTGGCTGGCCCTCGCGTGCAGCGTCGGGACCGTCATGATGGTCGTCGCGCGCCCGTGGCCGATCAAGATGGTCTTCGACTACGCCCTCGGATCCGAAGACCGCATCCGCTGGGCCTTCCCGTACTCGATGCTCAAGGGCTACGGCGCCTCGGGCATCGCGGGCATCGCGTGCGTGCTGCTGCTCGCGATCGGTCTTCTGTGGGGGTTGTTCAGCTACCTTCAGCGCTACCTCATCGCGTCCGCCGGGCACGAGGTATCCTTCCTGTTGCGCCGCCGCCTCTTCCTCCATCTGCAGCGGCTCGCGCTCACGTTCCACCGCCGCCAGAGGATCGGCGACCTCGTGCTCCGCACCACGTCCGATACCACGATGATGCGAGAGATGATGGTCGAGGCGCTCGTGATCTTCGCGACCTCGGCACTGACCATCGTCGCGATGGTCGTCGTCATGGCGTGGGTGGACTGGCAACTGACGATCATCAGCCTGTCGGTGCTGCCGTTGCTCGCGCTCTCGACGCTGCGCCTTTCGGCCGAGCTCCGCACGGCGGTGCGCAAGCAGCGAAGCCGCGAAGGTCGCATGGCAGCGCACGTCGGCGAGACCCTCGGTGCCATCGCCGTGGTGCAGGTGCACGGGCGCGAAGCCGACGAGGCGGCGCGCTTCGGCGAAGCCAACAAGCGATCTCTGCGCCAGGGCCTGCGCACCGTGAAGCTCGAGGCGTCGCTCGAGCGCACGGCCGAGATCATGATCGCCATCGGGACAGGCCTCGTCCTGTGGTTCGGAACCGAGCGCGTGATGTCCGGCGTCCTCACCCCCGGCGATCTGCTCGTCTTCACCGCCTACCTGGCCGCGATGTACAAGCCGCTGCGCCGCATCTCGACGGTCGCCAGCCGCGCGTCGAAGGCCCGCGTCTGTGCCGAACGCGTCTTCTCGCTGCTGGAGGTGAGCGAATGCGTGCGCGTCTCGAAGAACGCCGTGCCGGCGCCGCGCTTCGCGGGACGGGTGAGCTTCCACGACGTCGGCTTCAGCTACCATTCCGGCGTGCGCGTGCTCGACGGCGTGAGCGTCACGGTGAAGCCGGGCCAGACCCTGGCCATCGTCGGATCGAACGGCGCCGGCAAGTCCACGCTCTGCGCGATGCTCCCGCGCCTGTTCGATCCCGCCGAGGGGACGATCACGATCGACGGAGAGAAGATCACGTCGTTCACGCTCGAGTCGCTGCGCCAGCAGATCGGCGTGGTCCTGCAGGAGCCGATCCTGTTTGCCACCACGATCCGCGAGAACATCGCCTACGCCCGGCCCGACGCCACGGACGAGGAAATCGTCGCGGCGGCCAGGCTCGCGGACGCCCACGACTTCATCGTCGCGCTCGAAGACGGCTACGAGACCAAAGTCGGCGAACGCGGCGACACGCTGTCGGGCGGCCAGCGCCAGAAGATCGCGATCGCACGCGCGATGGTGAACGACCCGCCCATCCTGATCCTCGACGAACCGACCGCTCACCTCGACGCGACTTCCGCCGCGCACCTCAACCGCACGCTGGCCCGGATCAGTGCAGGAAAGACCACGCTGCGCGTCGCCCACCGCCTGAGCGAAGTGCGCAAGGCACGCCGCGTCATCGTCCTCGACCAGGGCCGCATCGTGCAGTACGGACGCCACGACGACCTCGTCCAGCAGCCCGGCTGGTATCGCGACACGTGGCGCATCCAGGAAGGAACGCCGGCTGCGCCCGCGCTCCAGGTGGTGGCGGAACCCGCAAGCGGCGCAGCGGCACAGCCTGTTCTTGCGGCCGCGACGTCGGGAGCCAAGGCATGACCTCGCGTGGCAGCATGGTCGTCACCGTCGGGACCCTGCTGTTGACCGCGGGGATGCTCGGCCTCGGAATCGTCTCGTTCCACGACGGCACCGCGGCGACCAAGCCCGTCGTCCTGCCTTTCGATTCGTTCTGGTGCGCGACGGCCGACGACTGCAAGATCGTCGATCGCATCGGCTGCTGCCCGTGCTCCGAAGGCGGCGCGCAAGGCGCCGTCACCCGCTGGCACACCGACGAGCTTCGGCTGTTTCTCAAGAGCGCGTGCCGCCCGCGACCGGTGTGCATCCAGCTCGACCTCTGCCGCAACGACGTGAAGGCCGTCTGCGAAGACCATGCGTGCCGGCTGGTCCCCGATCCCTCTCGGCGGACGGCCGGCGCGAACACGGACGCGCCGGCTCCGGAGACCACGACGCCTCTCGCCGTACCCACGCCGGCGAGGGAAACTGTCCCCGGAGCCACCCCGTGAGCCACCGGATCGCTTACGTCGCGAAAGTCTTCCCACGCACTTCCGAGACGTTCGTCATCAACGAGGTGCGCGCGCTCGAGGCACTCGGCGAACACCCCGTCGTGTTCTCGCTGCACCGCAACCCGGCTCCGGTGACCCACGCGATCCTCCGCGACCTCGCAGCACCCGTCGAGATCGTCGAGGAAACCGTCGTCGACGACGCGGAAGTCCGAAAGGCTACCGAACGACTCGCGCGCCTGCTCGACATCGCCGAGGCCGAGCGTCCCGCGCTCCTCCCGCGCAAGTACGTGCGGCTCGGCCTCGCGCTGACTTCTCTCGCCGGGCGCCACGGTGTCGGACACCTGCACGCCCATTTCGCATCGCGCGCCGGGCACGTCGCGTTGCTCGCCGCGCAGCTCGGCGGCATCGGGTTCAGCATGACGGCCCATGCCAAGGACATCTATCACCGCGACGTCGATCGCGACGTGCTCGCCTGGAAGATCCGCCGCGCACGCTTCGTCGTCACGGTGACCGACTACAACCGGCGCCACCTGCTCGAGCTCATGGCGTGCGAGGAAACGGAAGCGGCGGGGATCGTGCGGCTCTACAACGGCGTCGACCTCGAGCGCTTCTCCCCGAACCAACCCCCGCCGGCCGAGGTACCGCGCAAGCTGCCGCGCATCGTCTCGATCGGCCGCCTGGTCGAGAAGAAGGGTTTCGACGTCCTCATCGAGGCCTGCGCGATGCTGCGCGACCGCGGCCTCGCGTTCCACTGCGACATCGTCGGCGGCGGCGACCTCGAGTCGTCGCTTCGCGACCTCGTTGCCCGGCGGGGCCTCGGTGACGTCGTGACGCTTTGCGGATCCGTATCGACCGAACAGGTCACCGAGCGGCTTCGCCAGGCGTCGCTGGTGGCTCTGCCGTGCGTCGTCGGCTCCGACGGCAACGTCGATGCGCTCCCCACCGCGTTGCTCGAAGGAATGGCCTGCGGACTTCCGCTCGTCTCGACGCGCCTTTCCGGCATTCCCGAGATCGTCGTCGACGGTGAAAACGGGCTGCTCGTCGAGCCCGGCGACATCGGCGGCCTGGCCGGTGCCATCGCGCAGATCCTCGCGGACCCGGCGCGCGCCGAGGCCATGGGCCGGGCGGGGCGGCGGCGCGCCGAGGCCCACTTCGACCTGCGTCGCAACGTCGCCGAGCTGGCAGCCATGTTCCGGCGCCATCTGCCCACGGAGCGCGCGACGGCGTGACCAGGGGCATCCACATCGCTTACGTCTGCGCGGACCGCGGCGTGCCGATCGGCGGTCACAAGGGCGCTTCGCTGCACGTCGCCGAGCTGGTGCGCGCGCTCGGCGAGCGCGGCGCCGAAGTGCGGATCCTCGCCGCGCGCGTGGCCGACGGCAGCGGCGGCACGCCCGCCAACGTCGTCGACGTCGGCGGCAGTCGCTCTGCACGCCGCACGCGGCAGGCGTTGTCGCGCGGCGAAGGAACCCTCGTCTCGCCGGTTGCGGCGGCCGAGACGGCGGCCGTCCTCTTCAATCTCGACATGTCGCGCGCTCTCGAGAAGCTGCACGCCGCCTGGCGAATCGACGCTGTCTACGAGCGCTGCTCGCTATGGAGTCATTCGGCCGGCGCCTTCGCGCGCGCCAACGGGCTGCCCCACCTCGTCGAGATGAACGCACCGCTTCCCGCGGAGCAGAAACGCTACCGCGCGCTCGAGAACGAGTCGCTCGCAGCCGCCATCGAGAGCCACACGCTGACCATGGCCGACCGCGTGATCGTGCCGTCGGCCGCCCTTCGAACCTACGCCGTCTCGCGCGGCGCCGCCGAGCACGCGGTCCACGTCGTCGCGAACGCCGCCGATCCGGCGCGCTTTCGGCCGTCCCGCCGCGGCCGCGACCGCGCGCGCGACGAGTTCACGATCGGATTCCTCGGAAGCCTCAAGCCCTGGCACGGGCTCGACGACCTCGCCCGTGCGTTCCGGCGCCTGCACCGCAGCTGGAAGGGCTACCGCCTCCTCGTCGTCGGCGACGGACCGCTGCGCGAGGACGTCCAGCGGCGCTTCGCGGAGTGGGGGCTCGCGCACGCCGTCACGTTCACGGGGGCCGCGGCGCACGAGGAAGTCCCCGCCCTGCTCGCGCGCATGGACGTCGCCGTCGCGCCCTATCCGAAAGACGCGCCCGACTACTTCTCGCCGATCAAGATCTTCGAGTACATGGCGGCCGGGACTCCGATCGTCGCGAGCCGCGTCGGCCAGATCGCCGAGGTGCTGAAGCACCGGCGGAGCGCGCTCCTCCACCGTCCCGGCGCGATCGCCGAGATCGCCGCGTCGATCGGGGAGCTTCGCCGCCGCCCCGAGCTGGCGGTGAAGCTGTCGCGCACCGCGCGCCAGGAGCTCGTGCGTCGCTACACCTGGAAACGCAACGCGACACGCGTGCTCGCGCTCGTGCGCACGGCGCGGCGAACGGCCGGCGCGGGAAAGAAGCGCGCCCGATGAACGCGGCAACCGTCCATCGCCTGCTCGACGGCGGCGCGGCCTCGGCCCTGCTGGCCGGATTCGCGGGCCGGGCCGGCCCACCGAGCCTCGAAGTCGAGTCCGTGTGGGCCAAACCCGGCCGATACCTCAACGTCTGCTATCGAGATGCGGACGACGGCGAGCGGCTCTCCCTCTGCGTGGTCGGCGCGGCCGAAGGCGAGAAGGTCGTGCGACGCATCGCACGTCGAGACCCATCGGGGGCGGTGATGGTGGCCGAGGACGTTCTCGCGCTTCGCTTTCCGCTCGACTACCGCCTGCCCCAGCTCGGCGACTGCCTCGACCCGTCGATCACGCACGGCGCCGTTGCCGGCGCGAAGGCCGACGCCTGCGACGTCGCCGCTTATCGTGCCGGAATGCGTTGCCAGTTCCGCTATCGCCGCGGCAGCGAGACGCTCGCGTACGGCAAGATCTCCGTCGAGCGCGAGCCCGGCCGGCGTCGGCGCCTGCAACAGGATCTCGCGGCGGCGACGTCTCCGCTTGCGATGCGCGTCCCGGCGCCGCTCGGCAGCGTCGAGTCGCTCGGCCTCGACCTCGTGGCTCCCGTCGCCGGGCGCAGCCTTTACGAAGTCCTTGCCGAGTCGGCCGATGCGCACGCGCTCGGCGCGGTCGGCGAGGCGCTCGCCGAGCTCCACTCGAGGATCGACGGACCTCGCGACCGCGTTCACGGAAGCGCAGACGAGCTCGAGCTCCTGCGCTCCTGGGCGCAATGGATGACGGACGTCGATCCGGCGCTCGCCCGCGCGGCCCTGCCCGTACTCGCCGCGCTCGAAGCGCAGGCGCCGCGCCCTTCGAAGGGCGGATTCGCCCACCGCGACTTCTACGACAAGCAGGTGTTCCTCGACGGCCCGCACCTGTGGCTGCTCGACGTCGACACCGGATGCACCGGCGACCGTGAGCTCGACCTCGGCAACCTGCTGGCCCACCTGTTCCTGCGCGGCCTGCAGTGGGACCGCCGGGACGCGCACCGCGCGCTCGAGCTCGCCGCGCTGAGCGGCTACGGACGCGCGGCGCGCGCCGATGCGACTCGCTGGTACCGCCGCGCGAGCCTCGTGCGGCTCGCCTTCGTGTACCGGCTCCACCTGCGCTGGAGCCGCATTTCGCCCGCCCTCGTCGAGGAGGCCACTCGATGAAGCGGCGCATTCTCTTCTATTCTCACGACACCTTCGGGCTCGGGCACTTCCGGCGCAGCCTCACGCTGGCGTCCCACCTCGCCCGTCACGTCGACGACGTCGCCGTGCTGATGCTCACGGGTCTCGATTCGGCGGCCGCCTTCGAGGCAACGGCGGGCGTCGACTTCGTCAAGCTGCCGGGCGTATGGAAGTCGGGGCGCGAGGAGTACCGCTCGCGCCATCTTCGCATCAGCTTCGATCGCGTGCGGCGCATCCGCCGCAATCTGGTTCGCGCCGTCGTGCGTGCGTTCGATCCCCATCTGCTGGTCGTGGACAACGCGCCGCGCGGCGTCGGCGGCGAGCTGCTCTCGACGCTGCGTTATCTGCGCGAACGACGGCCGCAGACGCGCATCGCGCTCACGCTGCGGGACGTGCTCGACCAGCCCGATCACATCGTCAAGCACTGGAAGAAAGTGGGGATGGCGGCCGTGCTCGAGGAGTTCTACGACGAGATCTGGATCGCCGGGTGCCAGGCCGTCTTCGATCCGCCCGAGCTCTACGACTTCCCCGAATCGGTGCGACGCCGCACGCGCTACTGCGGATACGTCGTACGCTCGAGCGCGGACGCCGAGGTGGACCGGCTGCGCAGCGAGCTGAGGCTCGACGAAAGGCCGCGCGTGCTCGTGAGCTGCGGGGGAGGCGGCGACGGTTACGCGCTGATGGACGCGTGGGCCGGCGCCGCTGCCGGGCTGGCGCGCGACGGCATCGATTCGATCGTGCTCCTCGGCCCCGACATGCCCGCCGCCGAGCGCCGCGAGTTGCGTGCCCGTCTGCTGCCGCTCGGAGAGCGCGTACTCGTCTGCGACTTCAGCCCCGACGTCCCCGCGCTGCTCGCACTCTCGACCGTGAGCGTGAGCATGGCGGGGTACAACACCGTCTGCGAGGTCGTCTCGGCCGCCAAGCCGGCGCTGCTCGTTCCGCGCGCAGAGCCGCGTGCGGAACAGACGATGCGCGCCGACGCGCTTGCGCGGCTAGGCCTCGTCGACGTCCTGCCGCAGGAGGAAGTCTCGGCGGCTTCGCTCGAAGCCGCCGTCCGCAAGTTGCTCGCGCGCGCACAGGGCGGCTGGCGTCCGCAAGCGCGGCCCGAGATCGATTTTGCGGGAGCCACGCGAATCGCGCGCCGCGTCCGCAAGCAGCTCTCGCTCGCGAGCGAGGCCCGGCAATGACGCGAAACACCGCCCGGCTTCCTCGAGCGTTCCGTGCGGCTCTCGCGCTCGCCGCCGCCCTGGTCGTTTCGCCGGCGGGCGCGTGGGCGCGCGACGTCGAACCGGGGCTCGACGGCTCGGTATCGCTCGAGGAAGGCTACACCGACAACGTCCGCGCCGACGAGGCGCGGCGGGAGGAAGCCTGGTACACGACATTCGAAGCCGAAGGCGAGTGGCAACGGCACCCCCGCGGCTGGCTTCCGCACCGCATCGGGGGACTCATGCGAGCGCGCGTTTACAGCGCCTTCGACAACCGCGACTACGCCGAGTTCGGCCCGTCGTTCGGCTACGACTGGGACCTCGCGTCGCTCACCGTCAGCTATCAGCTGTCTCCCGACCACCTGCGCGTCGATCCGGCCGCCACCGCCGATGCGTTCGCCGACGTCCACAACCTCGTGGCAGAGCTGCGTTCGAAGTTCGGCGACAGGAAGCGCTGGACGGCGGTGCTCAACCTCGAGTTCGACGCGGAGTTCTACGACCCGCCCTTTCGGGAGCGATCCTTCTACGAAGAGGCCGTCGAGGCGGGCCTGCGCTACCGTCTGACCTCCTACCTGACACCACGGGGCGGAGTCGGCTTTTCGGCGCGCGATGCGATCAGCTCCAACTTCGACCGCGAGGAAATCTGGCTGCTCGCGGGCTTCGACGTCTATCTGCCCGCCGACGTGCGATTGATCTTCCGGTTCGAGAAGCTGTGGCGCAACTTCCTCGTCGGGTACGAAGAAGACGAAAGCGGCGACGGCAACAGCAATTTCGGGCGCGAGGACGACGCCTATACCTACGAAGCGGGACTCGACGTTCCGGTCCCGTGGATCCCTTCCACGATGCTGCGCCTTCGCTACCGCTACCGCGACAACGACTCCACGCGTGCCGACCGTACCTACGACATCAACGACGGTTCGCTGCGACTTTCCTATGACTTCTGAAGAGCAGGCCGTGCGGGGAATGCGCATCGCGTACGTTTGCGCCGATCGCGGCGTCGACCCCTTCGGCTTCAGCGGCAGTTCCACCCACGTGCGGGAGATGCTCGTGGCGCTCGCGGCGCGCGGCCACGACGTCACGCTGTTGGCGGCGAACGCGGGCACGGCGCCGCGATCGTTCCCGGCACGCATCGTCGACCTGCAGGCCGACGCCTCGCTCGCGGAGGTGACGGCGCGAATGCAGAAAGCGGGCGAAGCCGGTTCTTCGCGCCAGTCGAAGGAGGTACGTTCGCTTCTCCGGAACCTCTCGCTCGAGACGGCGTTGTCGGAGCTGAGGCCGCGGCCGGACCTCGTCTACGAACGGCAGTCCCTGTGGTCGATCGCGGGCCTGCGCTGGGCTCGCCGGTCCGGCGTTCCCCATCTTCTCGAGGTGAACGCGCCGCTGGTGGAGCAGCAGCGCGAGTATCGCGAGCTCGAGCTCGCGCCGGCGGCGGCGGCGATCGAAGCGGCGTTGCTCTCGGGCAGCGACCGCGTGCTGGTGACCGCGGCCCATCTGGCGGACTACGCGCGTGCTCACGGAGCATCGCGCCGAAAGGTGCGCCTCGTACCGTGCGGCGTCGCGACCTCGCGCATCGCCCCGTTGCCGCGCCCGGCGCGGCGGGAGGACGACCCTTTCGTGGTCGGCTTCGTCGGCAGCCTCAAGCCCTGGCACGGCATCGACGTGCTGTTGCGGGCCTTCCGCAAGCTGCACCGCGCGTCGAAGTCGTATCGCCTGCTGATCGTCGGGGACGGGCCGCTGCGTGGGGAGATCGAACGTTTCCTGAGCGAGCATCAGCTCGGCGCGTTCGCCGAGCTCACCGGCGAGATCGATCCGTCGGCCGTGGCCGGGCAGCTCGCGCGCATGCACGTCGGAGTCGCACCGTATCCCGCGCTTCCGTCGTTCTACTTCTCGCCGCTGAAGGTCTGGGAGTACGCCGCAGCCGGCGTTCCGATCGCAGCGAGCTCCAGCGGTGAGCTGCCGCGCCTGTTTGCCCACCGCCAGGCGGCGATGCTCCATCCGCCCGGTAGCGCCAGCAGGCTCGCCGAACACGTCGAGCTGATCCGGACGGATCCCACACTCGGCGCCAAACTTGCGCGTCGCGCGCGGCAGAGAGCGAGGCTGCACACGTGGGATCGCCTCGCCGCTCGCGTCGAGCGGATCGCCACGGATGCGATCCGGCAGAAGAAGGACGGGGGCCCGTAGCCGGAGAAAGCCTCTTGTTCTTTGGTCGTCCAGCGACGACGATGGCCTCCGGTGCCGGGGGGCATTGCCACCGAAGTGGCAACGACGACGTGCGGGGTGCGGGCCCCGGCCGGGACGCCCCACGGCGACGGAGGATCTCCATGACTCGCTGGCTTCACGCGATCCGTAGCGGCGCCCGGACAGTTGCGAACGGTGCGTTCGCGTTCGCTCTGGCCGCTGCGCTTGCCCACTGCGGCGGCAGCGGCGACGGCGGAGGCGGCGGCAATGCGATCCGTCTCTTCTTCGGCATCAACGGCGACGGCAGCTGCAACAGCGTCATCGTCAACGTGGACCTCGCCGACGCCGATGCGATCCTCGCGCGGCTCTCCAGCGGCGGACCCAACTGCTCGATCGACGCCCTGCTCTCGACGAGCGGCTGCACGGCGACGTTCACCGAGCTCGGCGCGGGCGACGCGCTGCGCGTGACGATCACCGGGTGCACGATCCCCGCCGTCACGAACCTGTTCCAGTGCGTGTTCACGGAGGTCGACGTCTCGGACATCAACTCCGAGAGCACCGCGCAGTGTGTGTGCACCGTCGCCGGTTGCGACGGAGGCCCGCCGCTCTGCATCGACGAGGACGCGGACCCGCGCTCCTGCGAGGACTGCGACAACGGTGTCGACGACGACGGCAACGGCCTCGAGGACTGCGAAGACCCGAACTGCCAGCACTCCCCGCTGTGCGGGCCGCCGTCGACCACGACCACGTCGACGACCGTTGCGACTACCCCTTCGACCAGCGGCACGACGACCAGTACGACCATCGTCCAGGAGCCGATCGCCATCCGCTTCCTGCTCGACCAGACGGTCGAGCCGCTCGGCGCGCTTCAGCTGACGGTGAACTATACGTCGGCGCCCGGACGCTTCGTCGGAGACGGGGCAGAAGTCGAGTGCGCGAGCAGCATCGACTCGGTGCTCTTCGCGCCGAACGCCAACGATGCCACGAGCAAGCTTCAGCTCGGCTTCATTTCGCTCGAAGGATTCGACGATCCGGTGGAGCTCGCCGAGTGCTCCTTCCTGCCGGACACCCCGGTTCCGGTGCCCGCGAACTTTACCGTCGTCGTCGACGACGCATCCGATCTCGAGGGCAACCGCGTACGCAACGTGAACGTCGCGGTGGCGGTGACGTTGACCGGCGGCGACTAGCGCACCGCCATTCGCCGCCTTTGCCCAGGCGGTCCGTGCCCGGTCTGTGCCGGCGGACGATCAGCCGGCGGATGCGCATGTTCGTTCAGTCCGAAACTAACATTCGCCTGTGATCATGTAGACGATGCATCCGGACTGGCCACGGTCGAGCGTTTGCACGCGTTCTTCGATCGCGCGCCGCAGCGCTGGATCCTGCGTGCGCGGCGCCACCTCCCGATAGAGCTCGATCGCCCGGCGGCGGTGTTCCTGTACCTTGGCGCGCCGCTCGCGATCCTCCTCCCCGCGGCCGCGGGACCAGGCCGTCTCGTGGGCCATCGCCACGCGAAGCGCCACCGACGGCCGCAGCGCCGAGCTCGCGTTCGCCGCGAGATACGCTTCTCCGTGGATCAGCACCGGCACGAACTTCTCATTGCTGACGTCCGGGCCTTCGAAGCTCGCGTGAAAGTCGGTGAGCCATCCCTGGTCGAGCAACAGCAGGAACGCGCGATCGGCCCATTCGTTCTGCCCCGTTCGCGCAGCGAGCGACGGCAGGATGGAGCCGTAGTAGCGTCCCAAGCCACGCGCATCCGAGTTCCTGAAGCCGATCGCGTTCCACTTCTCGTCGAGGTTGTGGCGCCTCGGTGCGGGCCGGTCCGGAGCGTCGGGCGGGCGAAGCCACTGGTCGGCGGCGAGGAGCACGAGGTCGCGATCCGCTTCGGGGAAGTCCGGCGCCAGAACGCGGCGGACCTCTTCGAGGAGCGATTCGTCGGTGAGGCGATTGGACAGAATGGCGTCCGCGAGCTGCGGCCGGCGGGCGCGCAGGGCGGGGAAAAGCATCTCCCACGTTCCCGCGAGCTCGGTCAGGCGCCCTTCGAGGATGCGCAGATCGCACGCATCCACATTCCCGGTCGTCTGCATGCCCGTACTCTCGCGCTCGAGGCGAATCCGGTAGGCGCCGGTGTCCCGGCGGGAGTTTTCGACTCGCACGACGAGGCCGGAGCGTTCATGCACCACGGCGGCCAGGCTGTCCGCGGACACGTCGACCTGCGCGGGCGCTTCCCCAAGCCTGCGTCCCAGGGCGTCGTCGATGGCCGTGACGATCGAAGCGGCACGCGCGGAAGCCGGCACGTCGATCTCCCACGATGCCGACACCAGCACCGGCTCCGGCTCGAATCCACGGTGGGCCCATTCGAGCTTCACGTCTTCCGGTAGCGCAGGAAGGGCCGCCGACTTCGGCACACCGAGCGGCGCAGCGATCAAGGAATCGAGCAGGCGAAGGCGTTCGGTGCCGAGGAACTCGAGCGCGATTCGCTCGGTATGCACGGGCCCGACGCCGAACTTTCGAATGCGCGGACCGTTTCGCTCGCCGACGAACACGTCTCCGCTCGCCGCCACCGCGATGTCGCTCAGCCGCTCCATCGGAAACTCCGGAAGATCGTCCACCTGCCAGCCGCCGAGGTAGTCGCCGCCGGGCGCGTACCACTGCACGCGGTTGCACGCGCGGTTGAGGACGTGGAGCGTTCCGCCGGCGTCGAACGCGATTCCACCCGGCTTCTCCAGGGTGGACGCGCAGGTGCGCGCCGCAGGTGGCGCGGGCCCGCCGAATTCCCCCTTCCCGGCCTTGAGCATTCCTGTTCCGGGCGGCCTCTCCGCGCTGGTCGGTCGCTGCGCCGGGACATCGCTCGGCGGATCTCCCCACCGCGCAACGAAGCGACCGTCGGATTCGAATACCTGGACGCCGCCGCTGAAGTCGGTGACGTAGACGCGACCATCCGGTCCGACCGCAATCGCGGCCGGAACTGCGAATTCCCCGGGTCCCGTGCCGCGCCGGCCCCACGCCGTCCGGAATTGTCCGGTCGGGCTGAACTTCTGCACGCGGAAGTTGTTGGCGTCGGTCACGTAGACGTCGCCGTCCGGACCGATCGCGATCTTGTCGGGGCACGAGAATTCGCCGGAGCCGCGGCCTTCCGCGCCCCACTTCCTCAGGAAACGGCCGTTCCCGTCGAACACCTGGACGCGATGACCCCAGTACTCGACGACGTAGACTTCTCCGGTCGTACCCACCGCGAGGCCGGTCGGCGTTTTGAACTGGCCGTCCCCGGTGCCGCTCGATCCCCACTCCAGCAGGAACTCGCCGTCGGAAGTGAACTTCTTGATGCCGTCCGTGTCGGCGGCATAGACGCTTCCGTCGGGAGCGGTCGCAATCGCCATGACGGAGAAGAACGCGCCGGGATCGGTGCCGCGACGACCCCAGCTCGCAACGGGATGCGGCTCGGGAGGCAGCGTGGAAGCTGCCGCGACGGAGACGAGCAGTTGGAAAAAGAGGAAAGCAGCCGCGACGGGCATCTGCTGTGAGAATAGTCGCATCGCCCGCGCCACGGAAGAAGGAATGTGGCTGGCCGGCGAAAGATTCGGTCGTCAGGACGCTTCGCGACTGCTTTCGAGATTCTGGAGCTGCCGTTCCGGCTTCGTCTTTCCGCGTTTCAGCCACCGGTTGAAGGCCAGCATCGCCGGCTGCTCGATGACGAGGAACGAGACGATCGAGAACAGGTAGACGGCCGCGAAGATGATCGGAAAGGACAAAGGTTCGTTGCGATTGGCGAACGAGGTGTGCCTCAGGACCGCGAGGATGGGCAGGTGCCACATGTAGGCGCTGAAGTTCACTACCCCGAGGACGCGAAGAGGGCGGAACTCGAACAAGAGGTTCAGCAAGCCGCGCCCGGCGACGGTAGACAGCACGACAATGCCCCAGGCCGCACCGTACCAGGCCGCATCGGAGCCGAAGACCCGCTTGGCCAGCCGGTGGCTGGGTCCGAAGGGGTCGCCGAGCAGCCCCGGGGCCAGGATCGCGACCAGCGCGACGAGTCCCGCGACGTCCCAGCATATGCGGACGGGAATCGAGCGTTCGCGCCGGGAGAGGTCCCTCCAGGCGAACGCGACCATGAAGCCCACGACGAAAGGAGCGAGGTAGTCCCGCAGAGCCAGGGATCGATACACGATCATGCCCGGCGGCCAGATCGACGACGCGGTCAGCAGGAAGACGAGGAGAGCGACCAGGGCCCAGGCCGTGCTTCGC
Organism: uncultured Myxococcales bacterium; assembly: GCA_964475235.1. Classification (GTDB taxonomy): domain Bacteria; phylum Desulfobacterota; class Binatia; order UBA1149; family CAITLU01; genus DATNBU01. Next base: position 25,731 of record CAYYVZ010000001.1, on the reverse strand, counting down.
CTGGCGATGGCATTCGCCGCCGTCACCACGAACGGCAGCAGCGCGTACAGCTTCATCTCGACGGGGATCGTCCAGAAGATCTTGTAGCCGTCGAGGAGCAGCAGGTGCCTCCAGACGGAGGGCTGCACCTTGCCTGCCACCGCTTCGGACACGAGCGGCGAAACCGTCGTGAGCAGCAGGATCAGGGTGTAGAGCGGATAGATGCGCACGATGCGGCGGCCGGCGTAGTCGCGCCAGTAGCGCAGCGAGCTCGAAACTTTCGCCGGGGCTTCGAGGTAGTGGTACGTCAGCAGGAACGCGCTCAGCACCATGAAGAGGTAGACGCCGAGGATCCCGCGGCCCTTGAAGTTGAGCCCATCGACCAGGAACACGCCGGCCGTGCTCGTGTGGGCGAGAAGGACGATCACTACGGCCAGGCCGCGCACGCCTTCGAGCGCGGGCAGGTTGCGCCCGTCGGACGTCCTGCGGAGCAGTTGCAGGTTCATGGAAGTTCGGAGCTAGCACGGCGCCGCGGTCGTCGGAACTCGCGGCGACGCAGCGGATCGATGGAAGTCGTCAGCGACCCGCCACCGCCCCCTTCACCGCTCCGATCTGCCCCTGCGAGTGCTTCATCAGATACTCGGTGATGAAACCGTCGATGTCGCCGTCGAGCACGGCGTCCGTGTTCCCCACCTCGTAGCCGGTGCGCACGTCCTTCACGAGCCGGTACGGCGCCAGCACGTAGTTGCGAATCTGGCTCCCGAACCCCGCCTCGACCTTCGTCGTTCCGAGCTCCGCCATCTTCGCTTCCTGCTTCTGCCTCTCCAGCTCGTAGAGCCGTGACGCGAGCAGCTTCATCGCGAAGGCCTTGTTCTTGTGCTGGGAGCGCTCGTTCTGGCACGCCACCACGAGCCCGCTCGGGATGTGCGTGAGGCGCACGGCCGAATCCGTCTTGTTGATGTGCTGGCCGCCGGCGCCGCCGGCGCGGTAGGTGTCGACGCGAAGGTCTTCGTCGCGGATGTTGATCTCGATCGTGTCGTCGATCTCGGGCCAGACCATCACCGACGCGAACGACGTGTGGCGGCGTCCCGCGTTGTCGAACGGCGAGATGCGCACCAGCCGGTGGATGCCGGCCTCGGCGCGCATATAGCCGTACGCGAACTCTCCCTCGACGATGAGGGAAGCCGACTTGAGTCCCGCGCCTTCGCCGGGCTGAACTTCAGTGAGCGTCGTCTTGAATCCCCGCCGCTCGGCCCAGCGCAGGTACATGCGCAGCAGCATCTCGCAGAAGTCCTGGCTCTCCGTTCCGCCGGTGCCCGGGCGAAGCTCGACGATCGCGTTGCTGCGGTCGTATTCGCCGGAGAGCATCTGCTGCAGCTCGATCTCGTCGAGCTGCTTCTCGGACGCCTCCAGATGCTTGATCAGCTCGACGGCCGCATCCTCGTCGCCCTCGTCGGCCATCTCGAGATAGACGGCGACGTCTGCGTTGGCCTGCTGGATGCCCGTGAAGTGCTTGATCTTGGAATCGAGACTGGAGCGTTCGCGAAGCACGGTGCCTGCCGCTTCACGGTCGTTCCAGAGCGAGGGGTCCTGGCTGCGCGCGTCGAGCTCTTCGAAGCGCTTGCGGAGGGTATCTACGTCAAAGCCGCCGCCCGAGGAGATCGACTCTCTCCTGCAGGGCGGTTACTCGCGAACGGATTTCTGGCTCGACTTTCGCCATGATCGGCGGAAGTTGCCACGGGGGGCGCGGGCGATCAATGCGCCGCGTGGTGGGGACGCTCGCTATTTCCGGTTCGGCCGCCGGCCTTCCGAACGTCCATGCTTCAGAAAGTGGAGAAACGGGTTCATGCCCGCCTGGCGCACGTCCGCATTCGAATCCAGGTAATGCTTCGTCGAGAAGCCGGGAGACGGATCACGGCCCTCGCGCCAGCCGTCGCGAATGAAGTGATCGATCGGATCCACGCCCGCGCTGGCCACGTCCGGATTGCTGGCCAGGTAAAAGGGCACGTCGAACTCGCTGGCAATCACTGCGCGGCTGTCGTCGTCCGATAGCCCGATCGCGCCGACCTCCATCTGCGTTTGCGCGCGGATTCCTGCCGCCGCCGTTGTCCTGAGCGAAGCCTCGAGCTGGTTCACGCGCGTGGCGAGCGCAGCCCGGTCGGCATCCAGCAACCCGATGGTAGTCCGCAGCCGCTCGACCTGGCGGCCGAACGCGCTGCACGCGTCGTCGAAGCGGCCGCGCAGCTGATCGAGCGCCGCCATGGCACCGGCATCGTCCGGCCGGACCGAGAGCGTCCGCAAGTGCGCGCAAGCTTCCCTGGCCCAGCCGGCGAGGCGCGGGTCCGTTTCCACATCGGCGGCGGCCGCGCGGTGCCGGCGCAACGTGTCGGTGAGGAACTCCGCGATGTCGCGGCGCGCTGCCGCCGGCGTTCGCGGCCACTCGATTCCCGTCTGCTTCTGCGCGTTGTCGAGTAGCGGCCCCCAATCGGAGAGGAAGCTTTCGAAGTCGAGAAAGCAGCGCGGCATCGCCCGCGAGTCCACCTCGGCATCGAGGACGTGCCGCAGCCACTGCAGCACAGCGTCTTCGAGAACGAAGCCGTCGCGCTGCTTCAGCGAATCGGCGACTTCGATCGGATTGCGCACCACGTGGAAGGCGACCGGCCTGATGTCCAGGCCCTCGAGGACGCGGATCCACAGCGGCAGAAACCGGCACATCCGCGGGTCCTTCAGTACGAACAGGGGGGCGTCGCCGAACTCGTCGATCGTCGCCTCGCGCAGGCGGTCCGCGAACGCGGCCGCCGCGTCACTGTCCAGCCACTCGGAGTCTGCCTTGCGCCAGTCGTCCCAGGAGGAGCCCATCGCCTCGAGCATCTCCTCGTGGATCGGCACGATCCGGTCGGATTCCCAGAACCCGCGCGGGTTGGTGTCGTTGCCGGGCATCAGCGTCTTCGGCACCGCCGCGCCGAGGAGATGTACGGAGCCGGCCACGGCCGACGTGCCGCTTCGGTGCATCCCGAGGACCAGCACCGCCGTACGGGACTTCGGTGTTGCGACGCTCACGGCGACGAGCTCCGTGCGCTCTCGACGATCCGGTCCACATCGGCGGACCCGAGTCCTGCGTGGAAGGGAAACGAAACGATGCGAGCCGCGAGACGTTCGGTGGTCTGGAGCGACGTGCGCGGACAGTCGCGGAATGCACGGTGCGACGCACAGCCGGCTCCCCACCAGGCTCGCGTCTCGATCCCGCGCGAAAGCATCCCTGCGGCCACGATGTCGCGCTTTCCCACACCGACATCCACGGTGAGCGTGCTCGCCAGCCAACTGCTTCCGAAACCCTCCTGCGTCCGGAACGTGCCTGCCGCATCGAGCCGCTGGCGATACTGCCCGGCAATCTGCTGAAGGATCTGCCGCCGCTTCGGCCACGCGTCGAGTCCCGCAAGGCCGACGGCCGCGTGATACTCGCTCAGCTTCGCATTCGTGCCTGTCACGTCCGCCTCACGGCGTTCGAAAAAGCCGAAGTTCGAATGGCGCTGGATGCGTTCGATGGCTCCCGCATCGTCACACAGCACGAGGCCGCCCTCTCCAACCCCGAAAAGCTTCGTCGCGTGAAGGCTGACGACGGTCGGCACACTCGAGGAACGGGCCGTGTCGAAGCCGTCGGCCGCATCGATGACCACCGGCACCCCGGTCTCGCTGCGAAACTCCGCCCATTCGGCGGCGTCGACCGGCGCTCCGAACGCGGAGACGGGGATCACCGCCGACACGGGCCCCGGCGCCTCCCGCAACGCCTGCCGCGCGATGGCCGGCGTGAGCGCCCAGCTGCCGTCGTCCACGTCGACGAAGAACGGCTTCAAGCCGGCGAAACACGCGGCATGGGCGGTGGCGACGAAGGTGAACGACGGCAGGATGCAGTAGCCGTCGCGACGGGCGTCGCTGGCCATCAGGGCTACCGTCAGGCCGGCCGTGCCGGACGAAACGGTGGTGATGCAGCCGGCCGCGGCCCGGAAATGCTCCCCGAGGCGGCGCTCGAATTCGCCGTTGAGCGGTCCGTAGTTGGTGTACCAGCCCGTTTCGTCGATTCGCTCGAGGTAGGGAAGAATCTCCCCCGCACGCGGCAGAGAGGGGCGGCAGCAATGAATCTCGAGCGTCTTCTGCGACATCGCGCGCCCTCGCCTGCGTGCGGCATTCCGGCCGTGTTGCTGGCCTCGTGATTCGTCCTGCGTAAGCTACCGAGTGGCAATGTCCAATCGGGCGTTTTCAACCCTTACGATTCGAGGCATTGTACATCGCGCCGGATGGAGCGCCCTCCCCTGTGACAACGCCGCCGCCACAACGCTACCTGTCGACGGCCTGCGAGGCCGACCTGGAGCGCTATGGCGACAGCTTCCGCGGCGCGGGATACACCCGCTCCGAGCAGGAAGCCGCTGCCATGTACGACGTGATGCTCGACGTCGTTCGCGAAAAGGACGAGCCGGTTACTCTGCTGGACCTGGGCTGCGGGCTCGCGCACCTGCTCGACCGGATCCATGCATCGCCCCTGCGCCGGAACGTCCGGTATTCGGGTCTCGACATCTCCCGCAAGTACCTGGATGCCGCGGCGGTCCGGCATCCCGGGGTCGCGTTCCTCCACATGGACATCCTGGAGTCGGACGAAGCCCTTCCCGACTACGACTACATTGTCCTGAACGGCCTTTTCAACTTCCGGGGCGAGCTGCCTTACGAGCGGATGCTTCTTTACTGGCAGCAGATGATCGCCGTGGCGTACAAACACTGCCGCAAGGGCATCGCCTTCAACGTGATGTCCAAGATCGTGGACTGGGAGCGCGACGATCTTTTCCATCTGCCGTTCGAGACCCTGACCCGGTTCGTCGCGGCCGAGCTGAGCCGGACTTTCGTGATCCGGCACGACTATCCGACGTGGGAGTACACCACCTACGTCTACCGGAGTCCCGCCCCGCGATGAGCGCCGCGCCCGTCCCGGTTCCTTCGGGCTACGCCCATCCGGAGTACGCCGGATCGTTCTTTGAGTTCGGAACGCCGCGACAGCTTCCGCGGTGCGGCGGCTGGATCCTGGAACGTGCCGTCCCGGGATCCACGCGACTCGATGCGATGGGCTGTTATCCGATATTCTGCTGCGCGGACTGGCAGGGGCTCCGAGCGGACATCGACGACGTCGGGCGGGAATGGATCAGCTTCACGATGGTGACCGATCCGTTCGGCCCCGTCGGCCAAGCAGACCTGCGGGCGATCTTCGACCATGTGGTCCCCTTCAAAGAGCACCTCGTCTCCGACCTGACGAAACCGATCGACCAGATCGTGTCGAAGAAACGCCGGCGTCACGCCCGAAATGCGCTGAAACGGCTCATGGTCGAGGTCTTCACCGAACCAATGTCCCTCGTCGACGACTGGTCGCGCCTCTACGACTGCCTGATCCGCCGGCATCGTCTCACGGGAATGAAGGCTCTCTCGCGAACTGCACTGTCGCGACTGTTCGCCGTCCCGGGCCTCGTCGCCCTGCGCGCCTCGTTCGACGGCGCGGCGGTTGGAATGCATCTGCTACTGGTCCAGGGCGACATCGTCTACGGGCACCTCGGCGCCTACGACGAGCTGGGCTACCGCATGGGAGCGTCCCATGCGCTGCACTTCTCTGGGATCGAGCACTTCGCGGGCAAGGCTCGCTGGATCGACTGGGGCAGCGGTGCCGGTCTCGTTCCCGGAAACGAGGATGGGCTCACCTCGTTCAAGGAAGCTTTTTCGAACGAACGACGATGGGCTTACCTGTGCGGCCGCATCCTCGATCCGGCCGGATACCGCGATCTTGCCGGACGATCCGGCACCGGCGACACGTCTTACTTCCCCGCGTACCGTTCCGGGGAGTTGGCGTGACTCTCCGGAAAAAGGTGTCCGCGTGTACGTGAAATCGGCACGGTTCTTCGACCTGCTCTATCGCTCCAGAGACTACGCCGCGGCGGCCGCCGCGCTGGACGCGCAGATTCGGGAGCTTCGTCCCGATGCGCGGTCCCTTCTCGACGTCGCCTGCGGAACAGGCAAGCACCTGGAGCATCTACGCGAGCGCTACGAGGTGGAGGGACTCGACCTCGATGCCAATCTGCTGGAGACGGCCCGGTCACGCTGCCCGGCGGTCCGGTTTCATCAGTCCGACATGGTGGACTTCGACCTGGGCCGGACCTTCGACGTCGTGACCTGCCTGTTCAGCTCGATCGCCTACGTGCGGACCGTCGAGCGTCTCCGTCTCGCGGTCGGCCGCATGGCGCGACACCTGAATCCGCGCGGCCTTCTGTTCGTCGAGCCGTGGGTAACTCCCGATCGATTCTGGACCGGTCGCGTCGTCACCGACGTCGTGGAGGATCCTCCCCGCAAGATCGTGCGGATGTTCGTCGCCAGGCGCGAAGGAACGCTGGTCACGCACGACGTCGAGTACCTGGTGGGATCTCCGGACGGCGTGGAGCACTTCACCGAACGCCACGAGATGGGACTGTTCGAAGCCGCGGACTACTCCGCCGCGTTCGAGGCCGCGGGACTGAAGCTCGTCCGATTCGATCCGAAGGGGCTCTTCGGAATGGGTCTTTACGTGGCTTCCCGTCCGTAGCTCGCGCGGAGCCGGACCGGCGGGCCCACTGCGTGCCGCATCGCGACGGCCTCCCGGTCACACGGCACCTGAAAACGGAAAGGTTCCGCCAGTCAGCTCGCGCACGTACTGCTGGAAGACCCGATCGCTGCCCGACAGATCGAGGGAGAGAAACCGCCGGAACTCTTCTTCGATGGAGAAGATCCGGTGGCGATCGAAATGAGTCGTCCTGAGGTAGTGGAGCAACACCACGTTCGCGAGCTCCTCGGGATAGAGACGGTCGGCGAGCGGGTCGTTGGGATAGTTGAACCGCATCGGCAGCGCGCGGTGCGGCAACCCGAGCTTCTGGACCGCCAGGGCGATGGCCGCCTGCCCGTAGAATCCAACCGACTTTCCGATTCTTTCCGCGAGGTGGGGCTGCATGCGGCGCAGCTCGCCATGAAGGGCAACGAGCATCGCCGGGGTTCCCGCAACGAAGCCGTAATTGACGTAGAACGGGCAGGCCTGGCGCGACTCGGGTGTCTGCAACGTGTAGCCGAACGCCATGTCCGGTGAGCGGCCGAGAATGTCGCGCCCGAGAATCTCCCAGACATCGTCGCTCTTCGTCTCCGCTGTCAGCGGAAGGTAGCGCCGCAGGCCAGGGAAACGCATCGCTGCATCGTAGACGGACGGCCAGCGGGCGATCAGCGAGCGCGCGACGGAATCGACCGAGAGTTTCCCGAGCTCCTCCTGCGTGAACCCGATGGGCAGCGGATAGTGCGCAATGACCGCGGAGATCGCGGGCTGCTGCGTCATGCCGGCCAGGAAATCGTCCGGAAACGGGCGCAACATCAGCGTGTCGGCATCGCAGAGGAACGCCAGATCGGCATCCGGCCGGACGAGCTCGTAACGAAGATCGCCCTGCGCGTAGGTCTCCACGCGCCGGTACTCGTCGCAATCGGCCCAGGCGATCTCGATCCGATCGAAGTAGCGCTTCCATCTCTCGGGTAACGGCACTTCGCGCGCCGCACCGAAGACCCCGACGAGTCGCGCGTCCCGATAGTCGCCGCCGAGTGCGTCGAGACTGCGCCGGAAGAGCGAGAACTGGGAGTAGAAGGCGTCGTCGGGACTCCCGCAAAGTAGGAAGTCGAATTTCATCGCACGGCGGCGATCAGCCACCGGACGGCTGCGGTCCAGCGCCATGACCGGGAGGAGAGAATCTCGTCGAGCCTGCGGCGCGCCTCGGCCAGTTCGAGGTTGCGCGCGTGGAGCTCCCTGCCGAGCCTGCTGGCTTCGGCGTGCCACGCGACCAGCTCAGGGCGCATCTTCTCCAGCTCCTTTCTCGCGTCCTCGGCGATTCGGCTTGCGGCGGCCATGGCCGCCGCCTCCGCACGATCGGGTGTCATGAGAGCGGACAGATCGACGAAGGGAAGGAGCCGCAGCGCACGCGCGTTCTCCGAAGCATCTCCCTCCGCTCCAAAATCCAGCCGGATGTCGAGGATGTCTGCGAGCGCACGGTCGGGAACCCGCCGGAGGGCCTGCACGGAACGACGCTTGTCCCACACGGCCTCCAGATGATCGAGGATCCAGCTGATGCCGTCGGCACCACCGACCGCGCTTCCCAGAAGAAACTGCGCCTGCTCGACGTCGCCGGCGGCAGAAGCCTGCGCGGCAGAATGATAGAGCGCGCCGATACGCTGGAAGAACGCGATGAACGCGAACGGCAGAAGATGCGGCAGGAGCTCTTCGTCGCTGTTCTTGATCAGGGTGAGCAGGGCGTTGCGATACCAGTGAAAATGCCGCCAGGTCGTCGAGAAGCGCTCGCCCGTGGCGTGTCTCCTGTGCCGCACTTCGGCGGCAGGCGCGTACACCACACGACGCCCCGACAGCCACAGCCGCCAGCCAAGGTCCACGTCTTCGTAGTAGGCGAAGTAGTCCGGGTCGAAGCCCCCGAGGTCTCGGAACGCATCTGCCCGGATGAGCATCGCGCCGCCGCACGCGAACGGAAGAGGGTCCCCGGCCTTCGTCTCCGAGAACCGGGGTTGCCACGACGAATGCTGGGCGCCGAATCCGAAGACGTTGAGCGACGCCCCGCCGAACTCGATCCCGTCTCCCTCCCAGTTCAGGATCCGGGCGGCCACGCAATCCGGAGGGTCTGCGCCCCCGGCCGCCTCGATCAACTCCGCCAGAAAATCGGGCTCCGGAAACGTGTCGTTGTTCAGGAAGACGAGAAGCTCGCCTTTGGCGATTGCGGCGCCGCGGTTCACGCCTTCTGCGAAACCGAGATTCTCCGACAGGCGGACGACAACCGTCGCGGGGTACTCGGCACCGAGCCACTCCGCCGTTCCATCCGTGGAACCGTTGTCGACCACGACGATCTCGAACTGATCGAGCGGGAGACTCTGGGCCCGCAATCCGGGCAGGCACTCTGCCAGGAACTCCCGGCCGTCGAAGGTCGGAACGATGACGGAGACGACGGGGCGCGCGGGCATGCGGCGGAGGCTAGTGACTCGCAGCGTGCAACGCCAATGCCGTGCCGACCGGGAACGACCCGGCCGTGGCTCAAGCCGGCGCGTTCTGCCCGCGCAAGATCACGAACAGCGACAGCACCGCCACCAGCGCCAGGCACGTGCGCAGGAACACGTCTCCGTACTCGCGATAGAACGACCAGACATTCCGGATCAGCACCGTCTCCACGACCACGTCCTCGTGAAACAGCGGCGTCGTCGGTCCGATGCGCCCCTCGTCTGTCACGAACGCCGAGATGCCGGTGTTGGTCGAGCGCACGAGCGGCAGCCGGTTCTCCACCGACCGCATCGCCGCCATGATGAGATGCTGGTTGGCGGCCGCGGTGTCGCCGTACCATGCGTCGTTGCTGATGTTGACGAGGAAGTCCGGCCCTTCGGTTGCGAACGCTCGCGTGAGCTTCGGGAAGATTCCCTCGAAGCAGATGAGCGTCGCGAAGCGCGCCGAGCGCGAGACCGGCGCGCCTTCGGACGAAGCCGGTACGACCGGCTTGGTCTCGAAGATCGTGAGCTCGCTGCCGCGCCCGAGCTGCCCGACGATCTCGGGCGCGAGCTCCAGAAGGCCCAGCATGCCGTAGAACGGAATGTACTCGCCGAACGGCACGAGCTGGATCTTCGTGTACGGACCGATCACGGGGCCGGCGCCCTGCACGAGCCACGCGTCGTTCCACGGCTTGATGCTCTCGCCGTCGCGGTCCTCGAGCCCCGGCGCGCCGACGAGGATGTCGATGCCGCGATCGCGCGCCGTCTTCATGATGACCTGCGTGCGGGTGTCCCGCCCCATGTAGAACGGCGCGGACGTCTCCGGCCACACGACGAGCTGCGCGCCTGCGTCCGCGGCCTGTTCGGTGAGGGCGAGATACTTTGCGAGGATCTCGTTCTGAACGGTCGCGTCCCATTTCAGGATCTGCGGGATGTTGCCCTGCACGATGCCGACGCGCAGCGACCCGGAATACGGAATCTGTTCGAGCGCGCCCAGACGATACTCGCCGTAGACGAAGAGGAAGGCCGGACAGGCGGCCGCGAGCGCGAACCGCGCCGGCGCCGAACCCCAGCGATTCTTCCGCCACGCGACGATGCCGCTCGCGATCGATGCGTTCGCGAACACGATCACGGCGGAGAGGAGATACACGCCGCCGAGATCCGCCGCCTGGATGAGACTGACGAAGGGGATCTGCGAGTAACCGAGCAGGTTCCAGGGAAACTCGGCCAGGGCGAACGTGCGTAGCCACTCGCAGCCGACCCACGCGATGGGCGCACCGAGCATGCGCGGCACGCCGCCCGCCGCGAGCCATTCGAGCCCGAACGCGAACAATGCGTGCGTGTAGGCCGCGTACGTCGCCGCGATCACGAGGATGAGCACCGCGAGCACGTGCGGAATGCTCGTGAAGTTGCTGATCGTGTCGGGGATCCAGTAGACGGACGTCACGAAGAACACGAAGCCGGTGAGCCACCCGAGCGCCGCCGCCCGGCGCGGACGCGCGCCGCGGATCGCCGCGAGCAGCGGGACGAGCGCCACCCAGGCCAGCCACGGCTGGTCGATGCGCGGGAACGACGCTGCAAGCAGCAGCCCGCTCGCAACTGCACCGGCGATCTGTCGCCACCCGGGCTTCCCCGCGGCGCCGCGGACATCGGACCGTTCCCCTGCGTTATCGCGCGCGCGCTTGCTCACGCGGCGCCCCCTTCCCACGCACACCCGATTCCGCGCGCCGCGAGGGCCGCGACGATGCGTCCTTCCTCGACGCGCATCGCGCGCGCGTCCGTTTCGTTCTCGTGATCGAACCCGAGCAGGTGGAGAACGCCGTGCAGCAGCAGCCGCGCGAGCTCTTCCTCGACCGTCCAGCCGCCGTCGGCGGCCTGGCGACGAAGCACCGGCACCGAGATCACGACGTCGCCGAGCATCTCGTGGAGCGTCGAGAACGGCTCGCCTTCGATCTGCGAGAACGACAGCACGTCGGTCGTCGCATCCTTGCCGCGCCAGTCGCGATTGAGGTCGCGCATGCGCTCGTCGCCAACGAGCGCGACCGACAGCTCCGCGTCCGCGCGATCGAGGCATTCGAGAATCGCCGTCGCGATCCCCTCGGCCGAAGCGCCGAGCGGGGACTGCGCCTCCGGCGTGCCGCATGGCTCCGGCGAAGACTCGTCGATCACTTCGACCGGCATGGGATGGGAGTCAGGAAGACTGGCGCCGCGTCGGCACGCTCTTCTCGTACGCGCCGATGATGCGCTTGACCAGCGGATGGCGGACGACGTCGCGGTCCTCGAACTGGACGAAGGCGATGTCGGGAATGCCTTCGAGGATTTTCCATGCGTCGTCGAGGCCCGAGACGTGCGTGATCGGCAGGTCCACCTGCGTGATGTCGCCGGTCACGACGGCCTTCGACTCGAAGCCGAGGCGCGTGAGGAACATGCGCATCTGTTCGCGCGTGGTGTTCTGGGCCTCGTCGAGGATCACGAACGCGTTGTTGAGCGTACGGCCGCGCATGAACGCGAGCGGCGCGACCTCGATGGTGCCGCGCTCGATCATCGTCTGCGCCTTCTCGAGGCTCACCATGTCGTGAAGCGCGTCGTAGAGCGGCCGCAGGTACGGATTCACCTTCTCGGCGAGATCGCCGGGCAGGAAGCCGAGCTTCTCGCCGGCTTCGACCGCGGGGCGCGTGAGGATGATGCGCGAGTACTTGCCGCGGAACAGGTCCGCGACGGCCATCGCCATCGCGAGGTAGGTCTTGCCGGTACCGGCCGGACCGATGCCGAACGTGAGATCGTGTTTCGAGATGGCCTCGACGTAGAGGCGCTGGTTCGTCGTCTTGGGGGCGATCTCCTTGCCGCGCGGCGAGACGTAGATCGGGCGCCGGTACATCTCCGACAGCGTCGCCGTCTTGCTGGACGCGAGGATCTCGATGGCGCGCGTGACATCGGCCGGAGCCACCGTGCGGCCGCCGCCGGCCATGCCGTAGAGCTCGCGCAGCACTCGCGCGGCGAGCTCCGTCTGGTGGTCGTCGCCCTCGATGCGAAGCCCTTCGTCGGTCATCGCCACGCGGACGTCGAGCGCCTTCTCGAGCGCCCGCACGTTCTCGTCGTGGTTTCCGAAGAGCACGTGGAGCCGCTGCGAGTCGGCGAACTCGAGACTAGACGACGATTTCGTGGGCTTTCTCCAGCAGCGCCGCAATGCCGGCGGGATTCTTGCCGCCGGCCTGCGCGAAGTCCGGCTTGCCGCCGCCGCGTCCGTCGATCAGCGGCACGAGCTGGCGAATGATGTCGTTGGCGTTCCACTTGCCGATGCGATCCGGAGTCACCGCGACGAGCACGCTCGCCGAGCCGTCGCCCTCCGCCGCGAGCACGACGACCGAGGGGCCGAGCTTCTCGCGAAGACGGTCGCAGACCGGGCGCAGCGACTTCGCGTCGATGCCCTCGACCTTCGAGACGACGACGCTGGTGCCGTCGCCCGTCTTCTTCGCGGCCGCCGCGAGGTCGGCGACGACGTCGCGCGACTGGCCCTGGGCCGCGCGCGCGAGCTTCTTCTCGAGCTCACGGCTCTCGGCGATGAGCTTCTCGATGCGGCCGACCGTGTCTTCCTCGCGGATCTTCAGCAGGCCGGCGATCTCGCGCAGGATCTCATCGCGGCGGCGGATGGTCTCGAACGCGCCGGCGCCCGTCGAAGCCTCGATGCGGCGCACGCCGGCGGCCACTCCGCTCTCGCTGTCGAGACGCAGCAGGCCGATGTCGCCCGTGCGCGAGACGTGAGTGCCGCCGCACAGCTCGATCGAGTAGTCGCCCATCTTCAGCACGCGCACGACGTCGCCGTACTTGTCGCCGAAGAACGCCATCGCGCCCGCGGCGATCGCGTCGTCGTAGGGCATCTCGGTGACGGTGACCTCGTAGTTCGCGCGGATGGCGGCGTTGGTCTCCGACTCGATGTCGGCGAGCTTCTCGTCGGCGACCGGGCCCGAATGGTTGAAGTCGAAACGCAGCCGCGTCGGATCGACGAGCGAGCCCTGCTGGTGCACGCCCTTTCCGAGGTGGTTGCGCAGCGCCGCGTGCATGAGGTGCGTGGCCGAATGGTTGAGGCGGATCGCCTGGCGACGAGCGGCGTCCACCTGAAGCGCGATTTCGTCGCCGACCGAGACTTCGCCCTTCTCGACGCGCACGATGTGGACGACGACGTCGGGTGCCGGCTTCTGCGTGTCGATCACGCGCAGGGCGAGGCCACTCTTGCCCGTGATCGTGCCTGCGTCGCCGACCTGTCCGCCCGACTCGCCGTAAAACGGCGTCAGCTCCGCTGCGAGCTCGCCTTCTTCGCCCTGCTTCAGCGACGTGACGAGCTCGCCGCCCCTGGCGAGCGCGACGACGCGCGAATCGGCGGCTTCGACTTGCTGCCCCGCGTACTTCACGCCGCGCTCGCGCGCCGCAGCGACGATCAGCGTGTAGTCGCGCGCGCCGCCCTTGGCGGCCTGGGCGCCGCGGCCGCGCTCGCGCTGCTCTTCGAGCGCAGCTTCGAAGCCGTCGCGGTCCACGGCCATGCCGCGGCCGCGCAGGATGTCGTCCGTCATGTCGACGGGGAAGCCGTAGGTGTCGTAGAGGCGGAACGCGATGTCGCCGGGAAGCTTCGTCGCGCCCGTGCCGAGCCGCTTCACCTCGTCGTCGAGGTGGACGAGGCCGCGGTCGAGCGTGACGGCGAAGCGCTCTTCTTCCTCGCGCACGGTGTCGAGGACCTTGCTGCGGCCGCTCGTGAGCTCGTTGTACTGGTCGCCCATCGTCTCCACGACCGTGTCGCAGATGCGGTAGAGGAACGCGTCGCCGAGGCCGAGGTTCTTTCCGTGGCGCGCCGCGCGGCGCAGCAGGCGGCGCAGCACGTAGCCGCGGCCTTCGTTCGACGGCTCGATGCCGTCGGTGATCATGAACGAGATCGCGCGGCTGTGGTCCGCGAGCACGCGGAAGCTGATGTCCTTGTCCGCGTTGTCGCCGTACTTCCGCTTCGAGAGCTGCTCGGCGGTCGCGATGAGGCAGCGCAGCAGCGTGCCGTCATAGTTGCCGCCGACGTTCTCGAGCACCGAGGCCACGCGCTCGAGGCCCATGCCGGTGTCCACGTGCTTGGCCGGCAGCTCGTGGAGCTTGCCCGCGTCGTCGCGGTGGTACTGGATGAAGACGAGGTTCCAGAGCTCGATGTAACGCGCGCAGCCCACGTTGACCGCGCAGACGTGGCCGGCGACGTGTTGCATGTCGCATGCGCCTTCGCCGCGGTCGATGTGGATCTCCGAGCACGGGCCGCACGGACCCGTGTCGCCCATCTCCCAGAAGTTGTCCTTCTCGGCGAATCGCAGCACGCGGTCATGGCCGATGTCGGTGATCTTCTTCCAGAGCTGCTCGGCCTCGTCGTCGGTCTTGTAGACGGTGGCGTAGAGCTTGTCTTTCGGAAGTCCCCAGACGCCCGTCAGCAGCTCCCAGGCCCATTCGATGGCCTCGGGCTTGTAGTAGTCGCCGAAGCTCCAGTTGCCGAGCATCTCGAACAGGGTGTGGTGGTAGGTGTCGCGGCCGACGTCTTCGAGGTCGTTGTGCTTGCCCGAGATGCGCAGGCATTTCTGGCTGTCGGCGACGCGCGCGGAAGGCGGCTCGGACAAACCGAGGAAGACGTTCTTGAACTGCACCATCCCCGAGTTCGTGAACATCAGGGTCGGGTCGCCGACCGGAACGATCGGCGCGCTCGGAACGATGAGATGGCCCTTCGAACGGAAGAAATCGAGGAAGGACTTGCGGACTTCGGTACCCGTCATTCAGCGACGACGGGATACTAGGAAACGCCCAGCAAGTCACGCACGAGGGAGGCCGGGTAGCCGCGCGCCAGCATGCGGCGAAACAGCCTGTCTTTGAGGGTTCGGTCGGTGTGCTCGGCCGGGCTGGCGGCGCCGCCCGCGAGCTTCGCCCGCATCGATTCGAGCGCAGCCGATGCTCGTGCGCGCTCGTCGTCGGCGCCGATCGCCGCATCGATCGCCGACTCGGCCGTCGCACGATCGATGCCTTTCGTCGCAAGCTCGGCGCGAATCCGGTGGCGGCCTTTGCCGGCGCGCGTCGAGCGGTCGCGCACGAATCGTTCGGCCCACGCGGCGTCGTCCACGTAGCGAAGCTCGCGCAGCCTCGCGATCGCCGCTTCGGTCTCTTCGCGCGAGAAGCGGCTCGCGATGCGCTCGCGGACTTTCTTCTCGGGAAGCGAGCGCGCGGAGACGACGGCGATGCCGAACTCGATCGCGGTCTGGCGGGAGGCGGGCATGGGAAAAGGACCGGGACGGATCTGACGGGAAAATCAGATCCGTCCCGGATTTCTCACTTCTTGGCGGTGGCGGTCTTTTTCTTGTCGTCGTCGTTCTTTTCGCTGAGACCGCCGTCGACGATCTTCAGCACCGGAGCAGTGGACGGAAGACCCACGGCCTCGCGCACCTTGGCCTCGATCTGGTTGGCGATGTCGCCGTGCTCGCGCAGGAACTCGCAGGCGTTGTCGCGGCCCTGGCCGAGACGCTCGCCGCCGTACGAGTACCAGGCGCCGCTCTTCTCGACGATGTTCATCTCGGAGCCGAGGTCGAGCAGCTCGCCGGGCTTGTTGACGCCCTGGCCGTAGAGGATGTCGAACTCGGCCTCGCGGAACGGCGGCGAGACCTTGTTCTTGACCACGCGCACGCGCGTGCGGTTGCCGATCACCTGTTCGCCCTGCTTGAGCGAGGCGATGCGGCGGATGTCGAGGCGCACCGTCGCGTAGAACTTGAGCGCGTTGCCGCCCGTCGTCGTCTCGGGATTGCCGAACATGACGCCGATCTTCATACGGATCTGGTTGATGAAGATGACGACACAGTTCGAGCGCGAGATCGTGCCCGTGAGCTTGCGCAGGGCCTGCGACATGAGGCGGGCCTGCAGTCCCATCTGCGGCTCGCCCATGTCGCCCTCGATCTCGGCGCGCGGCACGAGGGCCGCGACGGAGTCCACGACGAGGACGTCCACGGCGCCGCTGCGAACGAGGGTCTCGGTGATCTCGAGGGCCTGCTCGCCGTTGTCGGGCTGGGAGATCAGCAGCTCGGACGTGCGCACGCCGAGCTTGCGCGCGTAGTTCACGTCGAGCGCGTGCTCGGCGTCGATGAAGGCGGCCGTGCCGCCGCGGCGCTGGGCCTGCGCGATGGCCTCGAGGGCCAGCGTGGTCTTGCCCGAGGATTCCGGTCCGTAGATCTCGATCACGCGCCCGCAGGGCAGTCCGCCCACGCCGAGCGCCACGTCCAGACCAAGCGAGCCGGTCGGAATCACAGGGATGTCCCGGGCCACGTCGTCGGCGCCGAGCTTCATGAGGGAGCCCTTGCCGAACTGCTTCTCGATCTGGCTGACCGCGAGCTCCAGGGCCTTCTTCTTTTCGTCCATCGACATCTTCTTCTCTCCACTCAGACGGCTTGGATCGGACAGTCGCGCGGCCGATCGCTCCATCATCTCCGGGTCCGCGTTCCGGAACTACGCTCTACTTCTTCACTCTACTTCTTCACTCGTTCTGGCCAGCGCCGTGCGCACGCATTTGCAGTCGAAGTCACTTCGCCCCTCCGCGAGCCGGCGTGATCGTGCCCGGCTCGAGCGGCCCGAGGCCGACGAGGCTGCGACGGATCCAGTCGAGCGCAACCTGGGTCGTCAGGATCTTCACCCAGTCGCGGCCGCCCCAGAATCGGTAGAGCCGCGACTCGGGCTCGCGGCCCTTCCTTGCCAGCGCGATCGCGACCGTGCCGACCGGCTTTTCCGGCGTGCCCCCGTCGGGGCCGGCAATACCGGTCGTCGCGACGGCGATGTCGGCGCGGCCCGCGGCGAGCGCTCCCGCCGCCATTTCCCTGGCCGTCTCCTCGCTCACGGCGCCGTATCGTTCGAGCGTCTTCACGCTGACTCCGAGGAGACGTTCTTTCAGATCGTTGCTGTAGGCCACAATCCCACCGCTGTAATAAGCCGAGCTTCCGGCGACATCGGTGATGCGGCTGCCGATCATTCCGCCGGTGCAGGACTCGGCCGACGCGAGCATGAGACCCTCCGACTTGAGGAGCCCTCCGACGACTTCCTCCATCGATGCGTCGCCGTCGGCGTAGACGAAATCGGCAATGCGCGAGCGCACTTCGGCGGCCAGCGCCGCGAGCTCGCGACGCGCGTCGGCTTCCGCGCCGGCCACGCTGACGCGCACCGAGATTTTCGGGAACGATGCGCGGAACGCCAGACGCCCGCGGTCCGCCGGCACCACGCCGCGGAGCTTCTCGTCGAGAGCCGACTCCGGCGCGCCGAACGTCGAGAACGCCTGCGCAACGACGACGCGGCCCGGATCGGTCCGCGAAGCGATCCACGGAAGCGCCGTCTGTTCGAACATCGGCTTCATCTCGCGCGGCACGCCCGGGAAGACCATGCCGACGGAGCTGCCGCCCGCACGGCGCGGGATTTCGATGCGATAACCCGGCGCGGTGCCGACGGGATTCGGAATGACTTCGGATCCGACCGGCAGCATGGCCTGGCGAAGGTTGTTGTCGGACATCGTACGGCCGCGCGATCGGAAGAACTCGCGGATGCGCTCGGCCTGGACACTGTCGAGCTGGAGCCCGGTCCCGGCGACGGCGGCCACGGCTTCCGTCGTGAGATCGTCGCTGGTCGGGCCGAGGCCACCGGTCGAGATCACGAGGTCGGCCTTGTCGATGGCGCTCTGCCAGGCCCAGACGATGCGATCGACGTCGTCGCTGACCGCAAGGAAGGCGGTGACGTCGATCCCGAGGCTGGCGAGTTTGTCCGCCAGCCACGAAGAATTCGTGTCCACGGTACGGCCCCCCACGATTTCGTCCCCAGTGCTCACGATGGCTGCGGTCCGGATAGGCTCCGACATTGAGTTTCGCCTTTTTTACGCTACTGCGTTCCCGATTGCGAGCCCGGCACGAAACTAAAGCGAAAGAATTCCCGTAGCGCACAGGATTCTCAGGGAAAGATTGGCGTAGAGGCCGGCCATGAGGTCGTCCGCCACGATCCCGATGCCACCCGGCAGGGCCTCGAGCCGGCGGCACGGGGGCGGCTTCAGGATGTCGAAGAGCCGGAAGGCCACGAAACCCGCCACCCAGAGCGGCCAGCCGGCCGGGAGCATGGCGACGGCGAGCAGATAGCCCGCGATCTCGTCCACGACGATCTGGCCGGGGTCCTTCAGGCCGAAGGCCGGCGCGGCTGCGTCGGCCGACCAGACGGCCAGCTTGATCACGACGGCGAGGAAGAGCGCCTGCGCGAAGAAGCCGCCGGGCATCAGCATCGCGATCGGAATGGCGACGATCGTTCCGGCCGTACCGGGAGCGAATGGCGAGTACCCGGAGCCGAAGCCGGTCGCGAGGATGGTCGCGAGCACGGGCGGCGCCGCGCTCGCCTGCTCTGCCTGGTTGGTCACGACGGCGCTCCGGCGGCGGAACCTACGCGCACGGGTTCAGGGTGGCAACGACTCTGAGCACACGACGACGGCGGGGAATGGGGGGGCGGTTCCGTTTCCCGCCGTCGATCACAAGAACGGATCCGTCCCCGTTTTCACGCGTGCGATTGGCGTCGTGCATCGGTCCGCTTCAATCTGGGCGACCGGCGCGAGCGATGAGCGAATCACGGGATCAGGAACGAGTGCAGCTCGTGGAGCGGCTGCGCCTCGACCGCGACTCGCGCGCCGGAGCCGGCGGCGCCACGCGGAGCTGGAAGCTGCCCGCTGCCGGCGCTGCCGCCTTCGTCGTTGCACTTGCATGGATCGCCACGGGCAGCGAGGAAGAACGCCCGCTGGTCCAGACCGCCGTCGTGCGCGCCGCGAGCGAAATGGCGGCCGACACGTCGGTGCTCGACGCGAGCGGCTACGTGACTGCCCGCAGGGAAGCGACCGTTTCCGCCAAGATCACCGGCAAGGTCACGGAAGTGCTGATCGAGGAAGGCATGCGCGTCGAGGAAGGCGCCGTGCTGGCGCGCCTCGACGACACCGAGGCGAAGGCCGCGCTGCTTCACGCCGAGGCCCAGCTCACCACGGCACGCTCGGATCTCGAGGTGCTGCGCGCCGACCTTGCGCAGGCCGAGCGCGACTACTCGCGCCAGGCTTCGCTCACGCGAGAGCAGGTCGGCTCGCGCCAGGAGCTCGAGCGTTCCGGTGCGATGCGCGACACGTTGCGCGCCCGCCTCGTGAACGCCGAGACCCGCATCGACGTCGCCGGGAAAGCCGTCGAAGTCGCCCAGGTCCAGCTCGACAACACGGTCATTCGCGCCCCGTTCTCCGGCGTCGTCGTGGCGAAGGCCGCTCAGCCCGGCGAAATGATCTCGCCGATCTCGGCCGGCGGCGGCTTCACGCGCACCGGCATCGGGACCATCGTGGACATGGACTCGCTCGAGTTCGAGATCGACGTCAACGAATCGTTCATCGGCCGCGTCTCGGCCGGACAGCCCGTGCGTGCGACGCTCAACGCCTACCCCGACTGGAAGATCCCGGGGCGCGTGATCGCCGTGATTCCGACGGCCGACCGCAGCAAGGCCACGATCAAGGTGCGCGTCGCGATCGAGGCGAAGGATGCGCGCATCGTGCCCGACATGGGCGTGCGCGTGTCGTTCCTGCGCAGCGGGGCCTCGTCTTCCACTGGCGTGTGGATTCCGAGCGACGCCGTCGTCGCGCAGGGCGATGCGCGCGTCGCGTACGTGCTCGACGGCGACCGTGTGAGCCGCAGGACCGTGAGCGTCGGCGAGGTCGCGCAGGCCGAGAGCCAGGTGACGAGCGGGCTTGCCGCCGGCGAGACCGTGGTACTGGCGCCGCCGTCGTCGCTCGAAGACGGTGCGCGCGTTCGCACCGGCACCGCGGAGTGACGCCGTGGCTTCGGGCGAAGCTCCGCGTGGCGCGTCCGCCGCAGCCCGAGGCCTCCCGCCCGGCGACACCGGCTCGCTTCGAAACGGCACCGGCCGCGCGCTCGTCGAGGTCCGCGACGTCACCAAGCACTACCACCGCGGCGGAGAGACCATCGAAGTGCTGCACCACGTGGATCTCGACATCCCGCCGGGCGATTTCGTCGCGCTCATGGGACCGTCGGGCTCCGGCAAGACGACGCTGCTGAACCTCATCGGCGGCCTCGACGTTCCGACGGGTGGCAGCATCACCGTGGACGGTCACCGGATCGACCGGATGACGAGCGGAGAGCTCGCGCGCTGGCGGGCCGGCAACGTCGGCTTCGTGTTCCAGTTCTACAATCTGCTGCCCGCGCTCACGGCGCAGCGCAACGTCGAGCTGCCGCTGCTGCTCACTTCGCTCTCCGCTTCCGAGCGGTCCGAGCGTGCGCGCATCGCGCTCACGCTCGTGGGCCTCGCCGATCGCACGAAGCACAAGCCGCGCGAGCTTTCGGGCGGACAGGAGCAGCGCGTGGCGATCGCGCGCGCGCTCGTCTCCGACCCTCTGCTGCTCGTCTGCGACGAGCCGACCGGCGACCTCGACCGCGCAACCGCGGACGAAATTCTCGGCCTGCTCGAGTCGCTCAACCGAGACCACGGCAAGACCATCGTCATGGTCACGCACGATCCGAAGGCCGCCGGCCACGCGCGGCGCGTGCTCCACCTCGACAAGGGCACGATGCTGGAAGACTCGGCCGCGGTGCACGCATGAAATGGCTGCCGCTGCTCTGGGCCGCGTTCACGCGCCACAAGACGCGAACGATCCTCACGACGTTCTCCGTCGTGATCGCGTTCTCGCTGTTCGGGCTGCTGCAGGCGGTACAGCTCGCGTTCGAGTCGGGCGCGAGCAGCGCGGATGCGAAGCGGCTGCTCACCATCGCGCGCTTCTCGCTCATCGAGTCGCTGCCGGAGTCCTACCTCGCGCGCATCGAGCAGCTTCCCGGCGTCGAAAGCGTCGCGGGCGCCGACTGGTTCGGCGGAAAGTACCAGAACCAGAGCAATGCGTTTCCCGTCATTGCGGGCGATCCCGCGAGCTATCTCGACATGTTCCCGGAGTTCATCGTCCCGCCGCAGCAGCGGCGCGCGGTGATCGAAACCCGCACCGGCGCCCTGGCCGGACGCCGGCTCGTCGAGCGCTTCGGCTGGAAGGTCGGCCAGAAGCTGCCGATCGGCTCGGAGATCTACGCACGCGAGAACGGCGACATGAACTGGGAGTTCGATCTGGTCGGAACGATCGATGCGCACGATCCGGCGGTGCTCGGCAACACCGACATGATCCTCATCAACCGCGCGTACTTCGACGAAGCGCGCACGGCCAACAAGGGAACGATCGGCTGGTTCACGCTGCGCGTGGACGACTCGGCCGATCCGCACCGGGTCGCGCGCGAGATCGACCGGATGTTCGCGAATTCGCCCGACGAGACGCGGACGCAGCCGGAGAAGGAGTTCGCGCTCGGTTTCGCGAGACAGATCGGCGACATCGGCGTGATGGTGAGCCGGATTCTCGCGGCGGTGTTCTTCACGATCCTCATCCTCACGGGCAACACGATGTCGCAGTCGCTGCGCGAACGGATCCCGGAGCTCGCCGTGCTGAAGACGCTCGGGTTTTCGGACTCGCGCCTCACCGCTCTCGTGCTCGCCGAGGCCGGTCTTCTCATCGTCGGCGGCTGCGCGGTGGGCGTGGGCGTGGCGGCGGCGATCATGCCGGGGCTCAACGGATCCACGGGCGGGCGCTTCCCGCCGCTGTTCCTTTCGGCCACGACGTGGATGCACGCGTTCGCGATCGCAGTCGTGATCGCGCTCGTGATCGGGCTGCCGCCGGCGCTGCGCGTGCGCCGGCTGAAGATCGTGGACGCGCTGGCGGGGCGATGATGGCGAGGCTGCTCCGACAGATCTCGCAGATCACGGTGGTCGGCCTCTGGACGATTCCGGAACGGATCGGAACCTCGCTCGTCATCGTCGTCGGGATCGCGGGCGTGGTCGGCGTGCTGGTCGCGATGCTCGCGATGTCGCGCGGCTTCGAGCACACGCTCGCGTCCACCGGGCGCACGAACCGCGTGATCATGCTGCGCGGCGGTTCCGACGCCGAGATGTCGAGCAACATCACGCGCGAGGAAGCCGCGCTGCTCTCCGCGATGCCGTCGATCGACCAGGCCGCCGACGGACGGCCGCTCGCGTCGGCCGAGCTCGTGCTGATGGTCGATCTTCCGCGCAAGGGCGAAACGTCGCCGAACAACGTCCCGCTGCGCGGCGTCGGGCCCGCGTCGTTCGAGATCCGCGACGAGCTCCGGATCGTCGAGGGTCGCCGTTTCGAGCCGGGCCGCCTCGAGGTCGTCGTCGGCCGCAAGGCCGCCGCGCAGTTCGAAGGGCTCGTCGTCGGCCGCCAGATCAAGCTGCGCGACAGCATGTGGGACGTCGTCGGCATCTTCACGAGCGGCGGCGACGTGCACGAGACGGAGATCTGGGCCGACGCCGAGACGTCGATGTCGGCGTTTCGCCGCGGCGGCTTCCAGTCGCTCATGGCCAGGCTCGACAGCGACTCGCCGGCGTCGTTCCGGCTTCTGCAGGGCACGGTGACGACGGACCCGCGCTTCTCGATCAAGGTGCTGCGCGAACCCGAGTACTACGCCAAGCAGTCGGAGACGCTCGCCACGCTGATCAACGTGCTCGGCTACCTCGTCGCGTCGTTCATGGCCGTCGGCGCGACGTTCGGCGCGCTCAACTGCATGTACTCGGCCGTCGCGAGCCGCCAGGTCGAGATCGCGACGCTGCGCGCGATCGGTTTTGGCGGGCTGCCGGTGCTCGTGTCGGTGATGATCGAGTCGCTCGTGCTGGCTTCGGCCGGCGGCCTCATTGGCGCGTGCGCGGCCGCCGTCTACTGCAACGGCGCGTCGCTCTCGACGCTCAACTTCAACACGTTCTCGCAGGTGGCCTTCGAGTTCCGCGTGACTCCGGGCCTCGTGCTCGAAGGAATGGGATGGGCGCTCGCAATCGGAACGATCGGCGGCCTGTTCCCCGCCATCCGCGCCGTGCGCATGCCCGTCGTCGAAGCCCTCCGAACTTCCTAGTCGTCAACGCGCAGACGCCCGATGCCCGACAAAATCGGGGACGGATCCCTGTCGCACGGCGATGGCTGGTGAAAGGCCCCGTCGCCGGGCGACAGGGATCCGTCCCCGATTTTCCCCGCTCGGGCGCAAGCCGTCAGGGTACCTTCGCCTTGAACTCTTCCGGCTCGTTGCGGCCGGCGATCGTGAACTCGCTCGTCCAGCAGATGTCCGCGAGGTCCTGGTAGAGCTGGATCACCACCGACGGATCCTGGTCGAGCATCTCGGTTCCACTGACCGGCACCGGCATCGGCACGGCTTCCCCCTTGGCGGTGAACGCGACGGACGTCCTGCCGTCGTCACCAAACTTGAGCCGGAGCTTGCGCGCGCCGTCGTCGTTTCCGTCGCGATCGACCCAGATCATGCCGTTCCCCTGGGTGTCCCAGCCGAGATAGGAAACGAGCCGGAATCTCGCGACCTCCGAGTACGCTCCGGACGTCGTGTCGTAGAGGCACAGCAGGGTGTCGCCGCCGTGGAGTTCGCTCCCGTCGATCGCGGGGCCTTCGCTCCACTTCCACTGGAACAGGTCTTTCGCGTCGGTGCTTCCCTCGTCGATGCGCAGCGAGGAGCGTTCGGCGGCGAGGCAGGTCGGCAGCGGCTCGTCCGGACAGAACTCGCCGATGAAGTACCCCGCGACCTCGCCGGCGGAGTTGAGCCCGTAGCCGAGGCTCTCGTAAGCGCCGGGGATGAGCGGGATCGTGGTCGTGATGCCGCCGTCGTAGAGGACGATGTCGTTCCCCCTGGCGATCGCGACGACGCCGGCGTCGTTGATCGCAAACGGGAACCCGATGCCGAGGTCGGTCATCGGGCCTGAATCGGAAAGAAAGCCGTGAACCGTGAAGCCGACGTCGGAGCGGCCCACGACCTGGCCGCTCGCATTGACGGACCAGGCCGCCGAGTAATTCTGTCCGGGATCGAGATCGCCGAGATCGTTCATCGTCCCCGATTCGTAGAGGAACGCGTGCTGTCCGCCGTCGGCCGTGTCCGACCAGCCGACCACCTGGCCGGCATCGTTGATTGCCGTGGCGACGCTCCGGCTTCCGCCGAGCGTCCCGAGATCTGTCATCGATCCCGACTCGTAAAGAAACGCACGCGTGACTCCGCCGGCGTTCTTCGAAGACCCCGTGATCTGCCCGCTCGCGTTGATATCGGCAACTCGCGTGTCGCCGCCGCCGAGTGAACCCAGATCGATCATCATGCCCGCGTCGTAGAGGAAGCTGCGGTAGGGCTCGAGATAGACATACGAGACCCCGACGATCTGGCCGGCGTCGTTGATGTCGACAGCCTGGCTCGCCTCGTCGCCCGGAAGCACGCCGAGGTCCGTCATCGTCCCGCCGCTGTAACGGAAGGCGCGACGCCGTCCGTCGGCGTTGAGCGACTCGCCCGCGATCACGCCCAGCTCGTTGATCTTCACGGCGATGCTTTCGTCGCCTCCGAGAGTTCCGAGGTCGGTGAGCACGCCACCGTTGGCGACGAATGCGTGGTCGCCCTGGCCGGGCAGCAGCTGGGACCATCCGACCACCTGGCCGGCGTCGTTGATATCGCGCGGCTGGCAGCGAAGGCCGCCGAGGGTCGGGAGCACGCTGACGACTCCGCCCGAGTAGACGAAGCATTTGGAATTTGCCGCGCGTGCCGGCGATGCGCCGGTCGCAGCAAGGACGAGTATCGCGAGAACGAAGGCGTTCCGCATGCCGAGGACCCCCGGTCGGATGGCGGCGACCTTACCACGCCCCATGCGGAGCGAGTCAACCGTTTACGGGCAGTTGAGCGGAATCGGCTGGCCGACCGCGGCCTTGAGGTCGCGCAGCGCGTCGATTGCAGTGATCTGGCCGTTGTCGTCCACGTCGCAGCTGCAGAGCACGCAGACGCTGCTGCCGACCGCGGCGCGCAGGATGAAGAGCGCGTCGCTGGCCTTCGGCTCGCCGCGCGTCGAGGGCGCGCCGCAGGTACACGTCGATGCGCGGAAGACCTCGATGCTGCCGTCCGCGTTCTCGGCCAGCGGATCGCAGTCGCTGTCGAAGCTGACGAGCGTGCCGTCCGCGCTGATGCCGCCGGCCACGCTCGCGCATTCGAAGCCTTCGGTCACCGCGAAGACCGCGCTCGACGAAAAGCCGACGCCGGCATGGAAGACTTCGACGCTGCCGTCGCTGTTCTCGCTCCCGAGCTCGCAGTAGCTCGTGAACGCGAGCGCGAGGCCGCTCGCCGCGAGATGCACCTCGCCGCTCGCGCAGAGGTCGTCGTCGCCGTTGCTCACCTGTTCGACGACCGGAGACGGCGAGATCGTGACCGTGAAAATCTCTTCGCTGCTGTCGTCATTCTCGCCGACCGGATTGCAGTCGCTGTGGTAGGCCAGGATCGTGCCTTCGGCGTCGATCGACGCCCTCAGGCTGGAGCACGACTGGTCGTCGCCGGACGTGCGCTGCTTGACGGTTCCGCCGTCCACGCCCGCGCCCGTCACCGTGTAGATCTGGATCGCGAGGTCTTCGTTCTCGCCGGTCAGGTTGCAGTCGGAGTCGAAGGCGATGAGGGAGCCGGCGTCGTTGATCGACGGCGCGCTGCTGTCGCAGGCTCCGCCGTTCGGATCGAAGGTCATCTGCTTGACGACGCCGGCCGCCGTCACGCGGAAGATGTC